>NZ_BAAAQN010000015.1:0-168747 GCF_039531695.1 Catenulispora yoronensis
CCAGCACTGTAATCATCGCGGTGAGGATGCGTGCATGTACGGGGTGCGTTTTGGCGGTGGCGCCGACGGGGTGTGTGGCCTTGTAGGCGGCGTGCAGGTCAGTAGCTTGCTGTGGAGTTAGGGCAGGCGGAATGAAATTGGGGGAGATGCAGTGCTCGGCCAGTCGGGAAGCAACGTCGTTGCGGTCTAGTCGTAGGGCCCATGCGATTTCGCTGCTGGCTGTGGCCAGCCCGAACTTGATGTGTAGCTTCATGAGTATCTTCGAGAGCTGATCGGGCTGGGCTGTGTCGGCAAAGTGGCTGAAGCCGCTGCTCCTCGTTGCCTTGTATGCCGCGCGTAGCTCCGCGGTTTCGTTGGGGGTCAGCAGCGGCGCCGAGCGGCCGGGCTGAGGGCCGTAGAAGCATCCATGGTCACGTAGAAGCTGATAGACCGTCTCCAGGTCTATTCTGTAGATCCTGGCGAGCCGGGGCGGCTCGATCCCATCCAGCAGCCCCTCGACGAGAGACCGCCGGAGTTTACGCTTCGCGCCGTCTGTGGTCGGCAGGGTCATTTATACAGCCGTGTCATGGGTATGTGCGCCGGCTCAAGAGTCATTGACTGGGCGTCTTTCATTGCGATGTCTGGCAATGTCGGCGTTCGAGGGAACTTCGGTGAGTTCTTATCTCGTCTCGAAGCTGGTGAGTCCGTATATGCGGGTGTCGGCCAGGCCAGTGCATACCGGTGCTTCCCCCGGTGGGGGCAGTCCGAGCCCCGCGGCCTGTCCCACCGGGCAGCGTGGTTGGTTTCGGGGACGCCGATGGTGGTCCACGCCGGTGGTGTGTGGTTGCTGATAGGGCTGCGCCAGGGCGCATTCCGTGGTCGGGGGTCTATGCGGCTATGCGCCGGCACCACCGCTGCGGGTCGCGGATCTCCCCTAGTGCAGGGAGGTTTTCTGGCCCCGCCCAGGCCAGCTCGTTGAAGGTCGCCCATCCGAGTGTCGCCGCAGCGCTGCGCACGAAGGCCTCGCCGTCGTGGTAGTGCCTGAGGATGCGTCGAAGGGGAGCTTGCGCTACCCGGTCACGAAGCGGCCCTGGATGGTCGGCGAAGGCGCGCAACTGCTCAACCGGAAGCTCCGGCATGGCGTCGTATTCGGCGACCGTCGCGTGGCCCTCGATCAGCGCACGGAGGGCCAGGTCCTGCCCCCTCAATGCCTTGATCCACTGCCGGTTGCGGGCGCTGCGGGCTTCGTCCAGGTCGACGACGAGGCGCTGGCGTAGGCTGGCGATCCACGGCCAGCGCAGGTATTGGAGACGGTGCGTCTCCTCGTGCAGGCAGATCGCCATCGCCAGATGATCGACAGTCAGCTTATGGGCCTCGGCTTGGACCGCGCGGCGCATCAGGCGCGGGGCGTTGATCAGCAGGTACGGCATCTCGTTCGGGTTCAGGTCATTGAACAGCGCGGTCATCCGGTTGGCGGGGACCGCCATGGCCTTCCCGTACAGCGTGGATCGCCACCGGCTGGTCCTGGCCTGCCGAGGAATCAGGGATTTGAGTGTGTCGATCTGTGCTTGCAGGATGCCCAGGTAGTCGGTGATCTCGATGCGGCAGTCCTGCTCGGCAGGCAGCGGCATCCCTATCCAGTCGGCGGCGGCGCCGCGTGCCGTCGCCGCCATTTTGGGCAGGTCGACGGCCAGCTGGGCGAGCCGGGTATCGGTGGTGTTCTCCAGGCCCGGGTTGCGGTGGCGGGCTGCGGTAGCGTGCGCCAGGTCGTAGTCGATGCCGGCGGGCCTTGTGGTGTTCTGCAAGGGGTTGTTTCCCAACGTGACTGGAGCCAGGCGCAGGCGTGGCCTGCGCCTGGTGCTCTGCTCGATTCTTATCCCGCGTTGAGGCTGGTCAGGCCGTAGATGAGCTTGTCGGCGGTCGGTCGCACGGGCAGGCGGCCGGGCCGGTACATGCGGATGGTCTCGGCCAGGTGGGACAGGCCGCGGGACTCGGCCAGGTCCCGGGCGGAGCGGTTGGTGTCGGGGACGTCGATGGTGACGGAATCGGCGTCCAGGCCGCGGGCGATCTCGCACAGCGCGTCGAACAGGGTCGCGGCAATGTCGCTGGCGTCTGCGTACAGTGGGCCAATGCGGTAGCCGTGGCGGGCTGGGCGTAGCAGGCCGTAGCCGCGCACGCGGCCGCTACGGTCGCTGGCGACCCGGGTGTAGCGTTCGGGGCCGGATGTGAAGGCCAGGGCGAAAGGGTGTCGGTCGGCCTGGAAGCATTCGGCGTCCAAGGCGGCCATCTGCGCCCGGTCCGCGTTGGTCGGTGGGGTGCAGGCGATGTGGGGGTTGGGGATGCGGCCGGGTACCGGCCCGGTGAAGTGCAGGGTGCGCCATGTCGTGATGAACCCGGCCTGCCAGTAGTACTCGACGTCGTCAGGTGCCGCGTCCGCCCCGATGGTGCGGTCCTGGGCGTGTGCGAGTGCCGCGTTCATGGTGGCGGTGCGCAACCCGGGGTCGGGGTCGGGGTGGGCGGTGAAGTAGCTGCCGAGGTGGGCGTAGCCGTCGTCGTAGTTGATGATGCTGACGGCCGTGGCCGGCTGGTCGTGCAGCAGCCCGATGAGGCAGCCGGCCGGGTCGAGCTCCCACGCATGCTGGAAGTCACCGACGCCGGGGTTGTGGCCGGCGGCGGCCGCCCAGGTTTCAACGGTGCGCCAGATCTCGGCGTCGGCCTGCTCCACCCGCAGACCCGGCACTACCGGTGGTGTCCGCGATGCAGTCACAGTCCGGCTCCCTGCCCGCTGGCATTCAGCGTCGGCGCCGGCGCTGCCTGGCGCAGCATCGGGAACATGACCGGCCCATCCGGCAGGTGGATCGGCTCGCCGTGGTCGGTGTAGCCGCAGGTCAGATACAGCTGCCGTGTGGCCGGGTCGCTGGCCTCCAGGTAGGTCGCGGCAGGGTCGGCGCCCTGGTCCAGGCGTCGGTGGTGGGTGGCGAGCAGCGCGGTCCCGATGCCTTGGCGCTGATGGTCGGGATCGACGGCCAGGATCGCGAGATGCTCATGGCGCAGGCCGACCGGATGGTGCTTGGCCAGCAGCTCCTCGAAGATGCGGAACCGGGCGGCCCAGGGCCCGGTCACCACGGCCAGGACCGAATCCCACCCAGCGGCGTCGGGCTGGTTGGTGGTGCCGGGCAGCCACAGGGCGGCGCCGGTGCGCTCGGTGGTGGTGTAGATGCAGCCGCGCCGGTCGGCATCCTCGACCAGCAGCCGGAAGTAGGCGGGGAGCACCGTACGGCGGGCCTCCGGATCGGGAATCAGCCACACCGAGGGCGCCAAATCGTGGAATGCGTGGGCGATCAGGGCGCCGAGGGGCTCGATGTCGCGCGGCGTGCCGAGGACGATCTGGTGGTGGTCGGGGCTCATCGTGCCGCGCTTTCCGCCGATGCTGCGGGGATGCCGGAGCCGGCGGCGGGCTTTGCCGCGGCGGCACCGCCCAAACCGATCGCGGCATAGGCCTGAGGATGGATCCTCTTGAGGATCAGGGCCCAGGCGATGCCGAACACGGCAGCGATGCCGAACAGGGCGGGCAAGATCCGGGCAGCGGCTGACCCGGGCGGAACGTTCAGCAGCATCGCGTAGTGCATCACGCACAGCACGACCATCACTGTCAGCAGCGTCATCGCTGTCGCCGGTGCGATGAGGCGCTGCCAAAGGCTCTCACCGCCAGGCTGGATAAGCATGTAGCGCACCACGGCGGCGGAGGTGGAAACCAGGAGCAGCAGGATTCCGAAGCCGCCGGTGGTGCCGCCCCAGAAGAACAGCTGGCCGACTGGGTCCCAGTGCGCCACGACGGTCACGGCGATGGCGGTGACGCCCAGCAGGCTCTGCACGAGCGAGGCGGTCGCCGGCACACCGGTCTTGCCGCTCCTGCCCATCGCCGCCGGCAGCACCCGCTCGCGCCCCAGCGTCCACATGTACCGGCCCACCGCGGTGTGGAACGCTATCGCCGCCGCCAACAGGCTGGTAAGGAACAGCGTGCGAGCAGCGGAGGCCAGCACGCCCGGGGCCATGGCGAACAGCATCGTGGGGCTGGCCGGGCTCTGCGCGATGGCGACCACCTGGGTGCCGTAGTGGACATCCAGCGCCCACGCTGCGGCGGCGTAGACCACCGCCACCACCCCCAGCGAGATGTAGGTGGCTGCCGGGATGGTGCGTCGCGGGTCGCGGGCCTCCTCGCTGAAAACAGGTCCTTGCTCGAAACCTGTGAAGCCCAGCACCGCCACCGCCAGCAGCGCGCCCAGCCCGGACAGGTGCATGCTGGTCGGGGACAGCGGGGCCGCGCTGATATGGCCGCCGGCCGGGTGGGACAGGCCGTTCACCGTCAGCACGGCGATGATCGCCAGCTCGATCATCGACAGGAAACCCAGCAGCCTGCCAGACAGGTCCACCCGCACCAGGCCCAGGACCGTCACCACCGCCCAGGTGCCGAACGCCCACACCCACCAGGGCGCGGCGAGATGCAGGTTGTCGGCGGCGAAGGCGGACAGCGACGGGCCGATCATCCCGTACAACCCGACTTGCAGCAGGTTGTAGGCGACCACCGCGATCAGCGCGGCGCCCACCCCGGCCGGCCGTCCCAGACCGTGGGCGATGAAGGCATAGAAGGCCCCGGCGTGCGGGATCCGCCGGGCCATCGCCGTATATCCGACCGCGAACACCGCCAGGACCGCGGCGACGACCAGGAACGCGGCCGGCACGGCCGTCAGGCCGGTGGCGGCGTAGGCGGCGGGCACCACCCCGGCGGTCACAGTCAGCGGGGCGACACCGGCCAGGATAAAAAACAGCACCCCGGATATGCCTAGCCGGCCGCGCGCCAGCACCGCATCAATACCGCCGCCAGCAGGTGATCTTCTGGGCATGAGAACTCCTTGATGAGTGAATAGGCAAGCAGGACAGGGAAGTGGTGGAGCAAACCGGGGTCAAGGGGAGCGTTGGCTGGTGACAGCACTGGCCACCGCCGCGGTGGTGTGGTTCAGCAACTCCAGCAGCGGCGGATGCTCCGTCAGCGGGGTGAGCACCTCGGCCATGGCCGCCGGGTCGGCCAGCAGGCCGCGAACATTCCACAGCGCGGGATGATCCAGCCCGGTGGCACGGGCCAGGCCGAGCAGCAGTAGGTGGGGTGTTTCTGCGCGCCCGTTGCAGACCTTCGTGTCCACCTCGATTGCTGGCCACGTCGCGGTGACACTGTCCGCCGGAATCCACCGGCCCGCCCGGCTGAACGGTTTCAGCCGGGACGGCTTGAAATACATCTGCTTCCGGGCGCCCAGACCGTTGCCTATCCGCTGGGCTGCGCTGCCGCCGAGGAAGTCCAGCCAGTCCCGTACTGGCCGGCCCGGCTCCGCCTTGATCGCACCGAGCACCTCACCGAGCAGACCGGATATCGGCTCCGACTCGGAGGCGGCGGTAACGTGCATGATCGTTCCGTCCGTGACGCGGATAGCGTCGCGTCGCGCGAGTTCTGCGAGCTGGGCGCAGGCCAGGCCCAGGCCCAGAATCCGGCCGGGCAGACGCGGCCGACCAGAAGGGTCGTCGTGGACCATGAGGAAGAAGTCGTCGAACAGCGTCCCGGTGCGCGTCATCACGGCTGCATCCCCACCAGCGGCCCGCCGACCAGGCGGCAATACCAGTTCGTGATCATCAGATCCTCCATGCGGGAACAGGTCAGGTGCGCACTGTGTGCGGGCAGCAGGCATCAACCAACGGCGGAACACTGCGGTCCAGACCGGAATGGGCTGGCGAGAGGCAAGCGGTGGATCGGCGTGCCCGCCCGGGGAGGCGGGTCCTCAGGCGGGCATGCCGGGTCTAGGAGGGCCCGCTGTCCGGCTCCTCCACCAGGTAGTGGGCACGGTCCTTGAAGGAGTCGCTGGTGCCGGCCTCGATCTGATCGGCAGCTCGGCGCATCGCCATCGCCCTGAGCGGGTCCCGAGACTTCTCCATCTGCTCAGCGTGCTCCCGCAGACGTTCAACGATCTCGGTCCTGCTGCCGGCGTAGGTCAAGACTCGGTTGATGCGCTCGTCATGCACGGCGCTGCTCCTCACATGATGGTCGGGCGGCAGGTCGGTGGTGTCCCTGTCGTTGGCGGTGGCTGTGAACCGCAGCACGGCATCGGCAGGGGTTTGCGAGCAGGTCTTGGCCGCCTCCTGGATCCGGAAGACGACCTGCCGGTCCGGCCCGTACAGGAACGCCGCCGTCGCCCCGGCGCCGGTGGTGCATGTGCTCCACAAGCAGCAGGCGACCTGGTAGGCCTCGCAAGGGTCGGCCACGTAGCCCAGGAAGGAGCGGACCCGCCGGTATCCCTGCTCATCCCGCGCCCACCACAGCTCGATGAACACCATCGTTTGGCGACAGCCGGAGGGCCAGACCGGGGCCGCCAACGGGATCACCACGTGCGAACGTCTCGGAACTGCTCCGGGCGTCTGCCAGGCAAAGCCACGCGCCAGGTCACCCGTCACGTCGAGCATCGGCGAGGCGGTGGTCCACTCCAGCAGGGCTTCGGCTCTGCTGCGCGGCATCAGTTCGACGCCAACACCCCCGGAACTGCGCAGAAAGACCTCAGCCGGGGCCGACGATCGACGATCGTCGCTTTCCGCTAGGGCTGTGCCAACAGCGTCCACCGGTGCGTCGTCAAGGCTGCTGGAACATCTCGTCGTCACAGCCCCAGTTCTAACCGTGACGGAGATCGTGCACAGTCGCCACAATTAGTAGCCGCTTTTCAGTATGCTGCGGCCATGGCTATCGGGGCTCTGATACGCGGTTGCCGGGAGGCGCGTGGGTGGTCTCAAGACGACCTCGCTGACGCGCTCAACCACGTGTTGGACACGCCGACGATGACGCGCTCGTTGGTATCCCGGTATGAGTCCGAACGCCGCTTACCAGCGTCCGACAAGCTCCTAGCGGCGCTGGCCGGAGTCTTTGGCGTGGACAAGCAAGTGCTACGTGCCGAGGTTAAGCTCTCAAGGGTGAAACGCAGAACCCTTCTGGCGGCAGCGGCGGGCGGTCTGGCTGCGGCACAGACCGACCTGCTGGCGGCGATTCGACCGGCACCCCCACCAGCGTCTGTGAGCACCGAGAACATCAAGGAGGTGCGTCAGGCTGCGGAATGGTTCACGGGCCTCGATCACACGTATGGCGGCGTGCTCGTCCGAGAATCGTTGCTAGCGCACTTGCGCTCATCTGTCCAGCTCCTAAACGCCAAGTGCCCGCCGCGGTTGAAACCCGACTTGTTGAGTGCGGTCGGCTACCTTGGCGGCGTCGGAGGCGCGATGGCCTTTGACGCGTTCGTTCACGACGAGGGCGAGCAGATGTTCAAGTTCAGCCGGTCGTGCGCCGAGGAGGCTGGCGACTGGCATCTCTACGCCAAGATGTCCAGTTGGCTGGGCCGCCAAGCGATCTGGCGTGGCGATCCGGCAGCCGGGCTCGGCTACATCGATCTTGGGTTGCGGCGCGCCGAATGGTTAACAGCGACCGAGCAGGCGATGCTTTATACCGCCCGCGCTCGCGGGTATGCAAAGCAGGGGCTCGTGCGGGAAACCTTGGAAGCGGTTGACGCGGCCGACAACGCGTTCTCCAAGGCATCGCCGACGGAGGACCCACCATGGATGGCGTACTACGACAGCGCGCAGCACCACGGTGATACCGGGCATGCCCTGTTCGACCTGGCCGTGAAGCATAGAGCCCCGTTCCATGCCGCCGAACGGCTGCACACCGCAGTGCAGGGACACACCGACAGCTATGCACGCTCCCGGGCGATCTCACGAACCAAGCTCGCGACGCTTACTATGGTTACCGGAGACCCCGCTGAGGCGGCCAACATCGGTACCACCGCCATTAGGGAAGCGGGCAGGATCAAGTCACGCCGGGCGGCCGCTGATTTGCGCGAACTGAAGGTTGCGGCCGGGCCGCATGCAACGATGCCAGCGATTCAAAAACTTCGCGACCGCGTCGAAGCACTGGTTGGCAGCGCGTGACCGACTTGGCGGTGCTTGCCGAGGCCTGCCTTCTCGCTGGTCTGGACGCTGTCGACGCTCGCCTGGTTCGCGAGGGTGAGAACACTATCTACCAGCTACGTAGTTCCATATACGTTCGAATCTCTCGACCCGGCCAGCAGGCTGCTGCGGTACGCGAAGTCGCAGTGTCACGGTGGCTAAATGCCGCCGGGGTAGCCGCTGTTTCAGCGGTCGGGGATATCCAACAGCCGATCATCTGCCGCAACAGGCCGGTAACGTTCTGGACCGAGATCCCTAGGCATCGGCCGGGATATCCGGCCGAAATCGCAGCGGTGTTGGCGAGGCTCCACGCCCTGCCTGTGCCGGAGAATCTTTCGCTGGGATACTTGGATCCGTTTGTTCGTCTCCCTGAGCGCATCGCCAGCGCGGATATCGCCGAGGACGACCGAATTTGGCTCTTGGAACAGATCAATACACTCCGCGTCCAATGGGACGCTTTGATTCCGGGTCTGTCGACGTGTGTAGTACACGGAGATGCCTGGTCTGGGAACGTCGTCTCTGTCCTCGACGGGGGAAGAGTCATACTCATGGATCTCGAACGCTGTTCGGTAGGGCCGCCCCAGTGGGATCTAACGTCCACGGCGGTAAAGGTAACTACCGACGGCCGACTCACCCGCGCCGAGTACGAAGCATTCGTAGAGGTGTATGGCAGCGACGTAATGGAGTGGAATCATTTCACACTCTTCCGCGACATACGCGAGCTCCGGATGACCACTTTCGCCGTGCAAGCTGCCGGGCGTGGCGGCGAGTTCCGTCGTGAGGCGAAACTGCGTATTGCCTGCCTACGGGGCCGATCCGGCGATCGGCCTTGGAGCTGGACCCCGATAAACTGACCGCTGCTGCAAGCGTAGACAAAATGGTTGTCATGTGAGTTATGGCGGGCAATGCCGCTATGGCAGGCCTCTGTGAAGCGGGGAAGGATAGTTAGCAGTATTGCGCCGGCATCCGTTCGACACCGCTCCATTTCCTACCCCTCAACCATGTCGTATGCCTCTCTCAGCTCATCTGCGCTAGGGAGAACGAGGAATTCATTGCCTTCCGGGTCGGCCAATGTCGCCCACCCTGCGAGCGGCGCACGCCTGTCTTGAACTAGTACGGCACCCTTAGCGATCAGTTCATTCACCTGCTCGCGAAGCATTTTCCCGGGCGCCGTTATCAACTCAAGGCTGAAATTTCCAATCCCGCGCTCAGGCGCTAGGCGAAAGCTCACTCTAGTAGCGCAAGGGGGAATTTCTATGTACCAGTGCTGCTCTGCTTCAAAGACTTCTAGATCAAGCAGTTGTCCCCAGAAGGCGGCGAGGGAGGCAGGAGTCAGGCTACCCACTAAGATGCCGTTGAATTCTACGCTCATTTTGATGCCCTACCGAATGTGCTTGGCCGGCTCAGCCGGCCAAGCACATTCATTGCTATTCGCAGGAGTATGTGACGGGGTCACTCCAACCGAAGGCGGAGCCGGTGGTCCCCTGAACGGTTACCAGAGCTACACTCATGAAAGTGCGAAAGTCGTAATCGTTCAATACGCTGAGGCAGTTATACGGTGCGCTAACCAAGTGGTTATCGCAAGACCTCCAACCGTCATCTTTGGATGCCCGATCTTGCCAGACGCCGTCCTCAAATTGCTGGAGATACACGATCCTGTGACACTGGGCGGCGCCAGCGCTGCACGAGTTAATCTTTCCTTGGGCGTAGATGGCCGAGTAGGGTGTGAGCTTGAATGGCGTAACAGCCTGCACGTCACAGACTACCGCCCCGTTTGGAGAGGCGTTGCCCATTTGCGCGGTGACGCTAAAGTGCTTCGGGGGATGCTTCCCGCCCGAAGGCGTCGCTGCTGACGCTGCGTGGGCGCCAACACTTCCTGCGACGATCATGCACAGTACGGTAAGTAGTCGCAGTACGATGCTTCGTGTCCTCACGGACCCTCCCATTGGTAGTGGCTGGATGGTGGGGACTCTGGCGGTCGGGTGTCCTACCACCCGGCCGCCTCCCCTGAATCAGGGTTCTGCGAACCCACAAGTCGTGATCCTCCCAGCACTCAAGGTGACAGTCAAGGTTTCATTACGGTCTCTGATCTGCATCATTTGACATACTCGGGACTGGGACTGATTGGGCACATGCGGTTCGCACCGGGAGCGACGGCCTCGCCCTCTGACGGGTTTAGTGTTCTGTGACATGAGTCACACTGACTCTCGTGCTGCTGCGACGCCTTTATGGCTCCCTGGCTGGTTTGGCATCAGCGGCCGGGTTTTGCTACTCAGCATCACTGCATGTACTCGGTGGGGATCAGACTCCGCTCTCTAAAGCCCCTGAGAATTCAGCCACCCCCGAGTGCTGCATGACCGCCTTGCAAGCGGCCTGGCTCGGGTTCGTATCCCGGACTCGGCGACGATGATCGAGGATGAGGCCACCAACAGCGGCGCGAACATCACCCTGTCCAGACAGCTTCTGCTTCAGGCCGGCATCCGACCGAAGTCTGTGATGCTCATCGCCATGCCGTTCATGGAGCGGCGCGCCTTCGCTACCTGCCGGGCCCAGTGGCCAGAGGTCGACGTGATCTGCTCCTCCCAGCCGATCAGCTTCGCCGACTACCTCGCCTCCTGCGCCGACCCGCGTCATGTCCTGTGCGACATGGTCGGCGACCTCCAGCGGATCATCGAATACCCCAAGCACGGCTACATGATCGAGCAGGTCGTCCCGGGGGAAGTCCATGCCGCGCTCAAACGTCTCATCGTCGCCGGATATGACAGTGTCCTACCCAAGTCCTGACCCCCGGCCATCGGTGGCGGCGGTCGCGATCCGCCAGCCGAACTTGTTCCCGAGGCTGTCTACCCTGGCCAAGCTCTACGCCTCCGACACCCGTGTAGTGCTCGACGACGTCCAGTTCAATCGCCGTGACTGGGCGGACGCTGCCTCCGGGGTCGGGCTCTCCCTCTCGTGGGGGTGATGTGAGCTATCCGAGCACGTCAAGCGCTGCGGCGATGAGGCGGCGAGCATCGGCGCCGAAGACGGCGATGGCTGCCAGCTCGTTGAAGGCTTGCTCGTACAGGGCGATCTCGCGCGGCTGAGTAACGGTCAGATATCCGGAGACCATCTCCGCCGAGACCTGCTCAACGTCAAAGATCCAAAAGGCCTCGACCGGCCAGAGGGCGCGCGGAACGGTGTCCGGGATGATGCCCAGCCGGACGTTGGGCAGAGTCTGGACGGTAAGCAGGTGCCCGAGCTGCGCAGCCATCGCCTCGACGTCAGCGATCAGGAAGCGTAAGGCGCCTTCCTCGATGACGAACGCGAAGGTCTTCGTGGGGTCGTGCAGGAGCTTTGGCGCTCCGTGCGGACCGCGACGGCGGCGGAAACGTCATCGACCAGGCCGCGGCGCTGCTGAATTGAGCGAAGCACAGCGGTTACATATTCAGGTGTTTGGATCATGCCTGGGATCAGCGACGGGGAGTACGCCCGAAAGACGCGGGTGCGCTCGAACAGTGGCCTGACCTGTTCTTGGGCGACCTTGAGCCCGGAGCGCTCCATGCGTCGCCACTCCACCCACATCCCCTCAGGATCGCGTTTCGCATCCGCCACGACCGCAGACCCTCGGTGGCACGGGCGACCGACTCGGTCGCAACATGACCCTGCGTTCAGCGGAGGTCCTGCCATTCCGCGGTACTGGCTCTGACCGGCCGCCGATCATCCACGACGAGGCTGCAACGACGGGAGGCGAGCAGGCCGGTGAACACCATGAACGCCAGCGCGAGGTGGGGTAAGGACCACGTCGTCGGGCAGGGGGCCGAGTCGGCTCGGTGGCGTGCCGGTGCTTCAGATCGCCATCGATGGGACCGCGCCGCGCGGCACGCTGATGTGGTTCCACGGCGGTTCTACGTCTTCGGCTCGCCACGCACTTCGGTGGCGCTGGCGTCCGACGTCGCCCGCCACGCCGGGATGCGCGTCGTGTCAGTCGACTACGGGCTCGCCCCCGAGCGCCCGTTCCCGACCGCGCACGACGACGCGCTGGCCGCCTACCGCGCACTGCTGGACGCCGCCGATCCGGCGCGAATCGCCGTCGCCGGGAAGTCCGCCGGCGCCGGCCTGGCGATGCCCGCGCCGTTGACACCACAAGCCCGTGGCGGGAGCCGGATTCGAACCGGCGACCTCGGATTTATGAGACCCGCGAGAACGACCGAACTTCTCCACCCCGCCGGGACCGTAGTCGCTGGTGAGCAGCATGAAGCGCGAACGGTTTTCCTGCGGAAGCCCGGGGTTCCGGACGATCGAGCGAACCCCAGGGTTCGGGACGCTACTGCGGCGGAGCCCCACACGGCATAGCAGAACAATGGTTTGTGTCAGTGGTCTGCGAGATGCTGGCCCTCGTGGGGTGCATACTCGATCCGGCGGTGGTGCCGCCACACACCGACGCGAAGACGTGGGCCCGGTTCTGTGCCAAGACCGTGGTCACCAGCGACCACGTCATCTGGGTGGCCGGCCTGTCCGACGGCTACGGCACTTTCTACGACGAGCGCTTCCGCGACGTCGACCTGGAGCTGCTGAACCACAAGCCGACACTGACCGCCACCCGGTGGCACTACACCGCCTGGAACGGTCCGATCGAGCAGCGTCAGCGCATCATGCACCGGTGCGAGCTGCCGATCTGTGTCCGGCTGGACCACCTGGAGCCCGGTACCCAGCAGGCGAACATCAAGACGGCCGCGGCACACGACCGTCTCGTCCGGCGCCGCGGCCGGGTACGCGTGGACCGGGCCGACGTCCGTGGGGCCGCCGCCCAGTCCCGAGCCGTCCGGTTCGCAGTGCTGGAGGCGGTCAACAGCGGCGTCACCGACCCGACCGCGTTGAGCCTCGTGGTGGCGGCGGCCGTGGCCCTCGGCGACCCTGACGCACTGTCCGCTCAGGCCCCGCTGTTCCTCCTGACCTGGTGAGCCAGGCTTCGATACCAGATCCTCAACCCCAGGGCCAGCAAGGATCACCGATGATCGCCGGTCCGCCCAGGCCGCGGGCCGCCCGCCGCCGGTGCAACGGCCAGGAGCGGGCGACGTGATCGCGCACTTCGCCTCCGGCGAGGCGATCGTGCGCTACGAACCGGCACCGCCGATGGCCGGAGCCACCGGCGATATCGAGGCGCTCTCGATGTGGGCCGGACAGAGCGTCGCACTCGCGAACAAGTCACAGCCGACGGCGGATATCGTCGCCGAACTCACCTCTCATCTGTAAGGACACTCGTGAACATCTTCACGCTGGCGCGGCCGACCAGTGCGACTTCTGCGACGTTTGTTCCATTGCCGTCATTTGCCCCCAGGCAGAAATCTATCAAGAAGGTTGCTAACGGTCGCAGCCGGAGAGACTCCTCCAGATAGCAGAGAAACCGCCGCCAATACCCCAAGGCTAATATGCAATTCTGTCGCCTGTTTTTGCAACGCTGGGATCATCGGCACTAGAATAGCTGCGGCTATAAGCGTAACCGATGGGGCAATGCGCCTTGCTACACCGACTACCCTACCTTGGAAGGTAATCGCAGGCGCCGCAGCTATCAGGGCCCCCCTGTCCCTAAGAGCCCAATCAACCAGACCGCCAATCAGCGCCTGTCGCACCTTGGCCACTTCTTTCGGACCACTCGCTTTAGCCAGCTGAGCCTTGTGCGCGCGAATTGCAGAACCAAGTTTTGCGCTGTATGAACGTACGTCAGCGTTAAAAGACGGATCCCACCGCACAGCGCGCAATAGAACAGCTCGTTCTGCGGATCTTGCAGCTCGCTCTATCTCACCAATTACGTTCGAGACCGTTCCGGCATGAGTCCACAGCCGCTTGTGCTCGATCCTGTATAGGCGATGCGCTATGCCGAATACTCTCATAGCCATCGCATCCAAAGGCTCCATAGCTCCTCGATACCGCAACACCGATAACGTGGTTGACGCCACAAGCGCGCCTAGCGTCAAAAATATCATCTCAATAATAGCGACCCAATAGACTGCCATCTGATCCGAGTTCAAGCGTCTATCATGGATCCAAAGCAGACTGTAAGTCGCCCGAAACAACACCCCGAAGATGCCAGCCAATATCAAGACTGGCGGCGGACCCGTCTCTATCCAAAAGTCACTGTACAGACCAATCCGCATGGCCGTCATTCTCACAAGGACGGCAACAAGAAGAACGCAGGCCCCAATGCTGAAGTACAGCCACTGAGACTCTTTCCACAACTCACTGGATACCTCATTGTTGGGTCGCTCGAGCACTATCAGAGAGGTGAAGGTGATCAGATATGCAGCGAATATGTTCCATATGCGCCGGGCAAAGAAGTTGCGGTAGCTCCACCTCGTGATAGTGGACGACATGCGCAGAGCAAGCAGCTCCCGATCGACATCAGAGAGGTGGGTGCCCATAAGTTCAACATCGCTCTTTACAGAACGATAGTGATGTGTAGCCACTCTACGAGCTTCATATTTTAACCAAGCCCGCCGGACGCTCTTACCAAAGAACAAAAACAAATACACCGGAGTGGGTTGGAGCCGACGGCCGTCCGCCAGAAGCCTCCTGGCGAGTATCGCCAGGACTCCCATGACCACTACTGCCGCAATGTCGTAGAACACGCGTGCCCCCCAGGTCCGCTATCAGAACCCTGAATACTACACTAGGCCATCATTTCATCACCCTAAGCTGACCCCGGAGGAGCAGGTAGCTCGGAAGGTTTGAGCTAGACCCGGGACGAAGACTTGTGGTTTCGAGGTTGGTCAGCACGAGCTTGGCGCGTAGCAGGGCTGTGGCCTGTGCGGAGTTCAGCCGGAGCCGGGTGAGGATGCGCCAGTTCTTGAGCGCGGCGAAGCCGTGCTCGACGGGGGTACGGCGATGACCTCGTTTGCGGTCTTCTGGCCGGCGGTGAGCTTCCTGGTGCGGGTCCGTTTTGACCCCGGTGATGATCACCGGGTCGTCGGAGCCGGTGCCCTGGCCGACGAAGCCGATGCCAGCCAGGGCGCCCAGGCCGGCAGTGTGTAAATGTTCGCGAAGCTTGTCGCGTCGGGCGGTCTTGACCTCGCTGGCCGCGCCGCGACGGGCCGAGGAGATCCAGGACCGTGATCACAAGTGGTGTCTGAATCGCCGCGTATGATCACGCTTCGTGAAATTCGATCCTTATCCCACGTCGCCGGCTCCTGACCCGACGTTCTGGCGTCCCGGCGAGCCGGGTGACGGTGCGGCCCACGGGTATCAGGCCGCGATCGTGTGCCATCGCGGACATGTTGCCCTCGCCACCCTGACCCGCGTCCCGGGCGAGGATCTCGGGTTTTGCAACGAATGCGGGTCCAAGTTGATCGCCCGGTGCCGCAACTGCCGCATCCGGATCCGCGGACGGGAGCACGCGCCGGGGTATGCGGACTGGACCGAGTTTGTCCCGCCGAAGTTCTGCGACGGGTGCGGGGAGCCGCATCCGTGGGTGGATCGGGCAGGCCGAATCAACCAGCTGGAAAACTTGCTAGACGAGGAGGAGATCGACGAGGCGACTCGCCTGCTGGTCATGGAGGATCTCGACCGGCTCCGCCAAGTCGAGGACGTGCCCGAGGAAAGGCAGCTCGTCTACTGGAAGCGGATCAAGACCGCCGCCCCGCATTTCCTCACGGAAACAGCCCTGAAGATCGCCGTCACCCTGATGACAGAGAAGATCAAAAAGGAGACAGGGCTGGGTTAAGCACGGTCGGCCGGGTGCGGAGGATGGCGGTCGGTACGGTGACGGCCGTGGAGAACTACGGCCTACAGATCCTGTGCTGATGTATGAGGGCAGCCCGCTGGACCGGACCGTCAACGAGGTGGAATTCGACCTGGACGGACGGGATCCCGGACAGGTCAAGTCCTAACCCACCCAGTACCGCACCGACGGCGAACCGGTCGTCGCGGCGGACGCCCTAAAGCGCTACGTATTGGAGTACCGCAGCGGCCGGTGGTTTCTGGTCCATATCAGCACCTTCGAGCAGCCGATCGAGGAGCGCGCCGTCCAAGCGTTCATAGTCGGTGGCCCTTTCGACGGCGCCCTGCGAATAGGTGCGAGAACGACGCCTCCAGCTTCTCGCGCCATTCGGGACGCTTCGGCAAACGCGACGAATGGCAGGCTGACCTGGGCTGATAGGGTAGTTCAAAGCTACTTACTACGGTCGAGCACCACCATGAACTGCGCGACGCAGGCTATGACCAGCAGCGCGGTCTTGTTGCCGACACGGCTGGCGGCCTTGGCGACGGCGGTCGCGGCGTCGGCGACCGGCGTGGCGGTGGTGGGCAGCACGCCGTTCAACGGCGCGTCGGACATCTGATCGGCCACCCGATCGCTCGTCTGCGACACGGTCCCTCCCTCTCCCCGGAGTGTGTTCATTATTAGAGTCGCTCTAATGATAGACACAGTCCAGCTATTATTTGTTCCATGGCGACTGAACCTGCGGACCGGGAGCCCGGCCTGCGCGAACGCAAGAAGCAGCGGACCCGCGAGGCGATCTTCGAGGCGGCGATGGCCCTCTTCGCCGACCGCGGCTACGACCACGTGACCATGGCCGAGGTGGCTCGCGCCGCGGACGTCGCCCCGGCGACGGTCTTCACGCACTACGCGTCGAAGGAAGACCTGGTCTACACGCTGCGGCTCGAAGTGAACGACCGTCTGCGCACGGCGATGGACGAGCGCGCCGACCAGATCGGCGTCCTGCCGGCGCTGAAGGAGTGGCTGCTCGGCACGCACGCGTACTTCACCGAGACGCCCGAGGCGGTCGAGCGCTCGCGGACCTTCTCCCGCATGCTGAACGACAACCCGACGCTCTGGAGCCGCTCGGTCGGCTTCCTGCACGAGCGGCAGATGCTGCTGGCTGAACTGCTCATGGAACGTTTCCCGGACGCGGACCCGCTCCTCCTGGAGGCGGCGGCGTCGCAGATCGCGGCGGCGACGCAGACGGCTGTCCGCTACTACCAGCGGGACCTGGCGGCGGGGATGGCGCGCGACGAGGTGCTGGCGCGGGCGAGCGAGCGGGCCGACCGGGTGTTCGAGCAGCTGGAACGCGGGTTGGCGGACGCGTTTTAGGACGGGTTTTAGGGCTCGTTTTAGTGCGCGTTTTGAGGCGCGTCGGGATGGGGCTCGGTCGACCGGCCCTCACTTGAAGTGGACCAGCACCCGCCCGGTGTTGCTCGCGTCGGACTCGACCCGGACATAGAGCTTCCGGATCGGCGGCTGGTTCAGGAAGGCGAGGACCCGCCGCTTCAACTGACCGGAGCCCTTGCCGGGAATGATCTCGACGACGTCCTCACCGGTCGCGGCGGCGCGGAACACGATCTCGCGCAGGGCCAGGTCGACAGCGCGGGTGTTCCGGAAGATCGGGTGCAGGTCCAGGGTGAGCACGGCGGCATATCCTTCGGACGTGTCGAATTCGAGTCTGTGGAGTCCCACCAGCGGTCCCGGTTCCGAGGCCACCGTCGTCGAGGTCTTTTCGGCTTGGCTGGCGGAACAGGGCTTTGAGTGCGCGAAACTGCCCTCGCACGGAGACTACCCGGACATCGACGCCCGGCACCCGGACGGCCGCCGGCTCGTGGTCGAGGCGAAGGGCTTCACCCGCGACGCCGGCACCGACCTCGACACCGGCTACGGCCAGCTCCTACGACGGATGAAGGGCGAGCCGGACACCGCCTACGCACTCGTGGTGGCCGGAACGGTCGTCCGCTTCGCGCAGCGAGTCCCGTCCGAGGTCCGGAGCAAGCTGGGAATCGCGCTCTACATCGTCGACTTCGCCGGGAAGGTCGAGCTCGTCGACGGTGCGCCGCTTTGACGTCGGATCCGCGACACGCCACCCCACTGGGCTGCGGCTAGCAGCAAGATCCAGAGTGGTTAATGCTGCTCCAAGCTGCGGCGACGCGTGACAAAATGCGCGTGCGTCTTCGTCCGCGACGTCGGTCACCATCTTTCTCGGAGGTCCGTGACCATGTGATTGAGACCTTCAACCACGCTGTACGTCGGCCGGGCATGTTCTACGGGGACCGCGCGCTGGGCGTGTATCTGGAGATGCTCGCCTACCTCGACGGGGATGACGAGGAGGCGTTCCGCCGCGGCTGGTTGCGGCTCAGTCGAGAGCTCTCGGACGTCGAGTACTTTTCGCTGATCGATCGGATTCCGAAGTGGCAGGTCGGTGTTCATCTCGCGTCCGAGGTCTTGTTGACGCACGGGCCACGACACCGATGGTGATCTTCTACTTCGGTCATCGGTCGCAGCCGGCCGAGTTCAAGCCGGCGGCTCGAGTGTCGCTGCTCGAGTGTCGCTGCTCGCGATTCGCGTCGCTGACGGGAAGTTCCCTGGTGGCCGCCTGTTTCCGTGCCAGGGCGCCGTGGCCGGCCCCGGTAGTCGGTCTGACAGTGAGCATCGCTGATGACGGACATCGCCGGGGTCCTTCAGTGGCTGGCGCAACAGGGCGTCACCGCGCTGATCAAGGCGGACGGGGAGCGCATGCATGCATCGAGCGCGACTCCCTGGACTTTTGTCGCCTCCGGCGGACCGCTCAGCGATGCCGCAGTGCACTTCGACGCGACGTCGGTGGAACGGATCTTCCAACTGGCCGTGCCGCTTCTACGTCAGCGCAGCGTAGTGGTACCTAATGAGCTTCTCTACAACGGGGATGAGGAGCTCGCGTTATGAGCGGAGCCCTCCGGTGGATCTCCGCAGAGGCCGGCGGGCGAAGTCAGCCGTTCGGCCACGGTCCGGGCTTCCGCGGACCGCGACGAGCGTGAAATAGCCTAGCTGCGCAGTGAATCACCATGGTGGCGCACACGCTGTCGATCGACACCCACCCCCCTTCCTTGACACCGCTCCGTCCCGGCGAGAAACTCATCACATGATGAATTTAGCCGTGGACGTCCGCGGGCTGCGCGTCGTCCGGGGCGGACAGACCGTGCTGCACGCCATCGATGCGCAGGTTCCCACTGGGTCGGTCACCGGGCTGCTGGGGCCGTCGGGCTGTGGCAAGACCACGTTGCTGCGGTCGATCGTGGGGGTGCAGCGTGTCGCGGGCGGGGAGGTGCAGGTGCTCGGGATGCCCGCTGGGAGTGCCGCGCTGCGCGATCGCATCGGCTATGTGACGCAGGCGCCCTCCGTCTATACAGATCTGTCGGTCATGGAGAACCTTCGGTACTTCGCGGCGGTGCTGGGGGCGCCTCGCGAGGATCCGGAGCGCGTCGTGGCCGCGGTCGGGCTGGAGGGCAAGGAGGGTGCTCAGGTCGAGCGCCTGTCCGGTGGGCAGCGGGCCCGGGTGTCGTTGGCGGCGGCGCTGCTGGGGACGCCCAAGGTGCTGGTGCTGGACGAGCCGACCGTGGGGTTGGACCCGGTGCTGCGGGCCGAGTTGTGGGGGCTGTTCCATCGGCTGGCCGGCGGCGATGATCCGGTGACGCTGCTCATCTCCAGCCACGTCATGGACGAGGCCTCGCGGTGCACGCGGCTGCTGCTGATGCGCGAGGGCCGCATCCTCGCCTCCGACACGCCCGAGGCGCTGCTGGCGCAGACCGGTGCGGACGACATCGAAGGCGCCTTCCTCAGCCTGGTCGGAGCCGCGTCATGAGCCCGCGACGAACTCTCGCCACCGCGCGCCGTGTGCTGGAGCAGCTCCGCCACGACCCGCGCACCATCGCGCTGATGCTGATCGTGCCCTGCGTCCTGATCACGCTGCTGAAGTGGGTGTTCGACGCCCGGCCGCACGTATTCCAGTCGGTCGGCGCCGCGCTGCTGGGCATCTTCCCGTTCATCGTGATGTTCCTGGTCACCTCGGTCGGCATGCTCCGCGAGCGCACCTCCGGCACGCTGGAGCGGCTGCTGACGATGCCGCTGGCCAAGGCCGACCTGCTCGGCGGCTACGCCCTCGCCTTCGGCACCGTCGCCCTGGTCCAGGCCGGGCTGGTCTCGGTGCTGACCATCGGCCTGCTGGGCCTGGACGTGCCCGGGCCGGTCTGGGCGCTGTTCCTGGTCGCGCTGCTCGACGCCTGGCTGGGCATGGCGCTGGGCCTGTTCACCAGCGCCTTCGCCCGCACCGAGTTCCAGGCGGTGCAGTTCCTGCCGGCCTTCGTGCTGCCGCAGCTCCTGCTGTGCGGGCTGTTCACGCCGCGCGACCAGATGCAGCCGGTGCTGCACTGGGTCTCGGACGTCATGCCGCTGTCCTACGCCGTCGACGCCATGAACAAGATCAGCGCGCACAGCGCGGTGACCGGCGCGCTGCTCGCCGACATGGCTATCATCGCCGGTGCGGGGGTGCTGGCACTGGCTTTGGGCGCCGCGACCCTGCGCCGGAGGACGGACTGAGGCGAAGGGGCCGGGCGTGGGCGGCGGGCTGCTGGTGCTGTGGGACATCGACCAGACGTTGATCGTGACCTCGGGGGTGGCCACCGAGGCCTACGCCGAGGCGGTCCGGATCACGCTGGGCCAGGACTGGCGCGGCGACATGGCCTACAACGGCCTCACCGAGCGGGCGATGGCCGCGCGGGTGCTGCGGCAGCACGACGTCGAGCCCGACCTGGAGACCGTGGCCCGGCTGCTGGTCACGGTCGAGCGCGCGCTGCTGGACCGCACCGAGGCCACGCGCTCGCGCGGCCGCGCCCTGGCGGGGGCGCACGCCGCGCTGGAGGCGATCGGCGCGGCCAGCGACGGTACACGGCAGTCGG
The DNA here is from genome assembly GCF_039531695.1 of Catenulispora yoronensis. Lineage (NCBI taxonomy): Bacteria > Bacillati > Actinomycetota > Actinomycetes > Catenulisporales > Catenulisporaceae > Catenulispora > Catenulispora yoronensis. The sequence continues at coordinate 20,683 of NZ_BAAAQN010000015.1, forward strand.
TGCTGACCGGCAACGTGCGCAGCGTCGCCGAGATGAAGCTGCAAGCGTTCGGCCTGCACAGCAGAGTCGACTTCAGCATCGGCGCGTACGGGGACGACGAGTTCGAACGCAACGCACTGATCCCCCACGCCTGGCGCCGCACCGAGGCCAAGTACGGGCAGAGCTACTCCCCCGCGCAGACCATCATCCTCGGGGACACGGTCCGCGACGTCGAAGCCGCGCTCACCCACGGCGCGGCTGTCGTGGCCGTCGCCAGCGGCACGACGCCGGCGGCCGACCTGCGGGCCGCCGGCGCCGAGATCGTGCTCGACGATCTCGCCGACACCGGTGCGGTGCTGGCGGCGATCCGCGACGCGTCGGAGATCGCGGCGAGGGTCGCGTCGGAGATCGCGACGGAGGTCAGGTCGGAGGTCAGCCGCGTTCGAGAGTGAGCAGCGGCTGAGATATCGCGGGCACCGGCGCGTCCGGGTCCGCGGCGACCAGTTCCTCCAGCCGGCGGAATCCGGCTTCCTGCTCCGCCTCGGTGAACAGCGTGAAGACCGTGTGCGTGCGGAGGCGCAGCTGGGCCAGGAGTTCGGCACGGGTGCCCGAGGACGGCTCCTGCACCATGCCGAAGGTGCGGACGCGGAACCCGGCGGCGCTGAGCGTCCCGATGACCTCGTGCAAGGGCTGGAACATCGAGGCGTCGACCTCGGGTCCGCGCGGGAACTGCTCCAGCCACCAGATCCGGGGCATCTGGTCCCGGTAGCCGGAGCGCACCAGCAGCCGACCGCCGGGTTTGAGCACCCGGGCCAGCTCGCGCGCCCCTCGCGGCTGGTCCTGCACGTGGTGCCAGGCTTGCAGCAGCACCGCGTAGTCGGCGGTTGCCGATTCCACGGGGAGGTCCTCGGCCGAGCCTGCGAGGTAGCGCACCTCAGGATGCTGTGACTGCGCCTCGGCCACGTCACGCATCTGGACGGATGGCTCCACGCCGATGACCGGACCGAAGGCGTCCGCCAGCGCCGGGGTGTAGCGGCCGGTGCCGGAGCCGACGTCCAGTCCGGACAGCGGGCGCTGATCCGGCAGGTGGGCCCGGAAGGCGTCGATCCAGGTCTGTAGCTGCTGTTCGGTCAGCGCGCGCCCTTTCGCATAGTTCTGGAACTGGTCGGTGTCGTAGTCGGCAAGCCTCGCCACGGATCCTCCAATGTATCGAGTCGATATATCGGAAAGATAGGTGGTGTCGCTCGGCAACGCAAGGTTCTGTATCGGTTCGAAGATCGCTAGGGTCGTCGGCATGAGAGCTGAGGGAACCTTCACGGTGGTGTCTTTCGTCCCCGCGACGGTCGAGGTGCCGATCGTCGTGGTCACGGCTGCGCCGGCGGGGGTGGCGGCGATGGAGAAGGCCTTTGAGGGCGAGGTCGTCGGGCGTGCGGCGACGTTGTTCACTGCCGCTTATGACCAGGAGCGCGGTATCGGTACCTACGTCGCTATGGAAGCGTTCGAAGGCACGATCGGGGGGCGTGCTGGGACGTTCAACTTCGCCCACTCGGCGACGACGACCGGTAGTGACGCCACGAACCGGTTCTTCGCGATCGTGCCGGGCAGCGGTACGGGTGAGCTGGCCGGGATCACCGGTGAGGGCGGTATCGAGATCGATGAGGACGGGACGCATCGGATCTGGTTCGAGTACGAGTACGAGATCGGATGAGGCGGGGAGCGGCGGGCGGAGGCTCCATGTCAAGCGAGAAGGGGACCGCAGTGTCCTGCGGTCCCCTTCTCGTGCAGCTCAGAGTCTAGGAATCAGAGCTTTGGGCTAGGAGGTCAGAGCTGCTCCGGCGCGCTGATCCCGAGCAGTTCCAGCCCCAGCTTCAGCGTGTCGGCGGTGAGCCGTACCAGCGCGGCCCGGTTCTCGCGCACCTCGTCGCTCGGCGCCTTCACGACCGGGCAGTTCTCGTAGAAGTCCGAGAAGGCCTGCGCCAGCGTGTAGAGGTACGAGGCCAGGCGGTGCGGCTCGAACTCGGCGGACACCGTCGCCAGCGTCGCGCCGAACTCGTCCAGGTGCAGGGCCAGCCGCCGCTCGGCGGGCTCCAGCGCCAGCTCGGCGTGCACGCGGGAGACGGTGCCGGCCGGCAGCTTGCGCAGGATCGAGTGGATCCGCGCGTGCGCGTACTGCAGGTAGACGCTGGTGTTGCCGTGCAGCGACACCATGCGGTCGAGGTCGAAGATGTAGTCCTTGGTCCGCGATGTCGACAGGTCGGCGTACTTGACCGCGCCGATGCCGACCACCTTGGCCTCGGCCCGCGCGTGCTCGGCGTCCAGCTCCGGGTTCTTCTCCTCGACGGTGGCCACGGCGTGGTCGACGGCGCTGTCCAGCAGCTCGATCAGCCGCACGGTCTGGCCGGCGCGGGTCTTGAACGGCTTGCCGTCCTTGCCCAGCACCGAGCCGAACTGCACGTGCACGGCCTCGACCTCGTCGGGCAGGTAGCCGGCGCGGCGGGCGGTCTCGAAGACCATGCGGAAGTGCAGCGCCTGGCGGCTGTCGACGACGTAGAGGATCTGGTCGGCCTTCAGGGTGTCGACGCGGTAGCGGATCGCGGCCAGGTCGGTGGCGGCGTAGCCGAAGCCGCCGTCGCTTTTCTGGACGATCAGCGGGACCGGCTCGCCGTCGGGGCCCTTGACGTCGTCGAAGAACACGCACAGCGCGCCGTTGCTGCGCACGGCCACGCCGCGCTGCTCCAGATCGGCGGCGACCTCGGCGAGGTAGGGGTTGTAGAAGCTCTCGCCGACCGCGTCGGCGTCGACCAGGCGCACGTCGAGGCGGGCGTAGACGTCCTCGAAGTAGCGCTTGGACTCGGCGACCATCTCCTCCCACGCCGCCAGCGACTCCGCGTCGCCGCCCTGGAGGGTGACGACGCGCTTGCGGGCGCGGTCGGCGAACTCGGCGTCGGCCTCGAACTCGGCGCGGGCGTCGCGGTAGAGGGTGGTGAGCCAGGAGATGGCGACCTCGCCGGAGTGCTCGGCCTCGGCCGGGCGCGCGCCAGGGTGCTCGACCAGGTACTGGATCAGCATGCCGAACTGGGTGCCCCAGTCGCCGAGGTGGTTCTGGCGGACGACGGTACGGCCGTCGAACTCCAGCAGGCGGACCAGCGCGTCGCCGATGACGGTCGAGCGCAGGTGGCCGACGTGCATCTCCTTGGCGATGTTGGGCTGGGAGTAGTCGATGACGGTGGTCCGGCCGAGGGCGGTCGGGGGGACGCCCAGGCGCGGGTCGCCGAGGCGCTCGGCGGTCTGGGCGGCGAGGGCGGAGTCGCGGAGGGTGAGGTTGAGGAAGCCGGGGCCGGCTACTTCTACGGCGGCGATGATGGGGGTGGGGGCCGCGGTGGTCGCGGCGTGCGCGTCGGCGGCGTCCGAGTCGGCGGCGGGCACCAGGGCGGCGGCAACTCGGGTTGCCAGCTCGCGCGGGTTGCCCTTGACCGCCTTCGCCAGCGGCAGCACGGCGTTGGCCTGGAAGTCGGCGTGGTCGGAGGGTCGGATCAGCGGGTCGGCGCCGCGCGCCGCGTCGCCCAGCACCGCGATCAGCGCGGCGCGGACGTCATCCGCCAGGATCTCCGACAGTGCCTTGGCCATGGGTTTCCTCGTCACTCGGCCCGGGTCGCTCAGTCACCGGGGGATCTCCTAAGCCTATCGTCCGTGTGCTGGCACCGGCCGCGTCATTACGGGCTCGCCGGTCGGCCGAGCAGTTGGGGGCAGTGCGGGAGCGGTGCAGTAAATCAAACATCGATGTTTGACTTGGCGGGTGGAGAGGTGCGACGGTTAACTCATACAGTGTTGTTTGAGTTAATTGTTGGAGGGGAAGCATCATGGACCGGCTCCACCACCGCTGGGCAGCCTTGGCACTGCTGTGCCTGGCCCAGTTCATGTTGATCGTCGACGTCACCGGAATGAACCTCGCGCTGCCGTCGATCGCCCGCGACCTGGACCTCGGCCGCGCCGGCCTGACCTGGGTCGCGGCCGCCTACACGCTCTGCTTCGGCGGGCTGCTGCTGCTCGGCGGCCGGCTGGCGGATGGCTTGGGGCGGCGCCGCGCGTTCTTGATCGGCCTGGCTGCGTTCACTCTCGCGTCGCTGATTTCGGGTGTGGCGCATTCCGGAGGGCAGCTGATCGCCGGGCGGGCTGTGCAGGGGGTGGCTGCGGCGCTGCTGTCCCCCGCTGCGCTGTCGATCATTACGACGTCGTTCCATGGGCCGGAACGCACGAAGGCGCTTGGCGTCTGGGGCGCGATCGCCGGCGGCGGCGCGGCGGTCGGTGTGCTGGTCGGCGGGGCGTTGACGTCGGGGCCGGGGTGGCGATGGGTGTTCTTCGTGAACCTGCCGGTCGGGGTGGCGGTGGCGGTGTTGCTGCCGCGATTGGTTCCGGCGTCGTTGCCGGCGCGGGTGCTGCGGGACGTCGACGTGCCGGGGGCGCTGGCCGCGACTACGACGGTGGGGTTGGTGGTGTACGGGCTGATTCATGCCGGGAGTGATGGGTGGGCGACGATGTGGACGCTCGTTCCGTTGGGCGGCGCGGTGATCGGGGTGGGGGTGCTGGTTGCGGTGGAGCGGCGGGCGGTCGATCCGTTGCTGCGGCCGGGGGTGGTGTTGGAGCGGTCGGTGGTGGCGGGGACGGTGGTGATGTTCGCTGCGACGGTGGTGCTGATTACGGGGTTCTTTTTGGTGTCGTGGTATTTGCAGCATCGCGCGGGGTACTCGGCGTTGAAGACTGGGCTGGTGTATGTGCCGGTGGCGGTGGCTACGGGGCTGGGGGCGCATGGGGCGTCGCGCATGATCGGGGGTGCGGGTGCGGGGGCAAGTGCGGGTGTGGGTGCGCGGTTGGGGTTCCGGGGGACGGCGGCGGTTGGATTCGCGTTGGCGGCGCTGGGGGCAGGGCTGTTGACGCGGGTTCCGGCGTCGGGGAACGCGGTGGTGGGGGTGCTGCCCGGGTTCGTGGTGCTGAGTGCGGGGATCGGGATGGTGCTGGTGACGGCGACGACGGTGGCGATGCATCGGGTCGGGGGCGAGGAGGCTACGGCGGGGGTGGTGTCGGGGGTGGTGAACACCGGGCATGAGCTGGGGTCGGCGTTGGGGGTCGCGGTGGCGTCGATTTTGGCGGCGGCGAGTATTGGGCCGGCGGGTGGTGGGGTGGGTGGGTTTCATACGGCTTTTGGGGTGATGGTGGGGGTTGCGGTGGTGGCGGGGGTCGGGGTTTTGCGGGGGTTGCCGGCGGGGCGGGTGGAGGTGGGGACGGGGGCGGGGGCCGTGTTCATGCACTGAGTTCAGGCGGTGGTTCAGGCGGTGAGGTCAGACGGTGGGCCAGGCGGTGGTTCAGGCGGTGGTTGCGGTGGGTTCAGGCGCTGAAGGCAGGGCGAGAGCGGTGAGAGGGCGGTGGGGGTGGTGGAGATTACGCTGAGGCCATGGCCGAGAAGATCGTGAAACGCGCCGACGCCGAGCGCACCATCACCGCGATCCTGGATGCCGCGCTGCGGTGCTTCGCTGACGGGCCGGAGGCCACGGTCACGCAGGTCGCGAAGGCTGCCGGGGTGGGGCGGGTGACGGTGTACGGGCACTTCGACTCGATGGAGGCGATCGTCGGGGCGTTGTTGACGCGGTCGTTGGCCGAGGCGGAAGTGATGTTCGACGAGTTGGACGTCGAGTCCGGGACCGCGGCGTCGGCGGTGGAGCGGCTGCTGCACGCGCCGTGGATCCTGGGGCGGTATCGGGGGTTGTTCGAGGCGGGGATGCGGTACTTGGGGCCGCAGCGGGTGCGGGCGTTGCACGATCAGGTGTTCGCGCGGATCGAGGCTGTGGTGGTGCGGGGGCGGGAGGGTGGGGAGTTTCGGACGGATCTGCCGTTGGGGTGGGTCATGGCGACGGTGTATGCGCTGGCGCATGCGGCGGTGGTGGAGGCTGATGCGGGGCGGTTGGGGGTGGAGGAGGCTGCTGATTTGTTGAGTGTGACGTTGTTGGGGATGTTGGAACCTGTACAAAAGATGGCATGAGTAATTCTCGGGATGGTGGTGGCGATGGTGATGGTGGCGGCGACGGTAGCGATGGCGACGGCGGCGACGGCGGTAGGGGTGGAGTGGTTGATGTGAGTGGTGTGGGTGGAGTGGCTGGTGTGGGCGGAGATCTTCGCGATGAGGCTGAAGCCCTGCTGCGTCGCTTGGCAGGCGACTCGGCACGGCTGCGTGAGGATCAGTGGACCGCGATCCGTGCGCTGGTGGTCGAGAAGCGGCGGGCGCTGGTCGTGCAGCGGACGGGGTGGGGGAAGTCGGCGGTGTATTTCGTGGCGACCGCGTTGCTGCGGAGGCGTGGCGCTGGGCCGACGGTGATCGTGTCGCCGTTGTTGGCGTTGATGCGGAACCAGATTGAGGCGGCGGAGCGGGCCGGAATTCGGGCTCGGACGATCAATTCGGCGAATTTGCATGAGTGGGAGGAGATTCAGGGAGAGGTCGCGGGCGGGGAGGTGGATGTGTTGTTGATCTCGCCCGAGCGGTTGAACAATCCTGATTTCCGGGATGAAGTGTTGCCGAAGTTGGCTGCTGAGGTGGGGTTGTTGGTGGTGGATGAGGCTCATACGGTGAGTGATTGGGGACACGATTTCCGGCCGGATTATCGGAGGATCCGGACGTTTTTGGCGGATTTGGCGCCGGGGGTGCCGGTGTTGGCTACTACTGCGACGGCGAATGCCCGGGTTGTTGCTGATGTTGCTGAGCAGTTGGGGACCGATGGCGGTGCGGACACGCTGGTGTTGCGGGGGACGTTGGATCGGGAGAGTCTTTCGCTGCATGTGGTGCGGTTGGGCAGCCCGGAGGAGCGGTTCGCGTTTTTGGCTGAGCAGCTGCCTAAGCTGCCGGGGTCGGGGATTATCTATACCTTGACGGTCGCGGCTACTGAGGAGGTCGCGACGTTCTTGCGGTCGTGGGGGTTCGAGGTGGCGTCGTACTCGGGTCGCACTGAGGACGCGGAGCGGCGGCAGGCTGAGGCGGATCTGCTTGGGAATCGGATTAAGGCGCTGGTTGCTACCTCGGCGCTGGGGATGGGCTTTGACAAGCCGGATCTAGGGTTCGTGGTGCATCTCGGTGCGCCGAACTCGCCGATCGCGTACTACCAGCAGGTTGGGCGCGCCGGGCGTGGTGTGGACCATGCTGAGGTGTTGTTGTTGCCCGGTCAGGAGGATCGGGCGATCTGGAAGTACTTCGCCTCGCTGGCCTTCCCGGGTGAGGAGCAGGTTCGTCAGACCCTGGATGCGCTCGCCGCTGCTGGTCGGCCGTTGTCGACGGCCGCGTTGGAGCCGAGGGTGGACCTGCGGCGCTCCCGGTTGGAGACGATGCTGAAGGTCCTCGATGTTGACGGCGCGGTGCGTCGTGTGAAGGGCGGTTGGGAGTCGACGGGTCAGCCGTGGGACTACGACGGCGACCGTTACGCGCGCGTGGCTGCTGCTCGTGAGACTGAGCAGCGCGCGATGCTGGAGTACGAGACTACTGATGAGTGCCGCATGGTCTTCCTGCGCCGGCAACTGGATGACCCGGCTATTCAAGGGCCCTGTGGACGTTGCGACAACTGTGCGGGGGCGAAGTTCACCGCTGCGGTGTCTGGTGAGGGTGCGGAGGCGGCGCGGGCAGCGCTGGCGAAGCCTGGGGTGGAGATTGCACCGCGCAAACTGTGGCCTACGGGGATGTCGGCGCTGGGCGTGTCGCTGACTGGCAAGATTCCGGCCGGAGAGAGCGCCGAGACTGGTCGGGCGCTGGGGCGGCTCACCGATTTGGGGTGGGGGAATCGGCTGCGCGAGTTGCTGGCCGATGGGGCGCCTGATCAGCCGCTGCCTGCGCCGATGCTTGATGGGATCGTGAAGGTGCTGGCGAACTGGGGCTGGGAGCAGAGACCTACTGCTGTGGTGTCGATCGGCTCGCATACTCGGCCGAGGCTGATCGCCGATACTGCTCATCGCATTGCTGCTATTGGCCGGCTGGACTATCTCGGCGTTGTCGAGCCGGTGGTCAGCGAGCAGCGTCAGGCGCCGCGGGGGAATAGTGCGCAGCGGCTGCGGCAGGTGTATGAGGCGTTTGTTATTGGGGATGATCTGGCTGTTGCTATCGGTGCGAATCAGGGGCCGGTTTTGGTGGTTGATGACTTTGTTGACACTGGTTGGACTATGACTGTTGCTGCGCGGTTGTTGCGGCAGGCTGGGGTGGGGGGTGTTTTGCCGTTTGCGCTTGCTGTGACGGGGTGAGGGGGGTGGGGGGGTGAGGATGGGAGTGGGGGGTGAGGGACGGTTAATTGTGAGTTGGCTATAAGGCAGTTGAGGTAGTTGAGGCGGTTAAGAGCCAGTTGAGAGCTGGTTAAAGTCAAAAGCTGGGTAAAGCAGGCGCCTCCGGCGAGGGCCTCGGATCCCTCGGGGAACTGGCGCTGCTCCATAGGGGGGTGCCGTTGGGTGCCTGCGGCGGCGGTTGGTGAGGTGGGGGTTCGTTCCCCTCGGTCACGTCGGCAGCCCTACGGGTACAGTGCCGCCGCCCGGGTGTCAAGTCCATGCCGTTGCGGTGAGAGCTGTTGGGCTGCGGTTGCGCTTGCATGGACTGGACACCCGGTCGGCGGCACTGTAGGCAAAGCCCTGCCGACGTGACCGAGGGGAACGAACCAAAACCTCGGGAGAGGGCTGACAGTCTCGTGGCCCGAGGTGGCGTGTAGGGATTTCGGCTGGCGGTTCGGGTCTCGACGGTTGGTGGTGGGTGGGCCATGGTTTGTGGCTGGCGGTCGACAGACAGTTCGTAGCGATTAGCGATTAGCGATTAGCGATTAGCGATTAGCCCTTGGCCAGTAGCCCATAGGCCGTGCTTGGCGGCCAGTAGCTGATGGCCGTGGCTGGCAGTCCGCAGTCGGCGGCTGCTGGAAATCTGCGGTGGTCGATGGTCGGCAGTGGGCCGGCAGTCAGCAGTCCGCAGTGGTCGGCAGTCCGCAGTCGGGCAGTGGATCGGCAGTCCGCAGCTGGCGGTGGGCCGGCAGTCCGCAGTCGGGCAGTGGGTCGGTAGTCGGTAGTCGGTGGTCGGTGGGCGGTCAGTGGCCGGCGGCCGGTGGTGGGTGTTCAGCGGTCCGCAGTTCGTGGTCAGCGGCGATCGGCTGCTGGCCGGTAGCTGGTAGCTAGCCGATGATCCCTGGTCCTGGTTGCGGTCGTCATGGGCTGCGAGTTTATCGATTCAATGCTGGTGGTCGGTCGTGGGTTGTCGTGGGGTGGACTCTGGGGCGGCAGGAAAGCCTTTGGTTGGTTGGGTTTTGGGTGGGGTGGGGTGGAGCGTTGACGCGGTCGTCTCGTGCGGTTAGTGTCCCCCGCGATTCGTTGGTGAAACGATTCAAAGTCCCGGCATCTTCCTCTCTCAGGGTCCGGAGTCTGCCCATGCGCCTACGTTCCAGTGTGTTTTTGCGTCTCTTGGTGAGTCTGGCGGTGGCGGCGTTGTCGCTGGTCGCCTTGCGGGTGCCTGCGGCTGGTGCTGCTGGTGGTCCCACTGTGTGGATATTGGATGCGGCTGATCGGCCCTTTGCGGGGAGTGTGGTGGGGGGTGGGGCGCCGGTGGGGATTGGGTTGTTCGCGGCGCGCAATGATTTTGAGGCTGCGCAGGTGTTGGTGCGGGCCGGGGTGGGGCAGGTGGGGGTTTCGGTGACGGCGGGGGTGTTGAGTGGGCCTGGTGGGGCGAGTATCGGGGTGGGGGATATCAGTACGCGGTATGAGTACAGTCATCCGAATATTCAGAAGGTGGGGAATGTCCAGAATCCGCCTGATGGGGGGAATGCGTACTATGACGCGTTGATGGACAACAGTCCGCAGGTGGTGGCTGCCAACACGACGTTCGCCAGTTACTACGAGGTGCATGTGCCGGCGGGGCAGGCGCCTGGTGTTTATACGGGTATTGCGACGGTGAACAGTAGTCTGGGCAACGTTGTGGTGCCGGTTACGGTGACTGTTTACGGGGCCACTATTCCGCCTACGTCGCAGGCCACGTTCAAGATGAACAACTGGTTCACGTCGGCGGGGTGGGACTATGAGGGTACTGAGGCCGCCATTCCGAATGAGTACGGCGTGCAGATGTATGACGCCAACTGGTGGACCGTTGAGGCGAACATCGCGGCGAATATGGCGCGGCATCGGAACAATGTGATCTATGCCGATGCGGAGGCGTTGGCCATACCGGGGACGGTGGTGGATGCCTCGGGGCACTATACGTTCGACTGGAGCACGTTCGATCGGTTCGTGAATCTGTTCGTCAGTGCGGGGGCGATGCAGTACATCTACACCCCGACGCTGGTGGAGGGTCCTGCTTCGGCGCCGCAGGTGGACACGTTGGTTCCTGTCAACGGGGTCAGTGGTGCGGTGAAGCATGTGCTGTGTCAGCCCAATTCGGGGGCGGCGGGGGTGTGTCCGGATACGAGTGGGTGGCTGAACCAGTTCTTTCCGGCGTTGAAGGCGCATCTGGATGCCAAGGGGTGGACGTCCAACTTTTACATGAGCGCCTTGGACGAGCCGACTACGTCGCAGCAGGTCAGTGCCGCTAACTGGTTCTACACGATCTATGAGAAGTACTTCCCGAGCCCTCGGACGAATGAGGCGCAGCAGACGACGTTCACTGGGGACTCGGCGCATCTGACGACTCAGACCCCTGTTACGTCTGTGTACGACAGCAATGTGGCGCTGTATCAGAACTTCCGGATCGGGGGGAAGGACCTGTGGCTTTACACGTGTATCGTGCCGCAGGGGCAGTACATGAACCGATTCACGAGCAACTATCTCGACGAGACGCGGCTGCTGCCGTGGTTGACGTGGAAGATCGGCGGGGACGGGTACCTGCACTGGGGCTGGAACTACTGGCACGACGGGTTCGACCCGCCGTATCCGGCCGCTGATACGTTCAACACCGCGCAGACCGGCGATCACTGGATCGTCTATCCGAACAAGGGTGCCTACGACATCTACGACAGTCTGCGCAGTGAGGCCCAGACGGCGGGTTTGCAGGACTTCGAGTTGTTGCACCAGCTTGCGGCGATCAAGCCGGCGGCGGCAAGGATGCTGGCGGATACGCTGGTCACCAATCCGACGACCTATGACACGTCGGGGTGGGACGTTGAGGGGCGTCACAAGCAGCTGCTCGATGAGTTGGCTGCGGCCAGTGGGGATCTGGCGATGCCCTTCGCGGACGACTTCAGTGGTGGCGACCATTTCTGGACGCACACGAAGGGCACCTGGACGACCAGTGGTGCCGAGTACACGCAGTCGGACGCGTCGGCGAACTGGGGTTACGTCTCCTATGTCAGGGGACATAGCTACGGCGATGTCTCGGCCAGTGTGGATCTGCAGATCACCGGCGTGAACGCCAATGGCGGCAGTACCAACTGGGCCGGGTTGATGGTGCGGTCGATGAATGGCACGGATCTGGACTCCGGCTATCTGGTGGCGCAGCGGGACAATGGGCAGCTGTTCGTCTATCGCGCCGGGAAGACGTTGGCTAGCGCGACGGTGCCTGGCTACGTCTCCGGGCAGCGGACACATCTGCGGGTGGTAGCGCGTGGCAGCACTCTGACTGTCTATTCGGGGACCGGGCAGGCTCCGGTGTTGACCCTCAACGACTCGGCGTTCACCGCGGGCGATGTCGGGGTGGTCACCGGTGGGGCCAGTGCCAACTTCTGGAACGCCCGGGTGGAGCCCACGTCGTTGGATCCGGCTGAGACCGCGACCATTACGGCGTCGACCTCGTACGAGGGTGATGGCTGGGGAATCCGGGCGGCGGTTGACGGGCAGCGGGCCTCGACGAGTAGTGCGGTCGGGTGGAGCAGCCTGGGCAACTACACCAGCAATCACAGCGAGTGGGTGCAGCTGGATCTGGGTTCGGCCCGGTCGCTGGATCGCGTCGACCTCTATCCGCGCAGTGACGGCGCCAATGCGGGGCAGGGTTTCCCGATCGACTTCACTATTCAGACGTCGGTCGATGGCGCGAGTTGGACCACTGTCAGTACACAGACCGGGTATCCGAAGCCGACGAGTGTGCAGACGTTCCCGTTCGCGGCCGTCAATGCCAGGTATGTGAAGGTGGTCGGGACGAATCTGAGCACTGATCCACTCGGCCACTACCACATGCAGTTCGCGGAGATCGAGCCGTTGGGCGGCGATCTGGCCCTGGGGCGGCCGGCGACCACGTCGAGTTCGGTGGAGTATCCCAACGAGGGGTGGTTGACGGCCAACCTCACCAACGGGGCGCACCACACCGATCTGTGGAGCTCGTCGGGCTGGAGCAGCGCCGGGTCCTCGACAGCGGGCAGTACGCAGTGGGCGCGAGTGGATCTCGGCGGGCCGTCGCGGATCAGCCAGGTCACGCTCTATCCGCGCGATGATGCCCCGAACACCGGTCTGGGCTTCCCGTCGGCGTTCACCATCCAGGTGTCGGCCGATGGGACGAACTGGACCACCGTGGTGTCGCAGAGCTCGTATCCACGGCCCGGGGCGGGCGGCATCGCCTTCGGCTTCGGCGCGACGACCGCACGATATGTGAAGGTCACCGGCACCGTGCTGACCGCTGACCAGTTCGGCACCTACTACATGCAGCTGGCCGGGATCGGGGTCGCATGACCAGGGTCTGCTTCCTGCTGAAGGTGCGGGCCGAGCTCGCTGAGGAGTATCGGGAGCGGCACGAGCAGGTGTGGCCGGGGATGCTCGACGCGTTGCGGGCCGCCGGGTGGGGCAACTACTCGTTGTTCCTGCGGCCGGACGGGCTGTTGGTCGGCTATGTGGAGACCGAGGACTTCGACCGGGCCCGCGCGTCGATGGCGGACACCGAGGTCAACGCCCGGTGGCAGGCCGAGATGGGCCGGTATTTCGAGGAACTGGACGGGGCGCCCGACGCGGCGATGGTGCCGCTGACGGAGGTGTTCCACCTGGACTGAGAACGCGTAAGGCCGCCGGCCTCTCCCCACAAAGAGGCCGGCGGCGGCGTGACCGCGACAGCTATTGCAGCCGCCACAATGCGGGCACGTTCGGCGGTTCCCAGCCGGTCATGGAGGTGTGCCCTTGGACGCAGACATAAGTCGAGCCGTTGTAGGTGACGACGTCACCGGCCTTGTAGGTGTGGCCGGCCACCCACGTTCCGCCGCCACCACCGGGCGGGGGCGGCGGGGGCGGGTTGGGCGGCCCGGGGTTCTGCTGGACGTTCAGCACGAAGTCGTACGTCGCGTTGGAGCCTGACAGGTTCACCAGCAGCCGCGAGTCGTAGTACGCGTCCCCGGAGTTCTGGGACACGCCGGGGAAGTACAGCTGGGTGGTCAGGATCGGCTGGTTCGGCGCCTGCACCTTGACGTGGATGTGCTTGGTGCGGCCCGGGTACAGGCCCGGCACGATCGTGGTCAGGGTGTAGCGGCCCTGGCTGTCGGTGTACTGGTGGCCGCGCAGTTTGTAGCCGGTGTTGTCGTAGTTGCCGCCGCTGTCGGCCTGCCAGAAGTCCAGCAGCGCGTTGGCGATCGGCGCGCAGGACAGGCCGTAGACCACACCGGACAGCACCAGGTGCGTGCCGCTGTTGGAGCCCTGGAGCACGGTGGTCTGCGGCGAGCCGGGCTCGAAGTACGGGCCCTCGATCTCGGCGATCGTCGGGGCGTCGCCGTCGTGGCACTCGGGGGTGACGGCCAGCGGGCTGCCGCCCGGGCCGGCCGCGGTGGTGAAGCGGGGCGAGCGCTCCTCGGCCATGGCGGCGCCGGTGCCGAGCAGCGGCACGGCGAAGCCGGTCACGACGGCGGCCCGCAGCAGGGTCTTACGGGTGATCCCGGACTGGGTAGGCTCGGCCTGCGGGCTGTCCGGGGCCGGGTCCTCGTGCGTGGACATGCGTCTCCTTCGGTGGCGGATGGGGACGGCAGGGGTCTGACATCTTGTGGATGCCGTTTCTGGACGTGTGCCGGGAGGTCCGCGCCCTGCGACCTGACCTGAATTTAAGGCGGGCCGCCGGGGCGCGGAAATGGACTAGACCATGGGATCGTGGTGCATTCCTGTGGCGCGCCTGCGGAACTCACCCGGCGTGAGCCCGGTCTCGCGGCGGAAGAAGCGGCAGAAATACGAGGGGTCGGCGAAGCCGCTCTGCTCGGAGACCTGCCGGACCGTCAGGTCGGTGCCGGCCAGCAGCCGCTTGGCCTCCAGCACCCGGTGCCGCCGGGTCAGCTTGCCCGGGGTCAGCCCGGTCTGCTCCCGCACCAGTTCGTGCAGGTGGCCCGGGGACACCCCGATCTCCCGGGCGTAGGAGGTCAGGGTCCGGCCGGCCTGGCGGGGCGCGGCGATCAGCCGCAGATAGCGGTCCACCATGCCGTTCACCTGCGAGAGCGGCCCGTCGGCGGCGGAGGCGTCCGGGCCCAGCGCGTCGGCGATCCGGGCCGCGCGCACGATCAGGATGTGCAGGTACGCGCGCAGCACGCTCTCGTGGCCGGGCTCGGCGGCGCGCAGCTCGCGCTGCATCTCGGCGGCCAGCGCCGTGAGCCCGGCCATCTGGCGGGCGTCCGGGCGCAGCCAGGCCAGCGCGCCCAGGACGTGCAGCACCGCGGCGTCGTCGGGATGCCGCCGCAGGAAGTCCTCGTTGAACAGCAGCACCACGCCCTCGACGCCGTCGGCCTGCTCCCAGTGGTGGATCTGGCCGGGCACGATGACGCCCAGATGCGGCGGCGTGACCGGCCACGGGTGCAGGTCCACGACATGGTGGCCCTGGCCGGCGGTGACGAGCACGATCTCGTAGAAGCTGTGCCGGTGCGGGAAGTCGGCCAGCGCCAGATCCCCGATGGTGTCGAAGGAGCCGACCGCGAACGGCAGGACACTGACTTCGGGGACCTCCAGGTCGTGCAGGTCCAGGTGGCCGCGGCCGGCCCGGGCGCGGCGCGGGCCCGGGTCCGGTTCCGGTGGCGGTTCCGGGTCCGGTTCCGGTGGCGGGAAGGCGGTTTCGGACAGCTTTGTGTCGGGCGTGACCGTGGAGTCCGGGGCCCGATGATCCGGGTACTCCATGTCAGGACCCTGCCGCCGCCTTGAACACGGCGGCGATGCGCTCGTCGAAGTAGATGCTGTAGGAGGTGTCCGCGCTGCTGCCGCCCTGCTGGTAGCCGCCCAGGATGCCGACCAGGCGGTTGCCGGAGGCCAGGAACGGGCTGCCGCTGGCGCCCTCGGGCAGCCCGGAGCAGTCCAGCCGCAGCTGGGTGGCGCTGAACTTGGTGGTGGAGGTCGCGCAGCCGACCGGCCGCGACGCGGTCAGCGGGTAGGACACGACGCTGACGGCGTTGGTGTAGCCGGGCGAGGCGGTGAAGGTGGAGGCGCCGGTGATGCTCTCCAGGGTCTGGGTGCTTCCGCCGAGCTTCTTGACGGTGAGGAAGGCTATGTCGGCGTCCTCGCTCTGGGAGTCGTTCCATCGCGAGTCCACATACGCCGTGGTCGCGACCCAGACGCCGTACGGCGCTATGTCGTCGTGGTAGCCGGGGACATACAGGATGTGGTCCAGCCAGCCGCCGAAGATCTTGTTGCGGACGCAGTGGCCGGCGGTGGCTATCAGGTTGCCGGAGGCGCTGTGCACGACGCTGGCCGTGCAGTAGTGCGCCGAGGCGACCCCGCCGACGCCGAGGAACAGCGCCCCGGCGGACGGGACGCCGTCGAAGGGCTGCGCGGTGAGTTTGCCGTTGGCGGCCGAACCGGACGGGATGGGAGTGGTGCCGGCCTTGCCGGCGCGGAACCTGGTGTGCGGGCTGTCGTCGGCGCCGGAGAGGTGGTGGGTGACGACCGAGGAGGCCACCGGGGCCGCGGACTGCGTACCGCCGCTCCCTCCACCGGCGCCGCCGCTGCCGCCGTCACTGCTGCTCTTGGCGGTGGAACCGGCGCGGCAGGCCGTCGCCAGCAGTGCGACGGCCACCAGCACGATCAGGCCGAGGCGACGTTGCTTCATGGCAGAGAGTATGCCTCCTGATGCGGAGCGGTGTCAGCGACGGCCCGGCACGACAGGGGGCGGTCGGGGGCGGCGACCGGGGGCGGCAGCCTGGTGCGACCGCCCCCGACCGGTCAGGAAGACGCTGACAAGGCCCGCAGAACGGCGCCGTGGACCGGGAGCCCCTCGCCGAGGGTGCCCGCCTCGCCGCGCCGGCCCGGCAGGTCCGCACCGAACGGGTCGACGTCGAAGACGAACTCCTTCTCGGAGTTGTCGACGATCAGGTCGACGCCGAGCAGGCGCAGGTCGGGGAACAGGGCGGCGGTCCGCTCGGCCAGAGCCACTAGCCGCTCCCAGCGCGAGGCGCCGAAGCGGCGGAGGAAGTCGTCGAGCTCGCGACGGCGGCCGCCGTACCACTGGCGCGGGCCCACGATCCGCTCCCGCAGGACGCCGGCGGCGTGCGTGACCTTGCCGTCCACCAGGCCGAACCGGATGTCGTGGTAGTCGTCGGCGAGATGGGCCCGGTGCAGGGTCTCGGTGACGTAGACGGTGTCGGCTTCGAGACCGGCGACGATCTGCTTGAGATGCTCGGTGCCCGTGACCGTCTCGGCGGGGCTGCGCCACACCTCGAACCCGGTGCGTGCGCGGTGCACGAACAGCGTGGTGTGCCAGCCGTCGATCAGCCAGTCGTCGGACGAGGCGAAACGCGATCGCAGGATGCTGTGTCCGACGTTGTCGGCGGTCGAGCGCTCCAGGACCGGGATGCCGCCGCGCCGCAGAAACTGGTCGCGTTCCAGGCGGTCCAGCGTCGTCAGCATCGGCGCCACCCCGGCGGCCAGGACCGCGCCGCCCTTGTCGACGGCGGCGGACAGCTGGTCCAGGGCGGCCGCGAACTCCCGGTGCCGGGCCCGCTGGCCCCCGACCGGGTTCGTCGGCGCCCAGCCCGCGAGGCGTTCGCAGAACACTGTCTCGCCGGCGTGGAACCCGGCCTCGCCGGCCGCCACCGAGCGCCAGTCCACGAACCGCGGCCCGGCCACGGCGGCGGCCCGGGCCGCCTCGGTCCACACCGCGCGCGCCGGGTCCGTCTCGGCGGTGACGACCGCCCAGCTCAGGGTGCTCATTCGGTCACCGCGATGTAGCGGTCGCCGCCGCGCTCGGTGAGCTGTTCGTCCACGTCGATCTCCGTCGTCGGCAGGGCTTCCCACAGCCGCGAGATCATCTCGTCGGACAGGAAGTGGTGTTGCAGCGCCAGGCGGCGCAGGTGGGTGAGGGGCTGTCCGGCCAGCAGCGCGGCGGCGCCGGCGTCGCCGAGCATGCCCAGGGAGAGGTCGAGCGTCTCCAGCTGCGCGACGACCGGGGCGTGGGCGACCGCGGCGGCCAGGTTGTCGGTGTCCTCGGCGTTGCGCAGGCCGAGGTGGCGCAGGTGGGGGAAGGCCGCGCCGGACAGGACGCCGTCCAGGTCCTCGGCGGTGGCGCCGCCGCCGTAGTGGACGGTGCCCAGGTACAGGTCGAGGCCGGTGAGCGCGGGCAGCGTGGAGCTGCCGATGTTGCGGACGCTCTGCGGCGGCAGCCCGCCGGTCTGGATGGTCAGCTCGCGCAGCCGTTCGTGGACGAGGGGTTGGACGCCGGCGGTGCCGCGGACGCCGAACTCGACGAGGTTCGGGAAGGCCGCCAGCAGCGGGCCCGGGTCCTCCTGTTCGATCCACGACACCTCGCTGAGCTCGACCGGGATGTCGCCGACGAACAGCGCTTCCAGGGCCGGGAAGCGGTCTGCGGCGGCGATCAGCGCGGCCTGGTACTCGTCCCAGCCGGTGCCGGCCTCGTCGGGGCACCAGGCGCCGAGGGTCAGGGCCTTGATACGGGTGGTGTCGACGGAGGAGAGGAACAGCTGCCAGACCGCTTGGCCCTCCGGGCCTTCGTAGTCGCCGGAGCCGACCCGGAAGGCCCAGGCCTCGAGGTCGTCCGGGACGCCGCCCTGCTCCCCCAGGTCCTCCGGTTCGGCGACGGCGAACTCGAAGACGGGCAGGCCGTGGAAGGTGGCCAGGGCGTCTCGTCTGAAATCCTGAATCACGCGGGCACGTTATCGGGTCGGCCCGACACGGGGTGGCCGCTTGGGGAACATCCGGCCGATCGTCGGCGATCGGCCGGTCGTCGCCGTGGTTCTCACCGTCGGCGCCGCGTGTCACGCTTGATCACGTGACCTCTCCCAAAGTGATCGCCACCGATCTGGACCGCACCCTGCTGCGCAGCGACAGCACCACGTCCGAGCGCACGCGCGCCGCGCTGGACCTGGCCATGGACCGCGGTGCGCATGTGATAGCCGTCACGGCGCGGCCGATCCGGTGGCTGGACCGGCTCACGCCGTGCTTCAGCCGGCTGCCGCATGTCATCGCCTCCAACGGCGCCGCCTGCTACGACTTGGCCGCCGGGCGGGCGTACGACTTCCGGCCGTTCGACGCGGCGACGTTGCCGAAGCTGCTGGCGGATGTACGCGCGGCGCTGCCGACGGCGCGGTTCGCGTTGGAGACGCCGAGCGGGTTGCTGCGGGAGCCGGACTACGTGCTGTCGATCTTCGACCAGGACGAGGACGATCCGGGGCGGCGGGTCGTGGGCTATGACGAGTTGGCCGGGGCGTTGGGCGCGGCGCCGCTGCTGAAGATCGTGGTGGCCGACCGGGAGCGGCTCAGCGCGGAGATGTTCGCCGAGGCGCTGCCGGCGGTGGGGGCGCTGGGGCATCTGACGTATTCCACCAACCGGGGGCTGCTGGAGCTGGGGCCGCCGGCGGTGACGAAGGCGTCCTCGCTGGCGGTGTGGTGCGCGGCGCGCGGGATCGGGGCCGAGGAGGTGGTGGCGTTCGGGGACATGCCGAACGACGTGCCGATGCTGGCCTGGGCCGGGCGTTCGTGGGCGGTGGCGAACGCCGCCGACGACGTGAAGGCGGCGGCGAAAGGGGTGACGGCGAGCAATGACGAGGACGGGGTGGCGCAGATCGTGGAAGCGCTGTTCGAGCTCTGACACCGGCCTGCGGCGTTCCCTTTTGTGTCTCATATATCGATACAGATCTTCTCGAATAGCGGTCACCTGACTAGAGTCTCCGGCATGACGCAGCCGGAGACTCCCCAGAACACGTACACCCACGGCCATCACGAATCGGTGCTCCGATCGCACCGCTGGCGCACGGCGGAGAACTCGGCGGCGTATCTCCTGCCGCGTCTGGCCGCCGGTCAGAACGTGTTGGACGTGGGCTGCGGGCCCGGCACCATCACCATGGACCTGGCCGAGCGGGTGGCGCCGGGCACGGTGACCGCGGTGGAGATCACGGCCGACGCGCTGCGGCTGGCGCAGGACGAGGCCGCGGCGCGCGGCACGGCGAACGTCCGGTTCGCGGTCGCCGACGTCCACGCCTTGGACTTCCCGGACGACACCTTCGACGTGGTGCACGCGCACCAGGTGCTGCAGCACGTCGCCGATCCGGTGCTGGCGCTGAAGGAGATGCGGCGGGTCTGCAAGCCCGGCGGCGTCGTCGCGGTGCGGGACAGCGACTACGGCGGCTTCCGCTGGTTCCCGGAGGACCCGGCGATGGACACCTGGCTGACCGCGTACATGGACCTGGCGCGGGCCAACGACGCCAACCCGGACGCGGGCCGGCGGCTGCGCAGCTGGGCGCTGGCCGCCGGCTTCCAGGCCGAGGACGTCACCGCCACCGCCTCGTGCTGGGTGTTCGCCGACGAGGCCGATCGCGCCTGGTGGGGCGGTCTGTGGGCGGACCGCACCGTGCAGTCGGCGGCCGCCGGGCACTATGTGGCCAAGGGCATCGCGACCGAGGCGGGACTGGCGGCCATGGCCGAGGCCTGGCGGGCCTGGGCCCGGCATCCTGACGGAATCTTTACCGTTTGTCACGGTGAAGTGGTATGCGTGGCCTGATATCACTGGTTCCCTGGTCCTGGCGGTGATTTCGCCGGGAAGCAGGGTTTTTCGAAGACCGAAACGATCTGTATCCCGATATCTCGGAAAACCGCCCGTTCCCCTTGTGCCGCATGGGGAACGGGCGGTCGGCGTGCGGGTCGGGGCATGCTCCGGCGCCGGGGGCGCGCTCCGCCGGGGCCGGGGCGCATGTCGGGCTTTAGACAGGACTCTTGCATAAAGGCGGGGACTCGCGGGTACCGATCGGACCGAGTACCTCAGCGCTTTGCGATGCTGTCCTCCGACACGCCACAAGCGTGCCCCGACACAGGAGCTCCCCCACCCATGGGCCCTTTCCTGCTGCGCAGGATCGTCAACTACCTGGTTCTGATCTCGATCGCCACGTGTCTGGGCTATCTGCTCGCGGCGGCGAGCCTGAACCCCCGCGAGCACTTCGCCGAACGGCGGCCGCAGCCGCCGGCCGCGGTGGTGGACGCCACGCTGGACCAGCTGAACCTCAACGACAAGACGCCGCTGCCGGAGCGGTTCGGGCACTGGGCGCGGGGCGTGGCGGGCGGGGACCTGGGCCGGACCATCGACGACACGTCGGTGTCGGCGGAGATGGGGCGGCGGGTCGGGGTGACCCTGCGCCTGGTGGCCGTCGGCGCCACCACCGGGGCGCTGGCCGGCGTCGCCCTCGGGTTCTTCTCCGCGATCCGGCAGTACCGGCCCTCGGACCACGCGGTCACGTTCCTGTCGTTCCTGGTGCTGTCCACGCCGGTGTTCCTGCTGGCCGTGCTGTTGAAGATCGGCGCGGTGAAGGTCAACCAGGCCGCGGGCACCACGCTGCTCCCCTACACCAACGAGACCACGCCGGGCCTGGGCGGCGGCTGGTTCCACCACCTCACCGACCGTGCGCAGCACCTGGTCGTGCCGACCCTGTCGCTGATGCTCGGGCAGGCCGCGCTGTTCAGCCGTTATCAGCGCTCGGCGATGCTCGACGTGCTCGGCGCCGACTACATCCGCACCGCGCGCGCCACCGGGATGCGGCGCGGGCCGGCGCTGGTGAAGCACGGCCTTCGCACGGCCCTGATACCGATGGCGACGCTGTTCGCCTACCAGATGGGGTTGTTGCTGACGGGGGTGACGTTCACCGAGAAGATCTTCGGCTGGCACGGGATGGGCGAATGGCTCGTGGACGCGATCAACCGGGCCGATGTGAACGCGGTGGCGGCGATCGTCCTGTTCACGGCGGTGCTGGTGCTGATCGCGGGGCTGGTCTCGGACCTGGCGCACGCGCTGCTGGATCCGCGGGTGCGGGTGTGATGGCGGCGTCGGGGGCCGAGTTCGCCGTCGTCGAACCCGAGCCGGGGCGGGCGGGGCGGGAACCGGAGTGGAAACCGGGGCGGGAGCGGAGACGCGAGCGGGGGCGGGAACAGGGGCGGGAGAAGGAGCCAGTGGCGCTGAGCCGGGGCCGGATCGTGCTGCGCCGGTTCCTGCGGCGGCGGTTGGCCGTGGCCGGGCTGGTGGTGCTGGTCCTGATGTTCCTGCTGGCGTTCCTGGGGCCGTATCTGGACTCGTGGGACTACAAGGACAAGGACTACGAGAACTTCCTGACCGGTCCGTCGGCCTCGCACTGGTTCGGCACCACGCAGATCGGGTCGGACGTGTACGCGCAGACGTTGCGCGGGCTCCAGAAATCGCTGATCATCGGGTTGCTGGCGGCGGTGCTGTCGACCGGGGTGGCCGCGGTGGTGGGCGCGGCCGCCGGGTACTTCGGCGGGTGGACCGACAGGGTGCTGATGTGGTTCGTGGACCTGCTGCTGGTGCTGCCGTCGTTCCTGATCCTGGCGATCACCTCGCCGTTGTTCCACGGCCGTACCTGGCTGTTGTTCGTGGTGCTGCTGGCGGCCTTCAACTGGATGGTGACGGCGCGGATGGTGCGGGGGCTGGCGCGGTCGCTGCGGGAGCGGGAGTTCGTGACGGCGGCCGAGGTGATGGGGGTGCATCCGCTGCGGATCATCACCCGGCACCTGCTGCCGAACATGGCCTCGCTGCTGATCATCGACGCCACGCTGAACGTCGGCGGGACGATCATCGCCGAGACGTCGCTGAGCTACTTCGGGTTCGGGGTGCAGCCGCCGGACGTGTCGCTGGGCACGGTCATCGCCGACGGCACGGACTCGGCGCTGACGTTCCCGTGGCTGTTCTACCCGGCCGGGCTGCTGCTGATCCTGACGGTGATGGCGGTGGCGTTCGTCGGCGACGGGCTCCGGGACGCGATGGACGACGCCGCCGGGACGACGTCGGCGTCGGGCGCGGGAGCTGATGGGAGGGTCGGCGCGGGGGACGAAGCAGGGGTGGAAGCAGGAGACGAAGCAGACGTCGAAGCAGACGTCGAAGCAGAGTTCGGCGCGGCGGGGTCGGAGGCGACAGCATGAGCGACGTGGTGCTGGAGGTCTCGGATCTGCGCGTGTCGTTCCCGGCGGAGAAGGGGACGCGGCTGGCGGCCGTTCGAGGCCTGAGTTACCAGGTGCGGCGCGGGGAGACCCTCGCGATCGTGGGCGAGTCCGGGTCGGGCAAGTCGGTGTCGTCGCTGGCGGTGATCGGACTGCTGCCGACCGACGCGCGCGTGTCCGGCTCGGTGCGGTTCGGCGGCCGGGAGCTGCTGGGCCTGGACGACAAGGCGATGTCCCGGATCCGCGGCGCCGGCATCGCGATGGTGTTCCAGGACCCGCTGTCGGCGCTGACGCCGGTGTACCGGGTCGGCGAGGCGATCGCGGCCGCGGTCCGGGTGCACCGCCGCGGCGTGTCGCAGCAGACTGCGACGCGGCGCGCGGTGGAGCTGCTGGAGCTGGTCGGAATCCCGGATCCGGCGCGGCGGGCCCAGGCGTTCCCGCACGAGTTCTCCGGCGGCATGCGGCAGCGCGTGATGATCGCGATGGCGATCGCCAACGACCCGGACGTGATCATCGCCGACGAGCCCACCACCGCCCTGGACGTGACCGTGCAGGCGCAGATCCTGGAGGTGCTGGCCACCGCGAAGCAGGCCACCGGCGCGGCGATCGTGCTGATCACCCACGACCTCGGCGTGGTCGCCGGGTTCGCCGACCGCGCGACGGTGATGTACGCGGGGCGGCCGGTGGAGACGGCAACAGTGGAGGAGCTGTTCGCGGCGCCGAGGATGCCCTACACCGCCGGCCTACTCGCCTCGCTGCCCCGGCTGGACGCCGGACGCGGGACCCGGCTGCGCGCGATCCCGGGCGCGCCGCCGTCGCCGACGGAGCTGGGGCCGGGCTGCCCGTTCGCGCCGCGCTGCGATTTCACGGTGGATCGGTGCCGGGAGGCGGAGCCGGAGCTGCTGGAGATCGGGCGCGGGCGGGCGGCGGCGTGCCATCGGACGCTGGAGGGGTTGGATCTGCTGGGGACCGGGTGGGACG
Organism: Catenulispora yoronensis; assembly: GCF_039531695.1. Classification (NCBI taxonomy): domain Bacteria; kingdom Bacillati; phylum Actinomycetota; class Actinomycetes; order Catenulisporales; family Catenulisporaceae; genus Catenulispora; species Catenulispora yoronensis. The sequence continues at coordinate 43,954 of NZ_BAAAQN010000015.1, forward strand.
CGGGTTCGACGGGGGCTTCGGGTTCTGGTTCAGGGGCAGCTTCGGGTTCGGGTTCGACTTCGGGTTCCGCTGCGGACTCGGGCTCGGGTTCGGGTTCTGCTGCGGACTCGGGCTCGGGCTCGGCTTCGGGCTCGGGCTCGGCTTCGGGCTCGGGCTCGGGAGTGGATTCGGCGAGCGCCGATCGTCCTGGGGCCTCCGCGTCGCGCGCGGTGGGGAATGAGGGTGCTGAGGATGTTCCGGAGCCGGTGCTCGTCGTCCGTGATCTGGTGAAGCACCATGCGCTGACCAAGGGTTCGATCTTCCGGCGGTCGATCGGCACGGTGCGGGCCGTCGACGGTGTCAGCCTGGACATCGCGCCGGGCACCACGTTGGCGTTGGTCGGCGAGTCGGGGTGCGGTAAGACCACCACTGTGATGGAGGTGCTGCGGCTGCGCGCCCCGCAGGGCGGGAGCATCAGGGTGCTGGGTCAGGATCTCGCGGAGCTGAACCGGGGGCGGGGGGTGCGGCGGCGGGCGGCGCCGGTGCGGGCCGGGATCGCGGCGGTGTTCCAGGATCCGTTGGCGTCGTTGGATCCGCGGCTGCCGGTGGGTGAGGTGTTGGCCGAGCCGTTGCGCGCGCATGGTCGGGGGCGCGGGGGCCGGCGGGTGCGGGAGCTGTTGGAGATGGTCGGGCTGGAGGCGTCGCACGCGAACCGGTTCCCGCGCGAGTTCTCCGGCGGGCAGCGGCAGCGGGTGGCGATCGCCCGGGCGCTGGCGCTGGAGCCGCGGCTGGTGGTGCTGGACGAGCCGGTGTCGGCGCTGGACGTGTCGGTGCGCGCCGGGATCCTGAACCTGCTGGCCGAGCTCCAGCGGGAGTTGGGGCTGGCGTATTTGTTCGTGTCGCACGATCTGGCGGTGGTGCGGCACGTGGCCGACCGGGTGGCGGTGCTGAACCTGGGACGGGTGGTGGAGTACGGGGACGCCGACCCGGTGTTCGCCGATCCCCGGCATCCGTACACCCGGGCGTTGCTGTCGGCGGTGCCGGTGCCGGATCCGGTGGTGGAGCGGCGGCGGGAGCGGATCGTGCTGCTGGGCGACCCGCCGAGCCCGGTGGTGCTGGACGGTGACGCCGAGGCGCTGCGCGGCTGCCGGTTCCGCGGCCGATGTCCGCTGTACGCGGCGCTGGCGGCGCCGGAGGACCGGCTGGCCTGCGAGGACCGCGATCCGGCGCTGGTGCCGGTCGGCGCGGGCGGGCGGACGGCGGCGTGCCATCACTTGGGCGGCGCGGAGGCCGGGTCCGGGGATCTCGGCTTCCGCGGCCATGGCCCCGGCTCTGGTTCTGGCCCTGGCCCTGATTCCGGCTCTGGCCCTGACCCGGGCTCCGGCTCTGGCTCCGGCTCTGATTCAGGCCCTGGCGCTGATTCCGGCTTCGGCTCTGGTTCCGGCCCTGACCCGAGCTCCGGCCCTGGCTCTGATTCCGGCTTCGGCTCTGGTTCTGGTTCTGGTTCTGGTTCTGGTTCTGGTTCTGGTTCTGGTTCCGGCCCTGGTGACTCCGGCCCCGGCCCCGACCCCCGCGACGCCGGCTCCCAAAGCCCCGGCCCCCGAACTCCCACACCTCCCCTCGCCCCTCACTCCACCAGAAGGAGATCAGCACTGTGATACACAGTCCCCGATCCCGGATCGCGGCCCTGGCCGCCGTGGCCGCGCTGGCACTCGGTCTGAGCGCCTGCGGGGCGTCGAAGAGTGGCGGTGCGGCCGCCCCCGGCGCTCCGGGCTCGTCGTCGAAGAACATCAACACCCAGGTCGGCAATGACATCAACCCGCAGCCCCGGGAGAAGGTCGCGGACGGCGGCACGCTGAAGTGGCCGGAGACGCAGATTCCGGAGCAGATGAACTACAACGAGGTGGACGGTGCCGACGGTTCGGTGTCGGACATCATGGCCGGGGTGCTGGAGCAGCCGTTCTATGCCGATGTGCAGGGCATCCCGCACAACAACAAGAATCTGGTCGCCTCCTATCAGGTGAGTTCCGGGCCGCAGCAGGTCGTGACGCTGGAGCTGAATCCGCAGGCGGTGTGGAGCGACGGCACGGCGGTGGCCGAGCCGGACTTCGAGGCGCAGTGGAAGGCGTTGAACGGTACTGATCCGGCGTTCCAGATCGCCGGCACCGCCGGGTACGACCAGATCACGGACGTCAAGGCGGGCAAGGATGCCAAGGAGGTGGTGATCACCTTCAAGAGCGCCTACAGCGAGTGGCAGGGGCTGTTCTCGCCGCTGTATCCGGCGGCGACCGACAGTGATCCGAAGAAGTTCGAGAACGACTTCAAGAACGCCATCCCGACCAGTGACGGCCCGTTCCGGCTGGACTCCATCGACCAGACGGCGAAGACGTTGACCCTGGTGCGCAACGAGAAGTGGTGGGGCGACAAGGCCAAGCTCGACAAGATCATCTTTCGGGCCATCGACGTCGACGCGCAGACCGACTCCCTGGCGAACAAGGAGGTCGATCTGCAGTACGGCATCGGCTCGCACGTGTCGTACTACGCGCGGGTGAAGACCCTGCCGGACGTGACGGTGCACAAGGCGGCGGGCCCGGTGTGGGCGAACCTGACGTTCAACGCCGCCGGCACCGGCCCGCTGTCCGACGTCCTGGTCCGCAACGCCCTGACGATCGGCATCAACCGCAAGCAGATCGACACCGCGCTGGTCGGGCCGCTCGGGGTGAGCACCGAGCCGTTGAACAACCACGTGCTGCTCACCAACCAGAAGGGCTACCAGGACAACTCCGGCGACCTCGGCAAGGCCGACCCGGCGCGGGCCAAGTCCCTGCTGGACCAGGCGGGCTGGACCAGCGACGACGGCGGCAAGACCCGCAAGAAGGCCGGAAAGACGCTGGATCTGCGGATCACCATCTCCTCCAGCAACGACACCTCCAAGCAGCTGGCGGAGATCGTCCAGAGCCAGCTCGGGGACATCGGTGTGAAGATCGACATCGTCCCGGTGCCCGGCGGCGACCTCTACAGCAAGTACGTCGACACCGGCGACTTCGACATCGCGCCGGTCACCCTCGGCGGCAACGCCTACCCGATCACCACGGCCGAACCGGTGTTCGTGAACCCGGTGGTCGGGACGGACGGCAAGCTGAACATCCAGCAGAACTACGGCCGGTTGGGGAGCAAGGAGATCGACGACCTGTTCACGCAGGCGCTGAGCACGCTGGACCGCGATCAGGCGATCAAGTTCGCGAACGAGGCCGACGCGGCGATCTGGAAGCTGGACACGATCGTGCCGCTGTATCAGCGTCCGCAGATCGTGGCGACGAACTCGAAGCTGGCGAACTACGGGGCGCCGGGGGTTCAGGACTTCGTCTACGAGAACTTGGGGTTCGTGAGCGGCAGCTGACGCGGGGCAGACCCGGGGCAGACTCGGGCAGGCTCACGTGTTCCAGGCCGGCCGGTTCCGCCCCGCGCCGGAGCAGGCCGGGACCGGCCGGTTCGCGATCGAGGACCGGCCGGTTCCCGGTCAGTCCTTGGTCGCGAGCTCGGCGAGGTGGGCGAGCGAGCGCGGCAGGTGGTCGGGACCGAACGGCGGGAACGGGATGCCCCGGTCCCGGACCAGCTGCGGCACCTCCGACCAGTCGTAGCTGAGCGTGACCTCGGTCTCGGACGGCCCGACCGGCACCAGGTCGTAGCGCCAGACCCAGCCGCCGAGCTCCAGCGCACCGTCGTCGTGCTCCGTCCCGGTCCACCAGCTGATGGTCCGCGGCGGATCGAAGTGCTGGACGACGTTCGCCGTCTGGTAGTTCACACCCCTGCTGGCCAAATACATGGCCATCCGGAACACCTGCCCGGGCGCGGTCAGCGGCTCGCGGTCGACGGGTTCCTCCACCCATCCCGTGCCGTCGATCGCGGCGTGCCGCACCGGATCGGCGAGCACCGCGAACACCTGTTCGGCGGAGGCGGCGATGGTCAGGGTGGCACTGACTCGTTCCTGGTCCGCGTCTTCCTGGTCCGCGTCTTCCTGGTCCATGTTCGTCACGCCTCTGATTCTCTCGCACCGGCGGCGAGAAGTTATTCATCGGGCCCGTGGCCGCCGAGGGTACAGAATAATCGGCATGCGCAGCGCCACGCCGAACCACCCGCCCCGTCCCGATCTGCCGCCCGAGACCGAATTGTCCGTGCTGGACCTGCCGGTCCGCGACGAAGGCCACTACGAATGCCAGCGAGTCGACGGCGCGAGCTGGGAGGACGTGTTCGCCAGCCACGCCCGCTTCAGCCAGTGTCTGCTGTCCGACGTGACGGTGACCGGCGGCGAGTGGTCCAAGACCACGTTCGCCGACGTGCGCGTCGCCGACTCCCGCCTGCTCGGCCCCGACCTGTCGGCCTCGCACTGGCGCGACACCGAACTGGTGCGCGGCATCGCCTCGGGCGTGCAGTGGCACGACGCCGACGTGCGCCGCGTCCATTTCGACCAGGTGAAGCTGGACGCGGTGAACTTCCGGGGCGCGGCGCTCACGGATGTGGTGTTCACCGACTGCCTGCTGCGGGAGGCCGACTTCGGCGGCACGAAGATGACGCGGGTGCGGTTCCCGGGCTGCACGTTCGAGGACGCCGACTTCAGCCGCGCCAAACTGTCCGACGTCGATCTGCGCGGCGCGCGCCTGCATTTCAAGGCCGGGTTCGACGCGCTGCGCGGCGCGACGATCGACGGCGGGCAGTTGGTGGAGCTGGCGCCGGCGCTGGCCGGGCATGTGGGGCTGCGGATCGCGTGAGGCGCCGCTCGGGTGGGTCGCCGACAGCGGGAACCGCCGGTCGGTCAAGCCGCCGATCGGGTGAGTTCGCGCCCATCGGTTCCTAGCCGGCGGCAGTTCCTCCAGCTCCTCCAGCTCCTCCAACTCCCCCGGTGTCCTTCATCCGGAAGTAGAACGGTCGCAGCTCGCTGAATCCGAACCGTCCGTAGATCCGCACGGCCCCCACGTTCTCGTGCTCGACCTGGAGATACATCCGGTCCGCGTCGTTGACCGACGCCCAGTCGGCCAGGGCGCCGATCACGGCCGCGGCCGCGCCCTTCCCCCGCGCGGCGGGCAGCGTCGCCATGCTGAACACTCCGGCCCATCCGGTCTCGGCCACCGCGCGGCCGACCGCCACCGTCTGGTCGCCGAGCTGCACGCCGGCGTAGGCGGCGGGCTCGGCGATGCGCCGCATCAGCTTCCACTGTGCTTCGGCGTCGCCGCCGACGACCTGGTGCAGGACGTCGAACCACTCCCGGGTCGGCTGCTCCTGCAACCGGACCCGCAACTCCCCGCGCGGCGTCCGGGCCAGGACTTCGGCGGTGGACGCGATCTGGAGCGACACAGAAGCCTTGCGCTCGTAGCCGCGCTCGGCCAGCAGCGCGTCGAGCTGGTCCGGCATGGCGCCCGGCGTCATCTGGACCAGGGTCGGCACGCCGCGCGCGGCGCAGTACGCCTCCGCCGCGTCGACGCGCTCGGCCAGCTCGGCCCGGGTGCCGTCGCCGTGCGGCAGCACCGACGCCACCCACCACGAGCAGCCCGGCGCGTGCCGCAGCCACCAGCCGCCGACGCGGTCGATGGACTCGGCGGGCACACTTCGCGCCGCCCGCTCCTGAAGACCGGTCTCAAGACTGGTCGCCGGCTCCGTCACGAGCACTTCCCTCCCACTAGTAAGGCCCGCCCTGGTAAGGCCCGCCACACGGCCCCCGACGGCCCCGTACGTGACGCCCACCATAGTGGCCGGGCCGCCGGTTCCCAGGCGGGCGTCCGTGGCGGGACAATGGCGGGTGGAACACCCGAGGCAAAGGAGCCGCATCATGGCCCGCAAGGCGCCGACCACTGATCCGGGCGACGAGAATCTGCGCGTCGGCCACGCCAAGGACTGGGCGGCGGGGGTTCCGGCGGTCGTGGTGGCGATGCGGGACTCGGTGGACCAGATGGGCGTCACGCGCTCGGCGCGGACGCTGCTGCGGCTGAATCAGAAGAAGGGCTTCGACTGCCCGGGCTGCGCGTGGCCGGAAGAGGACAAGCGGCACATCGCCGAGTTCTGTGAGAACGGCGCGAAGGCGGTGGCCGAGGAGGCGACGCTGCGGCGGATCACGCCGGAATTCTTCGCCGAGCACTCGGTGGCCGAGCTGGGCGGGCGCAGCGGCTACTGGCTGGGCCAGCAGGGCCGGCTGACGACGCCGATGCTGCTGGACGAGGGCGCGACGCACTACCGGCCGGTGGACTGGGACGAGGCGTTCGGCATCGTCGCGGCCGAGCTGCGCGGCCTGGACTCCCCCGACGAGGCCGTGTTCTACACCTCGGGCCGCACCTCCAACGAGGCGGCGTTCCTGTATCAGACGTTCGTGCGCGCCTTCGGCACCAACAACCTGCCGGACTGCTCGAACATGTGCCACGAGTCGTCCGGTTCGGCGCTGACCGAGACCCTCGGCGTCGGCAAGGGCTCGGTGTCGCTGGCCGACCTGGGCAAGGCCGACCTGATCCTGGTGGTCGGGCAGAACCCGGGCACCAACCACCCGCGGATGCTGTCGGCGCTGGAGAAGGCCAAGCGCGGCGGCGCGCGGATCACGGCGGTGAACCCGCTGCCGGAGGCCGGGCTGCTGCGGTTCAAGAACCCGCAGAACCCCTCGGGGCTGGTGGGCCGGGGCACGCCGCTGGCCGACCGGTTCCTGCAGATCAAGGTCGGCGGCGACCTGGCGCTGTTCCGGGCCTTCGGCAAGCTGCTGCTGGAGGCCGAGGACGCGGCCCCGGGCACCGTGCTGGACCAGGCGTTCATCGACACCCACACGCACGGCTTCGAGGACTACGCCAAGGAAGCCCGCGCCGCCGACTGGCCGGAGATCGTGGCCGCGACCGGCCTGACCCGGGAGGAGATCCAGGCCGCGTTCCAGGAGGTGCGCGACGCGAAGCGGCTGATCGTCTGCTGGGCCATGGGGCTGACGCAGCACAAGCACGCGGTGCCGACGATCCGCGAGATCGTGAACGTGCTGCTGCTCGGCGGGCATGTCGGGCGGCCCGGCGCCGGCGTCTGCCCGGTGCGCGGGCACTCCAACGTCCAGGGCGACCGCACCATGGGCATCTACGAGAAGCCCAAGGCCGCGTTCCTGGACGCCATGGAGGCCGAGTTCGGCCTGCCGATGCCGCGCGAGCACGGCCTGGACACCGTCGACACGATCCGCGCCATGCGCGACGGCCGCGCCAAGGTGTTCTTCGCGATGGGCGGGAACTTCGTCGCGGCCACCCCGGACACCGATGTCACCGAGGCCGCGCTGCGCAAGACCGCGCTGACAGTGCAGGTCTCCACCAAGCTGAACCGCTCGCACGCGGTGCCGGGCCGCCGCGCGCTGATCCTGCCGACGCTGGGCCGCACCGAGGTCGACACCCAGCCCGGCGGCGAGCAGTTCGTGACGGTCGAGGACTCCATGGGCCTGGTGCACGCCTCGCGCGGGCGGCTGGCCCCGGCCAGTGAGGCGCTGCTGTCGGAGGTGGCGATCGTGGCCCGGCTGGCGCGCGCCGTCCTGGGCCCGGAGCATCCGCTGCCGTGGGAGGAGCTGTCCGCCGACTACGACCGGATCCGGGAGCGCATCGAACGTGTCATCCCGGGCTTCGACGACTTCAACGCCCGGGTCCGCCGCGGTTCGGGGTTCGCGCTCCCCCACGCCCCGCGGGACTCGCGCACGTTCCCGACCGCGACCGGCAAGGCGAACTTCACCGCCAACGCCTTCGAGGCGCCGGTGATCCCCGAGGGCCGGCTGCTGTTGCAGACGGTGCGGTCGCACGACCAGTACAACACCACCATCTACGGCCTCGACGACCGCTATCGCGGGATCCACGCCGGGCGCCGCGTGGTGTTCGTGCACCCGGACGACCTGAAGGCGCTGGGGTTCGAGGACGCGGCGATGGTGGACCTGGTGTCGGAGTGGACCGACGGCACCGAGCGGCGTGCGGAGGGTTTCCGCGTGGTCGCCTACGACACCGCGCGGGGCTGCGCGGCGGCGTACTTCCCGGAGACGAACGTGCTGGTGCCGCTGGACTCGACCGCGGACGTCTCGAACACGCCGACGTCGAAGGCGATCGTGGTGCGGCTGGAAGCGGCAGAAGCGGCAGAAGCGGCAGGGTAGCGGACGGGCGCGAGGGAGCGGCGGCCGGGGCGGCGGCGTGGCGATTCAGTATCCGGATTAGGGTTCTGGCCCATGGACGCTGCCGAGCTTTCCCGCCGTCTGGAGTCCTTCGACGGCTGGGTCCCTCCGGTCACGGTCAAGGTGCTGATCCGTCTCGGGTTGTTCGACGAGCTGCGGCGCCTGGGGGCGGACGGCGACTGGTACTGCGCCTCGGCGTGGGCGTCGTGGTCGGCCGAGCAGGGCGGGACCAGTGCCGCGTTGGCGATGCTGGCGCCGTTCCGGGCCACGGGCTGGTTCACGGCGGTCCGGAAGTACGTGCAGGTGTTGGCGACGGCCGGGCGGTTCGCGGAGGCGGTCGACCTTGTTCCGGACTGCGGGCTGCCCGAGGTGAGCGCCGCGGTGCTGCTGGCGGAGTTGAAGGCCGCGCAGGGAGAGGCCGGCGCGGCCGAGGCGTTCGAATTGCTGCGGCCGTACGCGGTCGACTGGCGGGTGAGCCGGCCGTGGGCGGCGCTGGCCGAGCGGCTCGGGCGGGACCCGGAGGTCGTCGAGACGTTGACGGCGCCGGTCGCCGAGACGCCGCACGCGACGCCGGCGACGATCGTGCTGGTCGACGCGTTGGAGCGCGGCGGCCGTGCGGACGAGGCTGAGGCGGTGCTGCGGTCGCATCTGGCGTGCGAGGAGGCCGTGCACCTCAATCGGATCCAGCGGCTGCTGAAGCTCCTGCTCGCCCAGGGCCGCGAGGACGAAGCCCGAGCCCTGATCGCCGAGCCGTACGGCCATTGGGTAGCACCGGCCTTCGCCGCCCACCTGGAGGAGCGTGGCGACCGGGACGCGGCGATCGAGATGCTGCTGCCGTTCGCGACCGCGGATCCGGCGGAGAACGTCACCGAATGCGCCGGGCTGCTGGAGCGGGCCGGGCGGCTGGAGGAGGCGGTCGAGATCCTGCGCGCGGCGGCCCGGGCCGAGGGCGGCCAGGCGTATTCGGCGTTGCCGGCGCTGTGCCGGCTGCTGAGGGCGCACGATCGGCTGGACGAGGCGTTGGAGGTCGTCGCCGGCATCGTCGAGCGGCGGGCCGGGAACACCACGCTCAGCCTGGTGTCGGCGCGGGCGGACGTCCTGGCCTGGAGCGGGGAGGTGGATCTGGCGGTCGCGGAGCTGCTGGCGTTCCCCGGGCGGCCGCGGTGGCAGCAGACGGCGCGCGCGGCGGGGCTGCTGGCCGACGCCGGGCGTGCCGAGGAGGCGATCGCGGTGCTGAGGGCGTGCGACGACCAGTACCGGGTCGCGATCGACCTGGCCGAGCTGCTCATCCGCGAGGGCCGGGTCGCCGAGGGGATCGCGGTGATCCGGAACCGGCGGCCGGAGGAGCGGAACCCGGAGGGCGGGGACGCGGCCCCATGAGTGAAGCCCCGCCTCCCGGGGGAGTCGGGGCGTACGGCCGCCGCCGCCCGAGGGCCGAGTGGGGCTCGGCCGGACAGCGTCGCGTTTCGGGCTAGATCTGGCCCCGCAGCTTGGCCAGGGCCTCGGCGAGGATCTGGTCGCCGTCCTCGGCCGAGCGACGCTCGCGGACATAGGCCAAGTGGGTCTTGTAGGGCTCGGTCCGGGAGCGGGCCGGCGGGTTGTCCTTGTCCGGGCCGGCCGGGAAGCCGCAGCGCGGGCAGTCCCAGGTGTCGGGGATCTGGGCGTCGCTGGCGAACGAGGGCTTGGTCTCGTGCTTGTTCACGCACCAGAAGGAGACGAAAACCCGAGGGGCGCTCTCGCCGCGCTCGGCCTCCCCCATCGGTCCCGCCCCGACGCGGCTGCCTCGGATCGCGTTTCCACTTGCCACTGTCTGGTCTCCCTTGGATTCCGATCTACACGCCCCGCGCCCCCGCAGGTGCCCGAGCGCCTGTGGAGATGCGGTGCAGACAGTGTAGGCATGTGCTGATGCACGATTCAGCAGGACCAGCCGGAAATCGCCGTCCTGGCGCCGTGATAAACGGACAAAAGGGACCGGACGTCAGGGTTTCGTTATCGAAGCGAGTCCCCGCGCCCGCAACTCGCCACCCTTGTGCCACCGCGACCAGCGTCAGCGGGCGAGCGCCGCAAGCCCTTGACCCGTAAGGGATCTTGCCCATCAGGCGGCTGAGACAGCGCCGGGACGGCGCCGGGACCGCCCGGGACGCGCCGTGCGATTTCGCAAGGATTCGCGGTAAATGGTGAATGCGGCGCGGGGATCCGGGTACCAGCTGTGGTCACCAGCTCCGGGCCACTCCCCCCGGCCCGGCCCCGGCCGCCGTCTCCCTCGGGATGGGGAGACGGCGGCCCCATCGCGTCCCAGCCATCCCCTACGCGGCCGGGGCACCGGAGAACAACGGAAGCGCCCCGCCGGAGGACTCCGGCGGGGCGCTTTCGACGTTCGTCGCGCGCAGCAGCTCAGATCGAGTGCTTGTACATCAGGCTCAGCGCCACGATGCACGAGATCCAGATGAGCGACAGGATGATGCTGATCCGGTCCAGGTTCCGCTCGACCACCGACGAGCCGGACAGGCCGCCGGAGACGCCGCCGCCGAACATGTCGGACAAACCGCCGCCCTTGCCCTTGTGCAGCAGCACGGACATGATGAGGAGCAGGCTGGTCACGACCAGGATGCCCGCGACGATCCACTGGTAAAGAGTCACTTCGGCGGTCCACTCGCTTGATCGGGAAACGACAGGGGCGGGAAGCTCCAGCGTGCCAGAGCACCCCGCCCCATACCTTACGCAAACAAGCGCGTGGTCAGCTAGCCGCGACCGCGGAATCCCGATAACGGATGATGCGGGTGAAGTCCGCCGCGTCCAGCGAGGCGCCGCCGACCAGCGCGCCGTCGACATCGGCCTGCGCCATCAGCTCGGCGGCGTTGGCGCCCTTCACCGAACCGCCGTAGAGGATCTTCGTGGCGGCGGCCACACTCTCGTCGTAGGTGGCGGCCAGCTCGGCGCGGATCGCGGCGCAGACCTCCTGCGCGTCCTCCGGCGTGGCGACCTCGCCGGTGCCGATCGCCCAGACCGGCTCGTAGGCGATGACCGAGGCCTTGACCTGGTCGGCGGACAGGCCGGCCAGCGAGTTGCGGGTCTGCTCTACGCAGTGCGGGACGTGCTCCCCGGCCTTGCGGACGTCCAGGTGCTCCCCGACGCAGACGATCGGCGTGACGCCGTGCTTCAGCGCGATCAGCGCCTTGGCGGCCACCAGGGCGTCGGTCTCGCCGTGGTACTGGCGGCGCTCGGAGTGGCCGACGACCACGTAGCCGCAGTCCAGCTTGGCCAGCATCGCCGCGGAGATGTCGCCGGTGTAGGCGCCCGAGGGGTGCTCGGAGACGTCCTGCGCGCCGTACTTGAGCCGCAGCTTGTCGCCCTGCACCAGGGTCTGCACCGAGCGGAGGTCGGTGAACGGCACCAGCACCGCGACGTCGACGGCGTCGAAGTCCTTGTCGTTCAGCGAGAACGCCAGCTCCTGGACGTGCTTCATGGCCTCCAGGTGGTTGAGGTTCATCTTCCAGTTGCCGGCCATCAGCGGCTTGCGCTCAGTCATGACGCTCAGTTCCCTTCCTCAAGCACGGCCAGGCCCGGCAGGGTCTTGCCCTCCAGGTACTCCAGCGAGGCTCCGCCGCCGGTGGAGATGTGGCCGAACGCGGACTCGTCGAAGCCGAGCGTGCGGACCGCCGCGGCCGAGTCGCCGCCGCCGACCACGGTGAACGCGCCGGAGTCGATCAGGCCCTGGGCCACGGCCCGGGTGCCGCCGGCGTACGGCTCCATCTCGAACACGCCCATCGGGCCGTTCCAGAACACGGTCCGGGCCGAGGAGAGCTTGTTCGCGAACAGCTTGCCGGACTCCGGGCCGATGTCCAGGCCGAGCCGGTCGGCCGGGATCTGCGAGGCCGGGACCACCTGGTGGTCGGCGTCGGCCGAGAACGCGGTGGCCGCGACGATGTCGATCGGCAGCACGAACTCCACGCCGCGCTCGGCAGCCCGCTGCAGGTAGCCGCGGACCGTGTCGATCTGGTCCTCCTCCAGCAGCGACTTGCCGACCTCGTGGCCCTGGGCCTTCAGGAAGGTGAACAGCATGCCGCCGCCGACCAGGATGCTGTCGGCCTTCTCCAGCAGGTTCGCGATGACTGCGAGCTTGTCGGAGACCTTCGAGCCGCCGAGCACCACCGCGTAGGGGCGCTCCACGTCCTCGGTGAGCTTCTTGAGCACCTCGACCTCGGCCTGGATCAGCAGGCCGGCGCCGGCCGGGAGCCGGGTGGCGATGTCGTAGACCGAGGCGTGCTTGCGGTGCACGGCGCCGAAGCCGTCGGAGACGTACACGTCGGCCAGGGCCGCGAGCTGGTCGGCGAACGCGCCGCGCTCGGTGGCGTCCTTGCTGGTCTCGCCGGCGTTGAAGCGGACGTTCTCCAGCAGCACCACGGACCGCTCGGGCATCGCGGCGACGGCGGCCTGCGCCGACTCGCCCACGGTGTCGGCGGCGAAGGTCACCGGGACCTCCAGCAGCTCGCCGAGCCGCTGGGCCACCGGGGCCAGGCTGTACTTGGGTTCCGGCTCGCCCTTGGGACGGCCCAGGTGCGCGGCGATGATCACCTTCGCGCCCTTGGCCAGCAGCGCGTTGATGGTGGGCAGCGAGGCCCGGATCCGGCCGTCGTCGGTGATGCGGTCCCCGTCGAGCGGGACGTTCAGGTCCGACCGGAGCAGGACCTTCTTGCCGGCGACGTCGAGGTCGTCGAGGGTCTTCATGAGTCCTTCTTCTCTACTACTTGACTACTTGCCGGGGCTATGCGGATCCACGAGAAAGCCCGCACGTGTATCCGTCGCCGGATACTCGTGCGGGCACGGGGTCTTGCTCAGAGCGAGGCGCCGACGAAGTTCACGAGGTCGACGAGGCGGTTGGAGTAGCCCCACTCGTTGTCGTACCAGCCGACGACCTTGACCTGGTTGCCGTTGGCCATCGTCAGCTTGCTGTCGAAGATGCAGGAGTGCGGGTCGGTGACGATGTCGCGGGAGACGATCTCGTCCTCGGTGTACTTCAGGAAGCCCTTGAGCGCACCGGACTCCGCGGCCTTCTTGAACGCCGCGTTGATCTCGTCCTTGGTGGTCTCGCGGCCCAGGTCCACGGTCAGGTCGGTGACCGAGCCGGTGGGGACCGGCACGCGCATCGCGAAGCCGTCGAGCTTGCCCTTGACCTCCGGGATGACCAGGCCGATGGCCTTGGCCGCGCCGGTGGAGGTGGGGATGATCGACTGCGGGGCCGAGCGGGCGCGGCGCAGGTCGATGGTGCCCTTGCGGGTCAGCGCGATCTGGTCCAGCAGCTGCTGCTCGGTGGTGTAGGCGTGCACCGTGGTCATGTAGCCGCGCTCGATGCCGAACTCGTCGAGCAGCACCTTGACCAGCGGGGCCAGGCAGTTGGTGGTGCAGGACGCGTTGGAGATGATGCTGTGGTTCGCCGCGTCGTACTTGTCCTGGTTGACGCCCATCACGATGGTGACGTCCTCGTTGGTGGCCGGCGCCGAGATGATGACCTTCTTGGCACCCGCCTCGATGTGCTTGCGCGCGTCGTCGGCGTTGGTGAACAGGCCCGTGGACTCCACGACCACGTCCGCGCCGAGCTCCTTCCACGGCAGCGCCGCGGGGTCGCGCTCGGAGAGCACCTTGATGGCCTTGCCGTTGACGACGAGCTCGCCGTCGGTGGCCTCGATCGAGCCCTCGAACCGGCCCAGGATCGAGTCGTACTTCAGGAAGTGCGCCAGGATCGGGGCGGCAGCGAGGTCGTTGATCCCCACGACCTCGACGTCAGCACCGGAGGCGACGATCGCGTGGAAGAAGTTGCGGCCGATGCGGCCGAATCCGTTGATGCCTACCCGGACGGTCACTGTCGCAGGGCTCCCTTCAGGTTGCCGGGCGCCTTGTGCACACCCGGTCCAGAGTCGACGCATACCAGGCGCGATCCGAGAACCGGACCGCGCACGATCTCGAGCCTATCGTGAACCCGGTGAAGTCAGCGCACCCGGCCCGACCTGCGAGACGATCGCAGAATCCGTACCCGCCGGTAGACCGGCGGGCTGGGCCGTAACCGATTCCGCCGCACCGGCGCCAGCCTGCGCGGGGACGGTCGCCGCGAGGCTGCCGGAAGGGTCCGCGACCGAACCGGACCGAGGTCCGCTAGCGGCGCGCGGCGCGGCCGGCGGGGTGACGGAGAGTGTGGCGGACGGCGCGCCAGGGGCCGTGGGCTGGGGCGCGAGCGGAGCGGGCGGAAGCGGCTGGGGCGCCTGCCCGGACGGAGTAGTCGGCGCGGAGTGGGCGGACAGTGCGGGCTGGCCGGACTGGCTCGGCGGCACCGGCCGGCCCGACGATGCGGCCTGGCCGGACGGCATGGACTGGCCCGACGGCGCGGACTGGGCAGACAGCCCGGCCTGGCCCGACGGCACCGGCTGCGCCTGCTGCGGCACGGATGCCGATGCCTGCGCCGACACCGACACCGTGGGCGCCGCGCTGTTCGAGTCGACGGCGAGCGCCGGAGCCTGCGGCGCGTGGCCACCGGTCGAACCCGGGATCAGCGGCACGGCAGCAGAGCCCGCCCCGGCCTGCGCGATCAGTGCGGCCTGTGCGGCTTGGGCGGCGGCCTGCGCGGCCTGGGCGACCTGGATCGCGTGCGCGGTCTGGATCGCGTGGCCGGCCTGGGCGGCGGCCGGGACGTCGGTGCCGTCGATGCCGAGTTCGAAGGCGCGGCGGTCGGCCATCGCCAGCAGGCGGCGGATCCGGCCGGCGATGGCGTCCTTGGTCAGCGGCGGGTCGGCCAGGGTGCCCAGTTCCTCCAGGGAGGCCTGCTTGTGGTCCAGGCGCAGCCGGCCGGCGGCGGCCAGGTGCTCCGGGGCCTCCTCGCCGAGGATCTCCAGGGCGCGGGAGACCCGGGCGCCGGCCGCGACCGCGGCCCGGGCGCTGCGCCGCAGGTTGGCGTCGTCGAAGTTGGCCAGCCGGTTGGCGGTGGCGCGGACCTCGCGGCGCATCCGCCGCTCCTCCCAGGCCAGCACCGACTCGTGCGCGCCGAGGCGGGTGAGCAGGGCGCTGATCGCGTCGCCGTCGCGGATCACCACGCGGTCGCTGCCGCGGACCTCGCGGTGCTTGGCGCCGGCGATGCCGAGGCGGCGCGCGGCGCCGGCCAGGGCGATCGCGGACTCCATGTTCGGGCAGGTGATCTCCAGCGCCGAGCTGCGGCCGGGCTCGGTGAGGCTGCCGTGCGCCAGGAACGCGCCGCGCCACACCGCCTCGCAGTCGCACAGCGGGCCGTTGACCAGGTACGGCGGCAGGCCGAAGGCCGGGCGGCCCTGGCCGTCGACCATCCCGATCTGCCGGGCCATCGCCTCGCCGCCGGCGGTCACGCGCAGCTGGTAGCGGTGGCCGCGGCGCAGCCCTCCGGGCGACTGGATGACCAGGTCGGCGCGGTGGGAGTAGACCTCCCAGATGTCCTTGCGCAGGCGGCGGGCCGCCGCGCCGGTGTCGAGCTCGGCCTCGATGGCGATCCGCCCGCCGACGATGTGCAGCGAACCGCCGTACCGGAAGACCGAAGCCACCTCGGCCTTGCGGCAACAGGGCTTGGTCACCGCCAGGCGGCTCAGCTCGTCCTTGACCGCGGCCGTCATCGCCATCGCGTGCCTCGTCCCCTTTTTCGCCTGTTCTCGCAGCTCAGAACAGCCGAGCTGGAACCTGTCCCGTGACCGGTCCACCCTAGCCAACGCCGCGCAGGCCCGCGTGCTTCCGCCCGGCGCATTCACGAGGTCGGATGACGCTCGTTCGGCCTAGCGGGACGCATGGGCCTTTCGGAATAAGACGGACGGGAGGGGTTTCCGGTTCCCTGGGGACTGTGCCAGGTCGCGGTGACAATCACCCTGGAGGGTGATTACGCGATCCGGAGTCTGATAGGACAACCAGACTCCGGATCGGAGCAGGCCGGACCGGATCGGACCAGAGGCCCGAGCAGGCCGGACCGGCTAAGCCCCCGCGAACACGCCGCGGAACGCCTGCGCCAACAGCGCGTGATCGTGGCGCGGGCTCTTGTCGCCGTTGCGGTACGGCGCGGCCAGCGGTGCCAGCACCACGCGCGCGCCGAGCGCCGCCGCGGCCTTGTCGAGCGGGCCGTGGACGCGCGGGGCGCCGCACGACATCTCGTCGGCCAGGACGAGGTCCAGGCGCAGGCCGGGGCAGTGGTCGGCGAGGACTTCGAGGTGCTGCTCGGCGGAGTAGCCGTCGGTCTCGCCCGGCTGCGGCGACAGGTTGAACACCAGGACCTTGCGGGCCCGGGTCTCGGCCAGCGCCGCGGCCAGCTCGGGCACCAGCAGGTGCGGGATCACGCTGGTGAACCAGGAGCCGGGGCCCAGCACCGTCCAGTCGGCGGCCCGGATGGCGGCGGCGGCCTCCGGCGCGGCCGGCGGCTGCTGCGGGCTGAGCCGCACCGACAGCACGCGGCCCGGCGTGACCGCCAGCTCGTGCTGGCCGCGGATCACCCCGGTGGCCGCCGGGTCGGCCGGGTCGGCCCCGGCCACCAGCGCCTCGATCTCCAGCGGCACGGTCGACATCGGCAGCACCCGGCCGCGCGCGCCGAGCAGCCGTCCGACCCAGTCCAGGGCGCCGACCGGGTCGCCGAGGCGCTCCCACAGCGCGGCGATGAGCAGGTTGCCCACGGCGTGGCCGTGCAGTCCGCCGTCGGCGGGGCCGCCGAAGCGGTGCTGGAGCACGTCGGCCCAGGTGCGGCCCCACTCGTCGTCGCCGCACAGCGCGGCCAGCGCCATCCGCAGGTCGCCGGGCGGCAGGCCGCCGAGGTCGCGCCGGATCCGCCCGGAGGAGCCGCCGTTGTCGGCGACGGTGACGATCGCGGTGAGCGCGTCGGTGACGGTGCGCAGCGCGGACAGCGTGGCGGACAGGCCGTGGCCGCCGCCGAGCGCGACGACGCGCGGCGCCGGGGCGCCGTCGGGGGTGTGGGCGAAGGCCTTGAACTCGACGGTCGGCGCGTCCTCGGCCGGCGCCCGCCAGGCCGCGGCCGCCGCCAGCGCGCCGGCTATCGGCTGCCCGGCCCCGGGCAGGGGCACCGGCCCGGACCCGGAATGCTGCGAGCCGGAATGCCCCGACCCGGAATGCCGCGGCTCGGAGTGCCGGTGCCGGTGGGACGGCGGGGGCTGCTCGTCGCCGATCGTCAGTTCCGCGAAGTAGCCGCGCGGCAGCCCGGGCGGCGGCGACCGGTCCGGGGGCGCCGCGAAGGCGCCGGCCGCGCCGAAGGCGTCGGTGGCCGCGAAGGCGTCGGTGGCCGCGAAGGGACCGCCGGGCAGGTAGGAGTCGTCGGGCAGGAAGGAGCCGCCGGTCATGAACGACTCACCGGTCGCGCCGGTCGCTCCGACCACGCCGGCCCCGTCCGCCGCACCAGACACATCAGTAACACCGTTCCCACCGTACCCGGTCCAGGGCACGCCGGGCCCCGGTACCGCCCCCGCGAAGCCGGCCGACGGATCGGCCGCCGTCACTCGCGGCCCATGTCCCGGTGGACCACCACGGTGTCCACGCCCTCGGCCGAGAGCCGGGCGGCGACCTGCTCGGACATCGCCACGCTGCGGTGCTTGCCTCCGGTGCAGCCGATCGCCAGGGTCAGGTAGCGCTTGCCCTCGCGACGGTATCCCTCGGTGACGATGTTCAGCACCTCCGCGTAGCGGTCGAGGAACTCCTTGGCACCGTGCTGGGACAGCACGTAGCCGCTGACCTCAGGGTCCTGACCGGTGCGGGGGCGGAGCTCCGGAACCCAGTGTGGGTTTGGCAAGAACCGTACATCCGCGACCAGGTCGGCGTCGACGGGCAGACCGTATTTGAAGCCGAAGCTCATGACGGTGGCGCGCAGCGGGACCTCGCCGGGGTCGCCGAACGCGGACTCCAGCGTGGTGCGCAGCTCGTGCACGTTGCGGGCCGAGGTGTCGATCACCAGGTCGGCCTCGCCGCGCAGCTCGCGCAGCAGCTCCCGCTCCCGGCCGATGCCGTCGAGCACCCGGCCCTCGCCCTGCAGCGGGTGCGGGCGGCGCACGCCCTCGTAGCGGCGGACCAGCACGTCGTCGTCGGACTCCAGGAACACGATCCGGTGGTTCAGGCCGGCCGAGTCCAGCTCGTCCAGGGTGCTGCGCAGGGTGTCGAAGAAGGCGCGGCCGCGCACGTCGACGACGAAGGCCAGGCGGTCGGTGCCGCCGGACTCGCGCATCACCAGGTCCACCATCGGCGCGATCAGGGTCGGCGCCAGGTTGTCCACCACGTACCAGCCCAGGTCCTCGAAGACCTTGGCGGCGGTGGAGCGGCCGGCGCCGGACATGCCGGTGATGATGACCAGCTCCGGGGCGTGCAGGCCCTCGGTGGCGTCGGCGTCGGCGTCGGCGTCGGCATCCGCGTCCGCGTCGGCATTGGTGGTGGCATCGGCCTCGGAGCCGCCCTCGGCCCCGTCGCCGGCCGCTCCGCCGTCGGCGGTCAGCCGGTGCCGGGTGTCCGGAACGTCCTCCACGCCGCCGGCGCCGGCGGCGTCCGAAGCCCCGGCGAGGTTGGCGACACCCGCCACGTCAGCGGTGCCCGCGGGACCCGGGACGGCCTCGGCGCCCGGGGTCCGACCCCCGCGCCCGCCGCTGTCCCGGCCGTCCTGCTCGCTCGGCCTGTCCTCGTCACTCACTCCCGCTCACTCCTCGTCCGGACTGGTCCTGCTCTCTCCCCCGTCCAGGATCTCACCTGTGGCGGCGTTCACCGCACGACTTGCCGGAAGCTCCGCCAGCGCTCCACGGATCTGCTGGGCTGTCGCAGGTCCGATACCAGGCACTTCGGAGATTTCCTCTACCGAGGCCGCGCGCAGTTTGCGCAAAGTTCCGAAATGGGCCAACAAGGCTTTACGCCGCACTTCCCCCAGACCCGGCACATCGTCCAGGGCGCTGGCCACCATCGACTTCGACCGCTTCTGCCGGTGGAAGGCGATGCCGAAGCGGTGCGCCTCGTCCCGCACCCGCTGGAGCAGGTAGAGGCCCTCGCTGCTGCGCGGCAGCAGGATCGGGTCCTCGTCGTCGGGCAGCCACACCTCCTCCAGCCGCTTGGCCAGGCCGACCAGCGTCACGTCGCTGATCTCCAGGTCGGCCAGGGCCGCGGCGGCCGCGGCAACCTGCGGCTGCCCGCCGTCCACCACCAGCAGCTGCGGCGGGTAGGCGAACTTCTTGCGGTCGCCGGTCGTCTCGTCGATCAGCTTCGCGTCCTCTTGCTCCTTCAGGTACGCCTTGAAACGCCTCGTGACGACCTCGTGCATGGAACGCACGTCGTCGTTGGAGGCGCCGGCCTCCTCCGTGCCCTTGATCGTGAAGCGCCGGTACTCGCTCTTGCGCGGCAGGCCGTCCTCGAACACCACCATGGACGCGACCACGTTGGTGCCCTGCAAGTGCGAGATGTCGAAGCACTCGATGCGCAGCGGCGCCTGGTCCATGCCCAAGGCGTCGGCCAGCTCCTGCAACGCCACCGAGCGGGTGGTGAGGTCCGAGGCGCGGCGGGTCTTGTGCAGGGCCAGGGCCTGCTTCGCGTTCTGCGCGACGGTCTCCATCAGCGCCGCCTTGTCGCCGCGCCGGGGCACCCGGATCTCGACCTTCGCGCCGCGGCGCTCGGCCAGCCATTCCGTTATCGCCTCGGTGCTGCCCGGCAGCTCCGGCACCAGGATCTCGCGCGGGATGGTCTCGGTGTCCGCCGCGGCCTCGCCCGCGTCGCCCTGCTCGGCGCCGTAGAGCTGCTGGAGGAAGTGCTCGACCAGGCCGGCGGTGTCGACGTCCTCGACGCGGTCCACGACCCAGCCGCGCTGGCCGCGGATCCGGCCGCCGCGCACGTGGAAGATCTGGACCGCGGCCTCCAGCGGGTCCTCGGCGAGCGCGATCACGTCGGCGTCGGTGCCGTCGCCGAGCACCACGGCGTTCTTCTCCAAGGTCTGCCTCAGGGCCTGGAGATCGTCGCGCAGCCGGGCCGCCTTCTCGAACTCGAGCTCCTTGGCAGCGGCCTTCATCTCGTCCTCAAGCCCTTTGAGGAACCGGTCGGTGCGGCCGGCCATGAAGGACACGAAATCGTCGACGATCTCCCGGTGCTCCTCGGCGCTGACCCGGCCCACGCACGGCGCCGAGCACTTGCCGATATAGCCGAGCAGGCACGGCCGCCCGGTCTGCGCGGCGCGCTTGAACACCCCGCCGGAGCAGGTACGGATCGGGAAGACGCGCAGCAGGGAGTCCAGCGTCTCGCGGATCGCCCAGGCGTGGGAGTAGGGGCCGAAGTAGCGGACGCCGGGCCGCTTGGGCCCGCGCATCACCTGCGCGCGCGGGAACTCCTCGCCGACGGTGACGGCGAGCGAGGGGTAGGACTTGTCGTCGCGGTACTTGACGTTGAACCGCGGCTCGAACTGCTTGATCCAGGTGTATTCGAGCTGGAGCGCCTCCACCTCGGTGCCGACCACGGTCCACTCGACGCCCGACGCCGTGGTCACCATCGTCTGGGTCCGCACGTGCAGGTTCGCCAGGTCCTGGAAGTAGCTGGTCAGGCGGGAACGCAGGTTCTTGGCCTTGCCGACGTAGATCACCCGGCCGTGCGGGTCGCGGAACTTGTAGACGCCGGGCGAGGTCGGGATCTCGCCGGGCTTCGGGCGATAGGTTGCCGGGTCTGCCACAAGGAAAGCCTACGCGGCCGGGGGGACATGACCGGCCGGGCAGTGGTCAGGGGTCAGTGGCCGGTGATCAGGGGCAGACGGGCTCGGTGATGTACTGGACCTGGCCCTGGCTCAGCACCCCGACCAGGCAGCGCGCGCCGGGGTCCTGCGCGGTGACGGGGTGCGAGTAGTTCCAGGTGAAGAAGCGCTGGCTCTGGGCGTCGGCGGCGAAGGTGCCGTTGTCGTCGTCCCCGCCGCCGCGGACCGTGCCGCCGGCGTCGGCCCAGCGCCAGTGCAGCCGCAGGCCGTCGGCGTGCGGGCCCTCGACCTTGAGGTAGGTGGCGGCGACCTTGCGGATGCTGTGCTTGGCCGGGTCGCCGCAGACCTCGACGACGACCAGGTTCTGCCCGCCGCCGAGGCGGTGCAGTCCGGTGCCGAGGTAGGCGCCGTGGTCGCGGCAGGTGTCGAGCTGCATGGGGAACGCGGGCTGCATCGGGACGGTCCGGACGGTGTCGGCGGCGGCCGAGGCGGTGCCCAGTGCGGTGCCGGACAACGACGCACTGAGCAGCGATAACGCGGCGAGGACGGACCGGGCGGCCCGGGCGGTGCGCGGGCGGCGGCGGATGATCATGGGGGCTCCTTCAGGTGTCTGGCACGGTTCGCTGACCCGAGTCGCTGACGCGACCCATTAGGGGTATCGGCGGAGTCGGACCGCTGCCGGAGTCGCCTGATCGGGGCGGGGTTTCAGGGTATTTCTTCGCGGGTCCGCGGCTCAGTCGGCGAGGCGGCCGCGCAGCAGGCGGCTGACGCGGTCCGGGCGCAGGTCCCAGTGCCGCAGGGTGCCGTCCTCGCTCGCGCTGACGAGCTGGTCGGCGGCGACGAAGGCCAGGCCGGTGACGGCCCGGCCGTGGCCGGTCAGGGTCGCTACTAGGCGGTGGCCGCGCGGATCCCAGAGCCGGATGGTGCCGTCGCGGTCGCCGGTGGCGACGAGCGAGCCGTCGGGGGCGAACACGGCGGCGCCGACCTGGCCGGCATAGCCCAGGAGCAAGCCGGGCCCGGAACGCTGGTCCCAGAGCCGGACGGTGCCGTCCCGGCCGCCGGCGACGAGGCGGCGCCCGCTGACGGCCACGGAGAGCACCGAGTCGGCGAACGACGACCCGAGCGTGTCGCGGCGCGCGCCGGTGTCGCAGTCCCAGAACGAGACCGTGTCGTCCTGGCTGCCGGTCACGACGGTGCGGGAGTCGGCTTCGAACGCGACGGCGAAGAAGATGCGGTGCGGGATGGTGATCGTGGGGAGGCGGCGCGGGGCCGGGTACGGGGTTGGGGCCAGGGCCGGGGTTGGGGCTTGGGCCGAGGACAGAGCCGAGGCCGGCGCCGGGGCCGGAGCCGATGACAGATCCCAGCGTCGCAGGGTGCCGTCCCAGCCGCCGGCGGCGAGGCGGGTTCCGTCCGGGCTGAAGGCCAGGGCCGTGACTTTGGTGCGGTCGGTGCCGTTCGGGGCGGCGACGCGGGTGAGGCGGCGGCCGGTGCGGGGGTCCCAGAGGTCGACCGAGCCGTCGAGGCCGCCGGTGGCCAGGCGGCTGCCGTCGAGGGTGAGGGCCACGGCGGTGATCGGGGCGGCGCCGTCGCCGAGGCGGCGGGCGGGAGTGGCTCCGGTGGGCGTCCACAAGGTGGCGTAGCCGTCGGCGTCGGCGGTGGCGAGCAGGCCCGGGGCGGCGGCGAGGGCGTGGAAGGCGGGCTGGCCGGGCACGCGGCCCACGGCGCCGCCGGCGGTCAGGTCCCAGAGTGCGACGGTGTGGTCCTCGCTGCCGGTCGCGAGGCCCGTGGTGCGGGGGCGGAACGCCAGGGTGTTGATCGGGGCGGCGTGCCCGGCGAACTGGGCGACCTGGTGCCAGGTGGCGGTGCTCCAGACGTCGGCGCGGTCGTCCTGCGAGGCGGTGGCCAGCAGTCCGCCGTCGGTGTCGAAGGCGACAGCGGTGACCGAGTCGGTGTGACCGCCGAGACCGACGACGAAACCCCCGGTGGCGGCGGTCCACACGCCGGTGAGGCCGTCCCAGCCGCCGGTGGCGAGGGTGGCGCCGTCGGGGCTGAAGGCGACGGTGCGGATGGCGTCGGTGTGCCGGCCCGCGAAGAGTTGGGCTCGGCTCCGGTCCGCGACGTTCCACGTCGCCGCCTTCCCGTCCTCGCCGCCGGTGGCGAGCAGCCGGCCGTCGGGGCTGAAGGCGACGGCGTAGATGTTGCCGTCTCCGGGTGCGATCGGCGCGCCGACCTGGGTTCCGTCCGCCGTGTTCCAGACGCGCGCGGTGCCGTCGTCGCCGCTGGTGGCGAGCCAGCGGCCGTCGGGGCTGTAGGCGAGCGAGCGCACGGTGCGTGTGTGGCCGCGCAGGTGGAGCTCAGGACCTCTGGCGGGAACGACGAGGACGTCGCCTCGTTCCCCGGCCGCCACCGCCATGGCTCCTGACACGGGGTTATAGGCGATTGCGTGAACAGCGGCGCCGACTTCCAGTGGCTTTCCTACTGGTCGGCGGTTATCAGGGTTCCAACGCCAGACCTCGCCTTGTTCGTCTCCGGAGGCCGCCTCGGTACCGTCCGCGCGGAACGCTAAAGCGTTCACCGCGTATCGATGCTGATGGAAGAGTCCTAAGAACCCGGTGGCCTGATCGCTCAGCACCGCGCTGCGGGTCGCTGGATTC
This sequence comes from Catenulispora yoronensis, assembly GCF_039531695.1. Taxonomy (NCBI): domain Bacteria; kingdom Bacillati; phylum Actinomycetota; class Actinomycetes; order Catenulisporales; family Catenulisporaceae; genus Catenulispora; species Catenulispora yoronensis. The sequence continues at coordinate 67,439 of NZ_BAAAQN010000015.1, forward strand.
TCTGCCGTCTCCAGTGCGGCGATCGCCATTCGCGTCGCGTCCTCAGGACGGGTGTGCAGCGCTTGTACTGACTGGGTGGCGAGCAGGTCCGCGCTCTCTTGGTCCTCCAAGGCGAGGTTCCGGCCGAGCTGGCCGATCACGACAGCCACCGCCACCAGGGCCGCTGCCGATGCCGCGACCAGCGACGCGCGCAGCCTCCGGTTCCGGATCCGCCCGCGCTGTTCCGACAGGTGAGCGGTCAGCGAGGCCGCGTAGAAGTCTTGTTCCAGAGGGCTGAGGTGCTCGGCACGCCCTTCGGACCGCTCCCATAGGCGTCCTCGCGCCAGGAGTCCGGGGTCGCGTTCTCCCTGGAGCCACCGCGCGGCAGCATCGGCGAACTCCTGGCGATCGCGCAGTTCGTCCTTGCCGTCGCGGATCCAGGCGTGCAGTGTCGGCCACTCCCAGAGCAACGCTTCATGCGTCAGGCTGACCCGCTGCTCGTCGTCCACCACCAGAAGGCGCGACGCGATGAGATGCTCCACGACGCGATCAACGACCTCCGGATCCCCCACGGTCCGTCCCACAAGTACCGCTAGTGGAATCCATCTCCGGGTGTCGTCCTGGCGATCGCCTAGACGTACGAGCTGGAGCAGTACCTGGCGCGCGATGGCAGAGCCGTCGGCTCCAAGGTCTGCGAGCGCCTTATCGGCTGAGCGTGCCAACGCTCCCCCGACGCCGCCGGAGGCGATGTACTCCGCCAGCCCTAAGCGTTGCCGCCGCTTGTCGTGCCACATCCCGTGCAAGCACTCCGCCAGCAACGGCAGGCTCACGGCGCCTTTGCGGTCGTGCAGATCGCGCAGGATCAGATCTGGGAGGTCCGGATCGACGGCGAGACCGACGCTGTCCGCAGGGCCCGTGATGGCCAGGCGTACTTGCGCGTCCGTCAGTGGCGGGAGCAGGTAGGTGTGTTCCTGAAGGAGAGGCAGCAGATAGGGATCCTCTAAGCAGCGTCCCAGATAGTCGACGCGAATCCCGAGTACTACACACGTAGTGTTTTGTGCTCTCCGGCAGAGCCCTTCGACGAACGCTTCGCGCCGCTTAGGGTCGTCGCACTGAGTGAACACCTCTTCGAACTGGTCCACGACCAACACATCGGCGTTGTCGGCGGGCAGCTCAGGCTCGGGTCCGGGATTCGCGACGCGCACAGTCACCGCGGCGTCCGCATCGCGCAGCGCCGGAACAAGTCCCGCACGCAGCAGCGACGTCTTACCCGAACCAGAAGGCGCGACCACGGCATAGAGCCCATATCCCCGCCGCACCTGCCTCCGGACTTGGCTCGACAAGCGCGCCACTGCCTCCTCGCGCCCGAAGAACCACCGCGCAGTGTGCTCCGAATACGACGACATCCCGGGATAGGGACACTCCTGGCCCAGCCCACTCCGCACGGCGGCCAGCAACTCGCCCCCGGCGCCCAGCGCACGATCGCAGGACTGCGCCAGGTCCTCGGTCATGCGCTGGAGACCGTTCTCCACCCGGCTGAGATAGCCGCGCGAGTAATGCGTCTCGCGCTCCAGCCGGCTCAGCGACCAACCGCGGCTGTCGCGCAGCGCGCGCAGCCGGCGTCCTGGACGCGGGTCGACGGCGGATCCGGTGTCGGACAAGAGGAGGACCCCCGCGGGTATGGGTGCTTGGGTGCCCACACTGGGGGATCCGCGGACGTGCGCGGGAGTCCGACACGCGGTCGCCGTCGTCGCCAGCATCAACTAGTTGAGAGTTTTCGCCCTCTCGGGTGACAGGGATGCATTTCCACGGTATGCCGCTGACCTGGTATCAGAGCGGGATCTCAGCTCTTGGCCGCCCCGGACACGGTGACGTCCGCCCCGCTCAGCGTGGCGGTCATGGCCGCCAGCGGCTGGGTGGCCGGGCCCATCACCACCGAACCGTCCTGCGCGCTGAAGATCGAACCGTGGCACGGGCAGTGGATCTGGTTGTTCGCCACTTCCTTGACCGTGCAGCCCTGGTGCGTGCACACGGCGCTGAACGCCTTGTAGACGCCGGCCTGCGGCTGGGTCACGACCACCCCGGCGTTCACCGTCCCGCCGCCGACCGGCACCGAGGACGAGGGGACCGTCACCGGGGTGGCACCGGCGCCGGTGCTGGGACCGGAACCGCCGGACTTGCTCGACGAGCAGGCCGCGACCGTCCCGACCCCGACGACCGGAACGGCGACCAGCGCGGCGGCCTTCATGAGGGAGCGGCGGTCCGGACCGGACTCCTCGACCTCGAGTTCTTCAGACATGGGGAGTAGTCCATCATGTCCACCTATGAATTCGCGCTGAGGGTCCGGACGAGCCGCCGCTCCACCCGGGATCGCACCCGGACTACTTCTTGGCCACCGCCTTCTTCGCCGGCGCCTTCTTGGCGGCGGCCTTCTTCGCGGTCGACTGTGCCGGAACGGTCTTGGCCGGAACCGCCTTGGCCGGAACCGCCTTCGCCCCGGCCGCCTTGGCCGCGACCGCCTTGTCCGGCGCGTTGTTCTTCTTCGCCGCCGCGATCGCCTTCGCGACCTTCGGCTTGCGCTCCTGGGCCGCGGTCAGCGCCGCCGTCGCGGCGTTCGCCTCCCCGCCCAGGATCGGCCCCAGGAACCGGCCGGTGTGGCTCCCGGCCACCTCGGCCACCTGCTCCGGAGTGCCCTCGGCCACCACCAGGCCGCCGCCGCGGCCGCCCTCCGGACCCATGTCGACGATCCAGTCCGCGGTCTTGATGACGTCCAGGTTGTGCTCGATGACGATCACCGAGTTGCCCTGGTCCACCAGCCGCTGGAGCACGCCGAGCAGCTTGTTGATGTCCTCGAAGTGCAGACCGGTGGTCGGCTCGTCCAGGACGTAGACCGTGCGGCCGGTGGCCCGGCGCTTGAGCTCGGCGGCCAGCTTCACCCGCTGCGCCTCGCCGCCGGACAGCGTGGTCGCCGACTGGCCCAGCCGGACGTAGCCCAGCCCGACGTCCACCAGCGTCTGCATGTGCCGGGCGATCGCCGGGACGGCCTCGAAGAAGTCCGCGGCCTCCTCGATCGGCATGTCCAGCACCTCGCCGATGTTCTTGCCCTTGAAGTGGACCTCCAGCGTCTCCCGGTTGTACCGGGCGCCGTGGCACACCTCGCAGGGGACATAGACGTCCGGCAGGAAGTTCATCTCGATCTTGATCGTGCCGTCGCCCTGGCAGTTCTCGCAGCGGCCGCCCTTGACGTTGAACGAGAACCGGCCCGGCTGGTAGCCGCGGACCTTGGCCTCGGTGGTGTTCGCGAACAGCTTGCGGATGTGGTCGAACACGCCGGTGTAGGTGGCCGGGTTGGAGCGCGGGGTGCGGCCGATCGGCGATTGGTCGACGTGCACCACCTTGTCCAGCAGGTCCACGTTGTCCACCCGGACGTGGCGGCCGGGCACCCCGCGCGCGCCGTTCAGCTCCCGGGCCAGCGTGGTGTAGAGGATGTCGTTGACCAGCGTGGACTTGCCGGAGCCGGACACACCGGTGACCGCGACGAAGACTCCCAGCGGGAACGCCACGTCGATGTCGCGCAGGTTGTTCTCCCGGGCGCCGCGGACCACCAGCTGCCGCTCGGGGTCGATCGGCCGGCGCAGCGCCGGGATCTCGATCCGGCGCCGGCCCGAGACGTACATGCCGGTCAGCGAGTCCTCGGAGGCCAGCAGGTCCTCCACGGTGCCGGAGACCACGACCTGGCCGCCGTGCTCGCCGGCGCCGGGGCCGATGTCGACCACCCAGTCGGCGATGGCGATGGTGTCCTCGTCGTGCTCCACCACGATCAGGGTGTTGCCCAGGTCGCGCAGCCGGATCAGGGTCTCGATGAGGCGGTGGTTGTCCCGCTGGTGCAGGCCGATCGAGGGCTCGTCCAGGACGTAGAGCACGCCGGTCAGGCCGGAGCCGATCTGGGTGGCCAGGCGGATGCGCTGGGCCTCGCCGCCGGCCAGGGTGGCGCTGGCCCGGTCCAGGGACAGGTAGTCCAGGCCGACGTCGACCAGGAACTGGAGGCGCTCGTTGACTTCCTTGAGCACCCGGGCGGCGATCTGCGCCTCGCGGTCGGTGAGCTTGAGGTCGCGCAGGTACTGGGCGCACTCCCCCACCGGCAGCCCGGCCACCTCGTCGATGGACAGGCCGCCCTCACCGCGCTCGCCGCCCAGGGTCACGGCGCGGATCACCGGCTTCAGGCGGGTGCCGTCGCAGGCCTCGCAGGGCACCTCGCGCATGAACCCGGCGTGGCGGTCGCGCGCGGAGTCGGTCTCGGCCTCGGCGTAGCGGCGGGTGACCCACGGGATGACGCCCTCGTACCGGGCCTCCCAGGTGCGCTCGCGGCCGTACTTGTTGACCCGGCGCACCGTGTACTTCTTCGGGTAGCCCTCCAGGATCACCTTGCGGATCTTGGCCGGCAGCCGCTCCCACGGCGTGTGCATGTCGAAGCCGATGACCTCGCCGAGGCCCTCCAGGATGTGCGAGAAGTACTCCGCGCCCATCGCCGCCGCGCCCCAGGCGATGATCGCGCCCTCGTGCAGCGTCTTGGACGGGTCCGGGATGATCAGCTCCGGGTCGACCTCCATCTTCACGCCCAGGCCCGAGCAGGTCGGGCAGGCGCCGAAGGGCGAGTTGAAGGAGAACGAGCGCGGCTCCAGCTCCTCGAACGACAGGTCGTCGTAGACGCAGTACAGGTGCTCGGAGTACATGCGCTCGCGGTTCGGGTCGTCGTCGGCCAGGTCGACGAACTCCAGGGTGATCATGCCGCCGCCGAGCTGGAGCGCGGTCTCCACCGAGTCGGTGAGCCGGCGCTTGGCCGAGGACTTCACCGCCAGCCGGTCCACCACCACCTCGATGGTGTGCTTCTCCTGCTTCTTCAGCGTCGGCGGCTCGGTCAGCTGCACCACGACGCCGTCCACCCGGGCCCGGCTGAAGCCCTTGGCCTGGAGCTCGTTGAACAGGTCGACGTACTCGCCCTTGCGCTCGCGCACCACCGGCGCCAGCACCTGGAACCGGGTGCCCTCCTCCAGCTCCAGCACCCGGTCCACGATCTGCTGCGGGCTCTGCCGGGCGATCGGGCGGCCGCACACCGGGCAGTGCGGCCGGCCGGCGCGCGCGTAGAGCAGCCGCAGGTAGTCGTAGACCTCGGTGATGGTGCCGACGGTCGACCGCGGGTTCTTCGACGTCGACTTCTGGTCGATCGACACCGCCGGGGACAGCCCCTCGATGAAGTCGACGTCGGGCTTGTCCATCTGCCCGAGGAACTGGCGCGCGTAGGCCGACAGCGACTCCACGTAACGCCGCTGGCCCTCGGCGAAGATCGTGTCGAAGGCCAAGGAGGACTTGCCCGAGCCGGACAGGCCGGTGAACACGATCAGGGCGTCCCGAGGGAGGTCCACTGAAACGTCCTTGAGGTTGTGCTCCCGCGCGCCGCGGACGATCAGCCGATCCACTAGTGAAACCTTCCTGGAGACATGACTCGCACCGATGCTAGACGGGGGCTCCGACAAGTTCTGGTTTTCGCCGTACTCGCAGGTCCGCGCCCCGGCGGCGGTCGCCGCGGCGGTCCGAGGGCGGGAACGGTGTGGCAGACGCGGCCCCAGTGCGGAAGAGTTACCGCCGTGACCGAATCCTCCACCGCCGTGCCCGCCTCCTTCGACGCCGCCGCCACGCTCGCGCAGATCTCCGACGCCACCGCGCACCTGCTGGCCACCGCCGCCGAACTCACCGACGAGGACCTGCGCGGACCCTCGCTGTGCGCGGGCTGGACACGCGGGCACGTCCTGGCCCACATCGCCCGCAACGCCGACGGCCACGCCAACCTGCTCAACACCGCGGCCACCGGCGAGGTCACGCCCATGTACGCATCCGATGCCCAGCGCAACGCCGACATCGAGGCGGGTTCTTCCCGGGACGCCGCGACCCAGCTGGCCGACCTGCGGGAGTCGGCGGCCCGGTTCGCCGAAGCCTACGCCGCCGTGGCGATGGCCGACGCCTGGGGCCGCGGGGTGGTCCGGGTGCCCGGCGCCGAGCCGTTCCCGGCCTTCGAGGTGCCCGCCAAGCGCCTGGGCGAGCTGTTGATCCACCACGTGGACCTGGACGCCGACTTCACCCCGGCGCACTGGTCGGACGCGTTCACCGACCGCTGGTTCGCCCTGACGCTGGAGCGCTTCCAGGCTCGGGACGGGTTCCCGCCGCTGCGCCTGGACGTCGAGGAGGAGGACGAGGTCTACGGCGTCAAGGCCGCGGCCGGCGACGCCGAGGTGCTGACCGTGCGCGGGCCCAAGCGGGCACTGCTGGCCTGGCTGCTGGGCCGGGCCTCCGGCGACGGCCTGGTGGCGGCGCTGCCCGAGGGCGGGCGCGGCCCGCTGCCGGAGCTGCCGAGCTGGGGCTGAGCCCTTACCGTCACCAGTAAGAGTCCCCGTCAAGGAGCGCCGGACATGACCTACCACGGCTCCGTCCACGTCGGCGGCCCCCCGGCCGTGCACGAACTGGCCTGGCTGATCGTCACCAAGCTCGCCGTCGGCCCCGCGGCCACCAACTGCTACCTGCTGCGCGACCGGCTCACCGGCGAGCAGCTGCTGGTGGACGCCGCCGACGACGCGCCGGCCCTGATCCGGCTGGTCAACGGCTCGCTGGCGGCGGTGGTCACCACCCACCGGCACCACGACCACTGGCGGGCGCTGGCCGAGCTGGCCGCGGCCACCGGCGCGGTGACCATGGCCGGGGCCTACGACATGGGGGCGATCGAGGTCCCGACCGCGGTGCCGCTGCTGGACGGCGACGAGATCCAGGTGGGCCGCTCCACCCTCACCGCGGTCCAGCTCGGCGGCGACACCCCGGGCGCGGTGGCGCTGCTCTACGACGACCCGAAGGGGCATCCGCACCTGTTCACCGGCGACTGCCTGTCCGGCAAGGAACCGCACGGACCGGCGCCGCTGGACCTGGCCGCCGGCCCGCTGGCCGGACTGCCGGACGAGACGTGGGTCTATCCCGGGCACGGGGACGACAGCACCCTCGGCGCCGCGCGCGCCGGGCAGGGGCTCGGGGACTAGTCACCAGCGACAAGCTCAGCCACAGCACCGACCAGAGTCAGCGACCCGGGAGGCAAACAGCCATGTCCGACTACACCGGCGACGTCACGCAGGGCGGCCCGGCGGCCGTACGCGACCTGCCGGCCCTCACCGTCACCAAGGTCTCGGTGGGCCCCTTCGACAACAACGCCTACCTGCTGGAGAGCAGGACCAGCGGCACCAGGGTCCTGATCGACGCGGCCGCCGAGCCGGCCACCGTGCTGGCCCTGGCCGGCGACCGCCTCGACGCGGTGATCACCACCCACCAGCACGGCGACCACTGGCAGGGCCTGGCCGACGTGGTGGCCGCGACCGGCGCCGCCACCCACGCCGGCCGCGCCGACGCCGAGGGCATCCCGGTCCCCACGGCCCACCTCGTCGACGACGGCGACACCGTCCGGGTCGGCGACATCGAGCTGGAGGCGATCCACCTGGTCGGCCACACGCCGGGCTCGATCGCCCTGCTCTACCGGGACGCCGCCGACCCGGACGGGATCCCGCACCTGTTCACCGGCGACTGCCTGTTCCCCGGCGGCGTCGGCAACACCAACAAGGACCAGGAGCGGTTCGAGTCGCTGTACAGCGGTGTGGTGGCGAAGATCTTCGACCGGCTGCCGGACGAGACGTGGGTGTATCCCGGCCACGGCAAGGACACCACGCTGGGGGCCGAGCGTCCGCACCTGGACGAGTGGCGGGAGCGGGGCTGGTGATGTGAGGAATCCGCGCCGAGCCGGTGTCGGTGCTCTATTCGCCGGCGACGGCGACCAGCTTCAGATCGGTCCACTTGCGTTCCACATAGTCCAGGCAGGCGCTGCGCGTGTCCTTGTCGTGGACGACGGCCCAGCCCTCCGGCACCTGGAGGAACGCGGGCCACAAGGAGTGCTGGCCCGCCTGGTTGCGCAGGACGCGGTAGACGCCTTCCTCCGGCTCGTACGGATTCGACATATGACTCTCCTCCAAGTGATGCAATGATGTGCGGAAGCGGTGCCAGGAAATAAATCGGCATTGCACAACAGAGCTATCGCTCTAATATCGGCAGCGGCACACGATCATGCCATTTCTACGTTCGGCCAGAAGGCATGTCAAGCACGCTGCACTTGAACGATTACACTTGGACGTCAGTTGCAGTTGGACGTCGCAGTTGGACGCGAAAGAATCCGCCCGCCCGGTGCACAGGCACCGGGCGGGCGGATTCTTTCGTGGAACGCTGTGAAAAACGCGGGCCGTCACATCTTCCAGAAGTAGATGACCGCCTTGTCGCTGTAGTCGCTGCGCCGCAGGGCCATGGCGAGCAGGCTGCCGTCCGGGTTGAAGCCCAGGGACAGCACGCGCCCGGTCTCCTTCACCAGCTGTGTGATCGGCAGCGGGTGGCCCGGGTCGGTCATGTCGTAGATCGTCGCGGCGCCGGAGCGGGAGTCGCCGGCGACCACCACGGGGTGGGTGGGGTGGAAGCCGAGCGCGCCGGAGATGTTCGTGAACTTCCACTGCTTGGCCGGGGACTGCGGCTTGCGGAAGTCCAGGAACTGCATGTCCTGGCTCTGGTCGTCGGCGCCGGAGACGCCCAGCACCAGGGTGTTCCACGGGCCGGAGGTCGCCACGTACAGGGCGCCGGTGAGCTTGGTCGCGGCCGGGTCGTACCAGGAGGCGGAGTTGATCGGCACGACGTTGCGCGCGTTCCCGGCGTCCCAGAGCTGGAAGATCGCCGCGCGGCTGTCCTCGCCGTGGCCGGTGGTGACGATGTACTTGTCGCCGGCGGCGAACGCGACGAGCTCCAGGCTGTCCTTGTCGGACGGGGTGAGGGTGCTGATCTGGGCCGGCTGCTTGGGGTCGGCCAGGTCCAGCACGCAGTTGCCGACGGTCGGGGTCGAGTCGTCGACGGTGGCGATGGCCAGCTTCATGCCGTCGGAGCTCAGGGCCAGGTCCGAGACCCGCTTGCCGTTGACGTCGCCGCGCGCGGACAGCTGGACCGGCTTGGTCGGGTCCTTCACGTCCCACAGGTACAGGCCGCCCTTGCCGCCCAGGACCAGCAGACCCCGGGCGGGGCTGTAGTCCATGCTGAGCATTTCCTGCAGCTTCCCGTCGGCCAGCGGGATGGGGATGCTGCCGACCTTCAGGGCGGCGGCGGCGTTGGTGATGTCGAAGATCTGCACCCCGTTCGCGTCGTCGGAGACGATCAGGTGCTTGCCGCCGTTGATGAACGCGTAGACCAGCTGCGGGTTGCCGGGCAGCTCGATCTGCCCGACCGGCACGCTGCTGGGCGTCAGCGGCGGCAGCGACCCGGCGGCCGACGACGGGGACGTCGACGGCGACTCCGAGGCCGAGGACGAGCTCGACGAGGAGGCCGTGTCCGCGTCCGACGACGAGTCCGAGCTCGACGGCCCGGAGGCGTCGGCGTTCGACGGCGACCCGGTCGGGCTCGGGGTGGTGGCGCTGCCGGCGGCGAGGTTCGTGGTGTCGCCGGTCTTGACGTCCTTCTTCGAGCCCAGAGCCACGTAGGCGCCGCCGCCGGCCACCGCGACGCCGGCGAGCCCGCCGGCGCCCACCAGCAGCTTGCGCCGGGATATGCGGGAGCCGGACGTGGACTTGGCCGGGGCCTGCTCGGTCTCGGCGACGCCGCGCCCGCCGAACTCCGCCGGGACGACGCGCGTCGGGTCCGTCTCGCCGACCTGCGTCGGCGGATGGGTCGGCGGCTGCATCGGGACGTGCGGCGGAATGTTGGGCGGCGGGATCGGGCCGGAGCCCATCACGGCCGGCACGTCGGCGGAGGGCTTCGCTCCGGCCACGGCACCGAATCCGTTGCCATTGCCGCTGCCGCTGCCCTGGTGCGGCGGCTGTCCGGCCCCGGAGGGCGCGGTCTGGGCCGCTGCCGGAGCGGATCCGGCGACCGGGGACGGGATCGCGCCGAGAGCCGGCCCGGGACCGGGCTGGTTCGCCGGACGGCCGGCACCCTGGCCGCTCTGAGGGCCCTGACCGCTCTGGCTGCCCTGGCCACCCTGGCCGCTCTGGCCGCCCTGACCGCCTTGGCCGCCTTGGCCGCTCTGAGGGCCCTGGCTACCCTGGCCGCTCTGGCTACCGTGGCCGCTCTGAGGACCCTGGTTGCCTTGGGGGCCGCCAGGAGTGCCAGGAGTGCCAGGAGCAGGCGCCGACGGCCCGGCCGCAGGGCCGGTACCGGCCGCCGCGACAGCCGCCACGGCCCCGGCCACAGCACCGGCGGCAGCGCCAGCGGCCGCTCCCCCGACCACCGCCGTGGCAGCGCCCGAAGACTGGTCCGGCCGCGTCGGCTCCTCCCCGGTCGGGCCTCCCGCCCGCGCCGCGCCCGCGGCCTTCGCCGCGGCGTCCGGCTTCGGCGTCGGCAGCATCCGCTCCAGCGCCTCGCGCACCACCTTCGCCCCCGGCGGCCGCGCCGCCGGGTCCTTCGCGAGCAGCGCGAGAATCAGCGAGTCCAGCTCCGGCGGCAGGCCGGGGCGGTAGCTGCTCGGCGGCGCCGGCGTCTCGTTCAGCTGCTTCTGCAGCATGCCGAAGAAGGAGTCGGCGACGAACGGCGGCCGCGCCGTGACCAGGAAGTACAGCAGGCAGCCGAAGGAGTACAGGTCGCTGCGGGCGTCAGTGGGCTGCCCCGCCGCCTGCTCCGGGGACATGTAGTCGGCGGTGCCGATGACCGTGCCGTCGGCGGTGAGGCCGCCGCGGGTGTGTCCGTCCTCGATCACCCGGGCGATGCCGAAGTCCAGGACCTTCAGGGCGCCGTCGTCGGTGATCATCACATTGCTGGGCTTGATGTCGCGGTGGACCACGCCCGCGCGGTGCGCGGCCTCCAGCGCGGCGCACACCTGCGCGCCCCAGCTCAGGACCCGGCGCGAGTTGCGCTCGTCGTTGCGGATCTGCGCCAGCGTGCGGCCCTGCAACAGCTCCATCACCAGGTACGGCACGTCGCGGCCGTCCAGGTCGCCGTGTCCGTAGTCGTGCAGGGTCACGATCAGCGAGCTGGACAAGTTGCCCGCGACCCGCGCCTCACGTTCGAAGCGCGCCTCCATCTCGGTGTTCAGCCGCACATCCAAGAGCAGCTTCACCGCCACATCGCGCCCAATGCGCTGGTCCCGACACCGCCACACCTCGCCCATGCCGCCGGCCCCGAGCCGCTCCTGAAGAAGGTAGCGGCCGTCCAGCACCAGACCCGTCAGATCGCGCTGCATGGCCGGTCATTCTGTCAGGTCATGGCAGAAGTATGGAATCACCTTCCGGCGAGCGCGCCTGCCCGGCCCCCGAGGCGCGTCCCCGCATCCTGGTACCCGTGACGCGAACGCCCAGAGTGCACGGCACGGCGTGGCTGATGGTGCTGCTCACCGGGATCGCGGGCTGGGTCGACGCGGTCGCCTACGTGCGGCTGGGCGCGGTCTTCGTGGCCAACCAGACCGGGAACGCCGTCTTCCTGGCGGTCCAGATCGCAGAACGCGTACTTCCCGGCACGGCCCAGGAGTCCGTCACTCCGGGCGACGACACCTATGGCCCGCTTGCCTCACTTGTCGGGTTCTGTCTCGGGGTTGCTGCTTCAGTGATTCCCCTCCGTCGCGCGCGGCTGAGCGGCGAGGACGCGGCACCCTGGCTCCTGCTGGCCATCGAGGCGGTGCTGCTGGCCGCCGTGGTGCTCCTGGCGGGCGCGCCGCGTGAGCTCCGGCTCGGTCTGGCCGCGGCGGCGATGGGCCTGCAGAGCGTGTACGCCGCCGGCGTCGCGATGCGCGGCGTCACCACGACCACCCTCACCGGCACCCTCGTCGCCCTGATCTCCACGTTCGCCGACGATCCCGGCCGCAAGGCCCGCCGGGCGATCGTCCTGCTGACCGCCGTCTGGGCCGCGTACACGATCGGCGCCTGGGGCGGGGCCGCGGCTGGCCTGACCTGGTCGATCGGCACCGTGCACGGCATCGCCGCGCTGGCCGCCGGAGCCGCCGCGTTCGGCGTGTGGCGGGAAAGCGCCAGGCGGGGCGCCTGACGGCTGATTCCCGCCACCGCCCACTGCCCTACGGCCGCGGCCAGGGCCGCCCCGAGATCCGCTCGATGTCGGTGTTGAACCGCCGCAGGTAGTCGGCGAAGGCGTCGACGTCCTCGCTGCTCCAGCCCTCCAGCACCCGGTCCAGCCCGGCGACGTTCCAGGACCGCGCCTGGTCCAGCTCCCGCTCCCCGGCCTCGGTGAGCCGGAACTTGCGCGCGATGCCGCCCTCGGGGTCGGGGATCCGCTCGATCAGGCCGCCCCGGGACAGCGCCGCGGTGCGCCGGTTGAGGGTGGACACGTCCAGCTCGAAGGCCTCGGCCAGCTGGCCGATGGACATCGCACCCTCCACCCGCAGCCGGCTGAGCAGGATGTACGCGCCGCGCTCCAGCCCGCCGTCGTCGCCGATCGAGCGGATGCTCATGTGGACGTGGCGCCCCAGCAGCATGCTCTCGAACTCGACCAGGTCGGTGTGCTTGTCCATGGTCCCATCCTACGGAGCCTTGTGCGCCATGCACATCATATGTATGGTGCACATTATTATGTGTATGCTGCACACAACTTCTCGTCGCCCGGGACCGCCGCTCCGCGAGCCGTCGCCGTGACCGCCGCGACCGCCGGCCCGCGCTCCGGACGCCCCGCACCCCCCACCCACCTCGTCGTCGCCGTCCTGGCCGGCGCCGGGATCGTCGCCTCCCTGATGCAGACGCTGATCGTGCCGCTGATCGGCGAGCTGCCCACGCTGCTGGACACCAGCGCCTCCAACGCCTCCTGGGCGGTGACCGCCACCCTGCTGGCCGGCGCCGTCACCACCCCGGCCACCGGCCGCCTCGGCGACCTCTACGGCAAACGCCTGATGCTGCTGGTCTGCACCGTCCCGCTGGTCGCCGGCTCGGTGGTGTGCGCGCTGGGCAGCTCGCTGGTCACGATGGTGGCCGGGCGCGGGCTCCAGGGCATGGGCATGGGGCTGGTCCCGATCGGCATCAGCGCCCTGCGCGACCTGGTCCCGGCCGAGCGCCTGGGCTCGGCGATCGCGCTGATCAGCTCCTCGCTGGGGATCGGCGGCGCGCTGGGCCTGCCGCTGTCCGCGGCGATCGCCGAGCACGCCAGCTGGCACGTGCTGTTCTGGGTCTCGGCGGTGCTCTCGGCCGTGGTCGGCGGGCTGATCTGGCTGGTCATCCCGGCGGTCCCGCCGCGCGCCGGCGGCGGCTTCGACGGCGTCGGCGCGGTGGGCCTGGGGGTCGGCCTGATCTGCCTGCTGCTGGGCGTGTCCAAGGGCGCGGACTGGGGCTGGGGCGCCGGCTCCACGCTCGGGCTGCTGCTCGCCGCCCCGGTGGTGTTCGTGCTCTGGGGCTGGTGGGAGCTGCGCCAGGACGCGCCGCTGGTGGACCTGCGGGTCGCCGCCCGCAAGCAGGTGCTGCTGACCAACGCCGCCTCGGTGGTGGTCGGCTTCTCGATGTACGCGCAGTCGCTGATCATGCCGCAGCTGCTCCAGCTGCCCAAGGCCACCGGTTACGGCCTGGGCCAGTCCATGCAGGCGGCCGGCCTGTGGATGGCGCCGGCCGGGCTGGTGATGATGCTGGTCTCGCCGCTGGGCGCGAAGCTCTCGGCCCGGCGCGGGGCGAAGTTCACCCTGACCGCCGGCTCCCTGGTCATCGCCCTGGGCTACGGCATCTCGGTCGGCCTGATCGGCTCGACCTGGACGCTGCTGGTGGTGAGCTGTGTCATCAACACCGGCGTGGCGCTGGCCTACGGCGCGATGCCGGCGCTGATCATGTCCGCGGTGCCGATGTCCGAGACGGCGTCGGCCAACAGCTTCAATACCTTGATGCGCTCGGTCGGCACCTCGACCTCGGCGGCCGTGATGGGCATCGTGCTGGCCCACCTGACCATCGACTTCGGCGGCCGGGCGCTGCCGTCCAAGAACGGGTTCGAGACCGGGCTGCTGATCGGCTGCGCGGTCGCGGTGGTGGCCGCCGCGGTGGCCGCGACGATCCCGACCCGGCGGCCGCACTCCGCGCCGGCGGTGCCGGAGCCGGGGGCGCAGCCGGGCACGGGAACGGAGACGTGGCCGGCGACTGGAACGGGGACGCGGCCGGGGACGGGAACCGCGCCCGAAGCGGCGCCCGGGACGCTGGCCGCGCCGGCCGAGGCCTGATCCGCTGCCCGGCGCGGCCGGGCTCGCTGTTCAAGAAGACAACGGTTGTTCCACGGACAATGGAAGCCGCCGTCGCCCGGCACCACCCAGCGCCGGGCGACGCCGGCCGTTCTTGGCCGTCAGGACATCAGCAGGCGCCGTTGTCCTTCCAGATGTTCCACGCGATCGCCGAGCCCGGCGTCACGCCGGTCGACCAGTAGGTCGCCGTGTACTTGTGGCCGTTGTAGGACACGACGTCGTTCGGCACGTAGGAGGCGGTCGCGCTCCACGCCGTGGCCGTGCAGCCGCCGCCACCGGTGCCACCGGTGGTGCCGCCGGTCGTCCCGCCGGTGGTGCCGCCCGTGGTGCCGCCCGTGGTCCCGCCGGTGGTGCCACCGGTGGTCCCGCCGGTCGTCGTCCCGCCGGTGGTGCCGCCGCCGGAGCCGGTGTACGGCACGAAGGCGTCGGTGAACGCGAACTTGCCGTCGCCGACCCCGCTGCACGTCGAGGAGGCCGCCGGCGTCACGGTGCCGCTGGGAGCCAGGCCGCCGCAGGGCTGGTCGCGGTTGATCGACCAGAACGCCAGCCGCCCGACGCCGTTGCTCGCCGCGAAGGACTCCACCGAGCGCGCGTTGGCGCTGGTGAACGTCGAGCCGTCGTCGTTGGTGCCGATCATCGGCGTGATGCCGACGTTGGCCCAGGTGTAGCTGGAGTCCACGGACTGCATCTGCGCCAGGGTGCTCTGCGCGGCCTTGATCGCCGCCGCGCCCATGTCCTGCTGGCCCTGGTAGTAGTCCATGGTCATGACGTTGACCACGTCGATCTTCACCCCGGCGGTCTTGGCCGCCTTGAGCAGGTTCACGCCGTCGCCGGTCAGCCCGGAGGGCAGCACCGGCAGCGTCATGGAGAACTTCACGCTCGGGTGCGAGGCCTTCAAGGCCTTGATCGCGACGAAGTGCCGCGCGATCGACGGTCCGTCGGCCACCGCGGCGCCCTCGACGTCGAAGTCGAGCTGGGTGACGCCGTAGTCGTCGACGAGCGCCGCGTACCCGGAGTTGATCGTGCTCTGCGTGGTGCAGGTCCAGGCCAGGCCCTCGCCCGCGGCGCCGCCGGAGGAGATGATCACCGAGGCGCCCTCGGACTTGGCCCTGGCGATCTCCGGGTCGGTGTAGGAGTCGTTGCCGATCGGCAGCGTGTCGCCCCAGATCTGGTTGCAGCCGGCGCCGATGACGAAGGCCGCGGTGTACGCCTTGAGGCCGTGGCCGGTGATCGCCGTGTCCAGCAGGCCTTCCTGGCCGTTGGACATGTCGACGTAGGGCGCGACCGAGTAGACGCTGCTGCCGGCGGCGGGGGTCGCCGGCCCGGCGGAGGCGCTGTGCGCCAGCGCCGTCGCGGTCGCGGCGACCGCCGCGACGAGCAGTGCGCCGGTGCGCACCGCCATGCGGCGGCGGCCCGGTGCTGTGGGAGTCATTGTGTGGGTCCGTACCTTTCCGTGGTGGCGGGAAAGTAACGAGGGGAAGGGCGAAGCGAGGCGCGGATGCGAGGAAGTAACGCCCTGACACACAAAGTGGAGTAGACCAATGTGGTCTGTCAAGGGTCTAAACCATTGATCTTTTCTCGCAGGTCAATCCGCCGTGGACCCTTACTTGACCCTTGTTTGCCAGCCCTTTACCCGTAACCCTTGACAGGGAACTGGTCTAGTCCAATCATATTCCGCGACTCCGGAGTCCCCACCACCTCACTCCCCGCCACCCTCGGAGACCCTTTATGGCAACCGCGAGTTTGAAGCGGCGATTGGCCCTGCCGGTCACGGCACTGGCCCTCGCCGCCGGCACCACCATCGCCCTGGCCGCCAACTCCAGCGCCGCGCCGAGCCCGAACGCGCTCAGCAGCGTCTGGTACGCCTCGGCGCCCTACCTGATGCCCGAGGACAACTCCCCGCCGGACGTCTCGGCGGTGATGGACGCCACCGGCCAGAAGGCCTTCCAGCTGGCGTTCATCCTGGCCCCCAACGGCGGCGGCTGTTCGCCGACCTGGGGCGGCACCAGCCCGATCGGCTCGGACAGCACGATCCCGTCGGTGATCTCCACCATCCGCGGCAAGGGCGGCGACGTCTCGGTCTCGGTCGGCGGCTACGGCGGCACCAAGCTGGGCCAGACCTGCGGCACGGTCGCCGCCACCGCGGCCGCCTACCAGCAGGTGGTCGACAAGTACGGGCTGAAGGCGATCGACTTCGACCTGGAGGAGCCGGAGTACGAGAACACCCAGGCCATCGCCAACGAGCTCGGCGCGGCGCAGGCCCTGCAGAAGAACAACCCGGGCCTGTACGTGTCGGTGACGATGCCGGGCACCAACGCCGGCACCGGCTGGTTCGGCACCCAGCTGCTGGACCAGGCCAAGTCCATCGGGTTCACGCCCGCCAACTTCTCCATCATGCCGTTCGACGGCGGCTTCAGCGGCGCGGCGGCTCAGGTCTCGGCGCTGGAGGCCTTCCACGGCCTGCTGGTCTCGCACATGGGCTGGGACTCCACGACCGCCTACCAGCACGAGGGCGTGTCGATGATGAACGGGCGCACCGACGCGTCCGAGTACTTCTACCAGGCCGACTTCCAGACCGTCCTGGACTACGCGACCAGCCACGGCCTGGCCCGGTACACGTACTGGTCGGTGAACCGCGACCGGCAGTGCAACCCGCCGTCCAACAACGGCCAGCTGTCCGGCGCGTGCTCCTCGGTGCCCCAGAACGACTGGGACTTCACCAAGTTCACCGCGAAGTTCGCGGGTGTGGCCACGCCGCCCCCGCCGCCGAACAGCAGCACGACGTCGACGTCGCCCAGCACCTCGCCGAGCACTTCGCCGAGCACCTCGCCGTCGACCTCCACGTCCTCGTCCCCGGGCGGAACGTGCAGCGCGGCGCCGTGGAGCTCCTCGACCGCCTACAGCGGCGGCGCGATCGTCTCCTACAACAGCCACACCTGGACCGCTAAGTGGTGGACCCAGGGCGACACCCCCGGCGCCAACACGCAGAACGTGTGGCAGGACAACGGCGCGTGCGGCGGCGGCGGTTCGTCGAGCACTCCGCCGGCCGGCACCTGCACCCTGGCGCTGTGGAACTCGGCCACCGCTTACAGCGGCGGCGCCGTGGTCCAGTACGGCACTCCGGCCCACAAGTGGACCGCCAAGTGGTGGACCCAGGGCGACACTCCCGGCAGCAACAGCTCCGGCGTGTGGACCGACGGCGGTGTCTGCGGCAGCTAGAGCCGGCTAGGCATCCGCTCCGCCGACGGCCCGTCCGCTCGGAGCCCGGCCGGTCACCAGGCCTCGTAAATCGAGGCCGGACCGCTGGAGGCCGGGCCGTCTGAGAACCCTGGCGC
The DNA here is from genome assembly GCF_039531695.1 of Catenulispora yoronensis. Classification (NCBI taxonomy): domain Bacteria; kingdom Bacillati; phylum Actinomycetota; class Actinomycetes; order Catenulisporales; family Catenulisporaceae; genus Catenulispora; species Catenulispora yoronensis. The sequence goes on from NZ_BAAAQN010000015.1 coordinate 85,010, forward strand.
CCCGCACGCTGACCCCGCTGCGGGGCGTCAGGCTCCTGACGCTCGTAACAATTGTGACATTCGCGCCGCCCTGGCCGACCCCATCGGTCACGGCGACCGCCCACGGCTGGCGCCGCATCGACCACGGCGATCACGGCGGCCTTGGCGACCACGGCGACCACCCGCGCGGACTACAACTGGGCCAGCACCAGATCCAACGGCCGCGGCACCAAGTCCAACGGCACCGTCTCGGCCAGCAGCCGCGCCCAGCGCTCCTTGCCGCCGGAGCGGCCGCCCATCATGCGCCGCAGCTGGTGCAGCAGGGTCTTGTCGCGCATCGCGGGCTGGCGCTGCAAAGTGCGGAACGAGCGGTCCTCGCCCTCCTCGGCGACGATGCGCAGCACCTGGTCGGCGCCCACCGCCCTGATGAGCTCGTCCTCCAGATCGGCGCGGCAGACGAAGAAGCCGAGTTCCTCCAGGTCCTCGGTGGCGGGCCCCGGCGCGAAGCCGGCGCGCTCCAGGCCGAGGCGGAAGAAGCGTTCCTCGGCCTCGTCGAATAGCCCGGCCAGCTTGAGGCCCTGCCCGGTGGGGCCGTACTGCTGGAGGTAGCGCGCGGCGTTGGTGGCACCGTCCATGACCAGGATCTCGATGCCCTCGGCCGTCAGATCCCGGCCCCGGCGCGCGGCCAGGGCGTGCAGAGCCGCGGAATCGCTCACTCCCTCGACGAGGATGGCCGCGCGCATGGAGTCGAGGATAGATCAGAACCAACGTCCGAACTCGTCCTTATTAGGCACCGGTTCGGCACCGGTTCATGAGGCACTGGACTCCTGGCGCCGGCGGTTCGAAGCTCTAAGTAAACCCCCAGCCGAGGAGTCCCGCATGTTCCCCATGGGCCTGGTCATCCTCATCGCCTGCATCATCGCCGTCGCCCTCGCATTCCTGCTGCTCATCGACGCCCGATCGGACCGCTGACCGTCAGCGCCGCCGACCGGACCGTGGGTTGAGGCGCTCGAACTGCTCCCAATAGGTCGTCGGGAACAGGCGGGCCAGTACGTCCGGAATGCGCGCCGACATGGCGATCAGCACCCGGCCCCGGCGCCGCCGCACACCCTCGATGATCTGCCCGGCGGCCCGGTCGGCCGGGTACGTCAGCACCTTGTTGAAGGCCCGCATCGCCTTCGCGCTCTGCTCCTGATCCGCGGCCGCGGCCACGCGCGCGTCCAGCGCGATGCGGGTCTTGATGCCGCCCGGATGCACGCTCGTGACGCCGACCTCGCCGGCCAGCTCGTGCCGCAGCGCCTCGGTGAAGCCGCGGATCGCGAACTTGCTGGCGGAGTAGGCCGTCTGTCCGGGCGGCGCGATGAGGCCGAACAGGCTGGAGAGGTTCACGATGTGGCTGCCCGCCGACGCCCGCAGCCGGGGCAGCAGGGCTCGCGTCAAGGCGACCGGCGCGGCGAAGTTGATGGCCAGCACCCAGTCGAACTCCTCGGCCGAGGTCTCCTCGAACGTCCCGGCGAGCGCCACCCCCGCGTTGTTGATCAGCAGGTTGAGGACCGGCTCGGCGTCCAGGATGTCCGCCGCGAGACGGCGCACGGCGTCGGGATCGGCGAGGTCCGCGACGAAGGTCCGGACCCGGGTCTCGGGACGGCGCCGCGCCACCGCTTCGCTCACCGCCGCCAGCCGCTCGGCGTCGCGGTCGACGAGCACGAGGTGGGTGCCGCGCAGGGCCAGGCCGTAGGCGAGCTGCTCGCCCATGCCGCCGGCGGCGCCGGTCACGACCGCCACCGCGCCGTTGAAGCGGAAGGGTGGGAGGTGTGCGGGTCGCGCCAGTTGCTGCGGGAGTTTCTCTTCCGCACCCGCCGGGTCCCCGGCTCCTTCTGCCGAATCGGTTCCGCTCACGACCGCGCTCCCGTCTTCGCTGCTTCACGCCGCGCCGGACGCAGCGTCTTGTCGAGGTCGGTCCGCATCGTCGTCGCGGCGTCGACGATGTAGTTCTGCCGGACCCGCCAAGGGCTGCGGTGCCCGGCGCGCGGGAACTCCTGGATCGAGCGTTGGATGTAGCCGGAGTTCAGGTCGAGCAGCGGCCGCTCGCGCAGCGTGCCGTCGGGGACCGGCACCACCGCCGGGTAGCCGCGCGCGGCCATGTGGTTCAGCACCTTGCACACCAGCCGGGAGGTCAGGTCGCCGCGCAGCGTCCACGAGGCGTTGGTGTAGCCGATGCACACTGCGAAGTTCGGGATGCCGGTGACCATCGCGCCGCGCCACACGAACTGCTCGGACAGCGGCACCTCCTCGCCGTCGACGCGCGGGGCGATGCCGCCGAAGGCCAGCAGGCGCAGGCCGGTCGCCGTCACGACCACGTCGGCCTCCAGCACCTTCCCCGACGTCAGGAGGATGCCCTCGGGCACGAACCGCTCGATGTGGTCGGTCACGACGTCGGCCTTGCCGCCGCGGATGGCGCGGAAGAAGTCGGCGTCGGGCGCCGCGCACAGCCGCTGCTCCCAGGGGTTGTAGCTCGGGGTGAAGTGCTCCCGCACCAGCTGCTCGTCCTTGAGGAAGCGGGTGGCGAGCTTCGTGAACAGGCGGCGCGCGGCCTCGGGCCGGCGGCGGCAGAACTGGTAGACGCCGATGGTGAAGGCGATGTTCTTGGCCCGGATGACACGATGCGCGACCTTCGGCGGCAGCACCGCGCGCAGCCGGTCGGCGATCTTGTCGCGGCCGGGCACCGGGCTGATCCAGGTCGGGGAGCGCTGGAGCATGGTGACGTGCGCGGCGTCGCGGGCCAGCGAGGGCACCAGCGTGACAGCTGTGGCGCCGCTGCCGATGACGACGACGCGGCGGTCGGCGTAGTCCAGGTCCTCGGGCCAGAACTGCGGGTGCACGACGGTGCCGCCGAAGTCGGCGAGGCCGGGGAAGTCGGGTGTGTAGCCGGCCTCGTAGTCGTAGTAGCCGGCGCAGGAGTAGAGGAAGTCGCAGGTCAGGGTGCGGCGTTGGACGGTGCGGCGCGCGCCGTCCGCAGCCGGGGTGGTCTGCTCGACCTGCTCGACCTGCTCGACCTGCTCGACCTGCTCGACCTGCTCGACCTGCTCGACCGTGACCGTCCACCGCGCCTGTTCGCTCGACCAGTCGGCTCCGACCACCCGCGTCCCGAACCGGATCTTGTCCTCGATCCGGTACTGCTTCGCGGTGTCGCGGATGTAGTCGCGGATGGTGTCGCCGTCCGCGATGGCTTTGGGCGCGCGCCACGGCCGGAACGGGTACCCGAGCGTGAACATGTCGGAATCCGACCGCACGCCCGGGTAGCGGAACAGGTCCCACGTCCCGCCGATCGCGTCCCGGGCCTCCAGGATCACGTAGCTCCGCTCCGGACACTCGGTCTGCAACCGGTATCCGGCGCCGATCCCGGACAGCCCGGCGCCGACCACGACCACGTCGAAGTGCTCCATACCGCCAGTCTGGCCGAAAGAACTTTACGCGACAAGACTCGATGTAAAGAAGATTCGAGCGAGTCGCCCTTCGCTATCCGAGGTGCCGTCCGTGCAGATGGTGCTTCCGGATGTGCGCGATGGTCCGGTGCCGCCGTACTTTCCCGTGGCGTCGCCGCGTTTTCTGCCTCTGGTTCACGGGTGTCCCCTTTCGCAGAGTTCGAGTGACTCGAACTTAGTCACGGAACGTGGGCAGTCAAGAGCACCGCGCTTCCAGGACACCGCGAACCATCGCCGAACCGCTTCCGCCGCTACCGGTCCGCTCCTCCCAGCACCGGGTCCAGCGAGGCCAGCACCGCCACCACGTCCGCCAGCATTCCGCCCTCGGCCATCACCGGCACCGCCTGCAAATGCGTGAACGACGGATCCCGCAGGTGCACCCGGAACGGCCGGGTCCCGCCGTCGCTCACCACGTGCGCCCCCAGCTCCCCGCGCGGCGACTCAACGCACGAATACACCTGTCCGGCGGGCACCGCGAAGCCCTCCGTCACCAGCTTGAAGTGGTAAATCAGCGCCTCCATGGACTGCGCCATGATGTGCCGGACCCACTCCTCGGAGTTGCCGAGCCCGTCGCTCGCGCCGGCCGCGCCGTTCCCGCCGCCCAGCGCCAGGCGCGCGGGCCAGGCGATCTTCGGGTCGTCGACCATGACCGGCCCCGGCTCCAGCCGGTCCAGGCACTGCTCGACGATCCGCAGCGATTCGGCCATCTCGGCGAGCCGGACCAGGTAGCGGCTGTACGCGTCGCAGCCATCAGCGGTCGGCACCTCGAAGTCGTACGTCTCATAGCCCAGATACGGCTCGGCCCGGCGCAGGTCGTGCGGCAGCCCGGTGGCGCGCAGCACCGGGCCGGTCATGCCCAGCGCCATGCAGCCGGCCAGATCGAGGTGGCCGACCCCCTTGGTCCGGGCCAGGAACACGGGGTTGGCGTTCAGCAGCCGCTCGTAATCCCGCAGCCGCTTCGGGAACTCGCGAATGAGGTCCCGGACAGCGGCGATCGTGCCCTCCGGCAGGTCCTGCGCCAGTCCGCCGGGGCGGATGTAGGCGTGGTTCATCCGGTTCCCGGTGACCGCCTCCAGGATGTCGAGCACCGGCTCGCGGTCGCGGAAGGCGTTGGTCATCACGGTCAGCGCGCCGAGTTCCATCCCGCCGGTGCCGATGGCGACCAGGTGGGAGGAGATCCGGTTCAACTCCATCAGCAGGACCCTGATGACGGTGGCGCGCGGCGGCACGTCGTCCTGAATGCCGAGCAGCGCCTCCACCGCGCGGCAGTACACGGTCTCGTTGAACAGCGGCATCAGGTAGTCGGCCCGCGTGAGGAACGTGACGGCCTGCGTCCAGTTCCGGTACTCCAGGTTCTTCTCGATCCCGGTGTGCAGGTAGCCGATCCCGCACCGCGCCTCGACGACCGTCTCGCCCTCGATCTCCAGGATCAGCCGCAGCACCCCGTGCGTGCTGGGGTGCTGCGGCCCCATGTTGACGATCAGCCGGTCCTCGCCGTCGGCGCCGGCCCCGGACCGGCGCTCGGCCTGGCGCAGCAATTCGTCCCAGTCGTACACATGGCGCTTTTCTCCCGATTGCCGGGAACGAAACGGACAGATCCCCTGAATGCCGAAGCGCCACCCGTGCCCGACCCCGGGCTGCCCGTCCCCGGCCCTCGCGGCTAGCGTGGCCGTATGAGCACGTCAGAAGACCGGGCGCCCGGCGGCTTCTCGCAGTCCCTGGAACGCGGCCTGCTGATCCTCTCGGCCTTCACCGAGCACCGCCCCGTCCTCGGGATCGCGGACCTGGCCCGCGCCGCCGGCCTCACCAAGAGCACGGCGCACCGCTACGTCGCCACCCTGGCCAAGCTCGGCTACGTGCTCCAGGACCCGGACACGCGCAAGTACTCGCTCGGTCCGCGCGTCATCGACCTGGGCTTCGCCGCGCTGAACTCGATGGAGATCACCCGCATCGCCGCGCAGCCGCTCCAGGCGCTGTCCGACGAGACCGGCTACCCGGCGAGCATGGCGGTCCTGGACGGCGCGGACGTCGTCTACGTCGACCGCCGCCGCTCCCGCCGCGCCACCGGCTTCCCGATGGACATCACCCTGCACGTCGGCTCGCGCCTGCCGGCCTACTGCACGTCGATGGGCAAGGTCCTGCTCGCCGACCAGGACCCCGAGCAGCTCGCCGCGCTGCTGGACCGCTCCGACCTGAGCCGCCGCGGCCCGAAGACCATCACCGGCCGCGAGCAGCTGCTGGCCGTGCTGGACCGGGTCCGGGCGAACGGCATCGCGGTCAACGACGAGGAACTCGCCCCGGGCCTGCGCTCGGTGGCCGCGCCGGTCCGGGACCGGTCCGGCGCGGTGGTGGCCGCCGTGAACCTCGCGGTGCACCTCACCACCTGGAACGCGCCGGTGGAGACGGTCGTGGTGCGGCTGGAGGGCCCGCTGCGCGCCACGGCCGCCGAGATCTCGGCCCGGCTCGGGTGGCGCCCCGAACCGGGCCGGTAGCCGCCGCTGCGGCGTCCCGTCGGGCGTCCCACTCTTTCGAAGACCGTTCGAACATTCGGAACACTTCGTTGAATCCGGCACCACCTCGGCCTAGCGTCTGATCCACTCCGGGCCGGCCAGTGGAAGGAAGACGACGTGTTGCTTGACGAGACCATTTGGCGGGACAAGGTCTTCCTCGGCGGGGCCTGGACGGCCGGCGGCGGGGGCACGATCGACGTGGTCGAGCCGGCCACCGGCACCGTCCTCGGCGCGGTCGGACGCGCCTCGGCCGCCGACGTCGCGAGCGCCGCCGAGTCCGCCGCGCAGGCCCAGAAGCAGTGGGCTGCGACGCCCCACACCCAGCGCGCCGCCGTGCTGCGCAAGGCCGCGCAGCTGTGGAGCGAACACGCCGCGGAGATCGCGGACTGGAACATCCGCGAGGTCGGCGCGATCCGGGGCATGGCCGAGTTCGCCCTCCACACCGCCGAGCAGGAGTGCTATGAGGCCTCTGCTTTGCCCAGCCGCCCATACGGAGAACTCCTGCCTAGCGAGGAGCCCCGTCTTTCGCTGGCGCGGCGCATGCCGGTCGGGGTCGTGGGCGTCATCTCCCCCTTCAACGTGCCCATCATCCTGGGGATCCGCGCGGTGGCCCCGGCGTTGGCGCTCGGGAACGCCGTGATCCTGAAGCCGGATCCGCGCACGGCCGTCACCGGCGGCGTCACCATCGCGCGTATATTCGAGGAAGCTGGACTGCCGCCGGGGGTCCTGCACGTACTACCCGGCGGCGCCGATGTCGGCGAGGCGCTGGTCGAACACCCGGCCGTGCGCGTGATCGCCTTCACCGGTTCCACGGCGGCCGGCCGCCGCGTCGCCGAGCTGGCCGGCCGCCATCTCAAGCGCGCGCACCTGGAGCTCGGCGGCAACTCGGCGCTGATCGTGCTCGACGACGCCGATCTGGACGCGGCCGTGAACCTGGCCTCCTTCGGCTCGTTCTTCCACCAGGGCCAGATCTGCATGACCACCGGCCGGCACGTGGTGCACGAGCGCCTCTACGACGACTACGTCGAGCGCCTGGCCGCCAAGGCCGCGGCGCTGCCGGTCGGCGACCCGGCGCGCGAGCCGGTGATGCTGGGCCCGCTGATCGACGCCGGGCAGCGCGACAAGGTGCACGGCCTGGTCACGGCGAGCGCCGCGGCCGGCGCGAAGGCGGTGGCCGGCGGGACCTATCGCGACCTGTTCTACGCGGCGACGGTGCTGGCCGACGTGCCGGCCGACGCTCCGGCATTCGCCGAGGAGGTGTTCGGCCCGGTGGCGCCGGTGGCGCGGTTCTCAGCCCCCGAGGACGCGGTGCGGCTGGCGACGGCCGGGGGCTACGGCCTGTCGCTGGGGATCGTCACGCGGGACGTGATGCGCGGGCTCGCGGTGGCCGATCTGGTGCCGACCGGGATCGTGCACATCAACGACCAGACCGTCAGCGACGAGGCGAACAGCCCGTTCGGCGGGGTCGGGGCGTCCGGGACCGGAGGCCGGGCCGGCGGGGCGGCGGCGAACGTGGAGGCGTTCACCGAGACGCGTTGGGTGACGGTGCGGGGGCAGGCGCCGACGTATCCGTTCTGAGCGGCGGATCCGTTCTGAACGACAAGCCAGGAACACCGAGGACGACGAGGAACATGGACAAGGTCTACCCGGACGCCCGGTCGGCGGTCGCCGACATCGCGGACGGCAGCACGCTGGCCGTCGGCGGCTTCGGCCTGGCCGGCATCCCCGAGACGCTGATCAAGGCGGTGCACGAGCAGGGCGCACGCGATCTGCACGTCGTGTCCAACAACTGCGGCGACGCGCACGGCGGTGGCCTGGGGATCCTGCTGGCGGCCGGGCGCGTGCGCCGCGTCACCGGCTCCTACATCGGCGAGAACAAGGAGTTCGCCCGGCAGTACCTGGCCGGAGAGCTGGAGGTCGAGCTGATCCCGCAGGGCACGCTGGCCGAGCGGCTGCGCGCCGGCGGCAGCGGAATCCCGGCGTTCTTCACCCCGGCCGGCGTCGGGACCCAGGTCGCCGAGGGCGGTCTGCCATGGCGGTATTCGAGCACCGAGCCGGGCGCGGTGGCGGTGGCGTCACCCCCGAAGGAGACGCGGGAGTTCGACGGCCGCGAATACGTGCTCGAACACTCGATCGTCGCGGACTTCGGCCTGGTCCGGGCCCACCGCGCGGACCGCCACGGCAACCTGGTCTTCAGCAAGTCGGCACGGAACTTCAACCCACTGGCCGCGATGGCCGGGCGGATCGGGATCGCCGAGGTCGAGGAGCTGGTGACGGAGCTGGACCCGGACGAGGTGCACCTGCCGGGGGTGTTCGTGCAGCGGGTCGTGGTGCTCACCGCGGAACAGCGGGGCGACAAGCGGATCGAGAAGCGGACGGTGCGGATCTGATGGCGTGGGACCGGAACGCGATGGCGGCGCGCGCCGCGCGGGAGCTGCGGGACGGGACGTATGTGAACCTGGGGATCGGGCTGCCGACGCTGATCCCCTCGTTCCTGCCGCCCGGGGTGAACGTGGTGCTGCACTCGGAGAACGGGATCCTGGGCGTCGGGCCGTATCCGGACCCTGACGAGGTCGACCCGGACCTGATCAACGCGGGCAAGGAGACGGTGACGGTGCTGCCGGGGGCGGCGTTCTTCGACTCGGCGCTGTCCTTCGGCATGATCCGCGGCGGCAAGATCGACACCGCGGTGCTGGGGGCGATGCAGGTGTCGGAGCGCGGGGACCTGGCGAACTGGGCGGTGCCCGGGAAGCTGGTGCGCGGCATGGGCGGGGCGATGGACCTGGTGCACGGGGCGCGGCGGGTGGTCGTGGTGATGGAGCACGTGGCGCGGGACGGGGCGGCGAAGCTGGTGCCGGAGTGCACGATGCCGCTGACCGGGCGAGGCTGTGTGGACCGGGTGATCACCGATCTGGGGGTGCTGGACGTGGCGGAGGACGGACTGGTGCTGGTCGAGACGGCGCCGGGGGTCCGGGTCGAGGACGTGGTGGCGCGGACGGCGGCGGCGGTGCGGGTGGCGGTGGTGGGGTCGGTGGCGGGGTCGGCCGGTTCGGGGGCGGGGTCGGTCGACTCGGGGGCGGGGTCAGCCAGTTCGGTGGCGGGTTCGGTGCTCGACGCGAGGAGCGTGTGATGGCGGTGGCGGATCAGGCGGTGGCGGATCAGGCGTCGACCGATGGCGAGATCGCCGAGTGGCGGCTGCGCTACGAGAAGCACCTCGCCGACGGCGGCGCCCCTTCGGCGCACCCCGACCGCGCCTACGCGGCCTACCACAGCACCGCGCTGCGGCACCCGCTCCAGCCGCTGGTCTCCGTCGCCGACCCGGAGGCGCTGGAGCTGAGCGGGCCGGTGTTCGGCGTCACCGACGTCGTCGAGCTGGACCGGGACCTGACCCGGCAGCACGTCGGCGAGCCGCTCGGGGAGCGGATCACGGTGTCGGGGCGGGTGCTGGACCGCGACGGCCGGCCGGTGCGGGGGCAGCTGGTGGAGATCTGGCAGGCCAACGCCTCGGGCCGGTACGCGCACCAGCGGGACCAGCATCCGGCACCCCTGGACCCGAACTTCTCGGGCGTCGGCCGCTGCCTGACCGACGATCAGGGTGCTTATTCGTTCACGACGATCAAGCCCGGCGCGTATCCGTGGCGGAACCACACGAACGCGTGGCGTCCCGCGCACATCCACTTCTCGCTGTTCGGCGAGGCCTTCGCCCAGCGGCTCGTGACGCAGATGTACTTCCCCGGCGATCCGTTGTTCCCCTACGACCCGATCCTCCAGTCGGTGACGGACGACGCCGCGCGGGCCCGGCTGGTGGCGGCGTACGTCCACGAGCTGTCGCAGCCGGAGTTCTCGCTGGGCTATCGGTGGGACATCGTGCTGGACGGTCCGGGCGCGACGTGGATGGAGGAAGGCCGATGACCGCTCCGACTCCCTCGCAGACGGTCGGGCCGTTCTACGGCTACGCGCTGCCGTTCCCCGGCGGTGGGGACGTCGTACCGGCCGGCCATCCCGACGCGGTGGCGATCCACGGCGTGGTCCGCGACGGCGCGGGCGCCCCGATCCCGGACGCGCTGTTGGAGTTCTGGACTGGCGACGGCGCCCCGGGCTCGCTGCGCCGCGACCCGACGTCGGACCGGCTCCTGGGCCGCGACGGCGTGACGCTGACCGGCTTCGGGCGGGTGCCGACCGACGCCGACGGCTCGTTCGCGGTGCGGGTCGCCCGGCCGGAGCGCTACGTTTCGGTCTGCGTGTTCGCGCGCGGCCTGCTGCACCACCTGTACACCCGCGTCTACCTGGACCCCGCCGCCGCCGAGGCCGACTTCGGCTCGCTGCCCGCCGCGCGGCGTGCGACTCTGGTCGCGACCGCGGAGCGGGAGGGCGTGTGGCGCTTCGACGTGCACCTTCAGGGGGCCGAGGAGACGGTGTTCCTTGAGTTCCGCTGACGACGGCTTCGGCTTCGGCGCTGGTGACGGGGTCGGTTACGGCGCCGCGACCGGTTCCAGCGCCGGTGCCGACTACGGTCTGCTGTCGCCGATCTGGGCCGGCCGCCCGGTGGCCACGGTGACCGGCGACGCGGCCCTGGTCGACGCCATGATCGAGGCCGAGCTGGCCCTGGCGCGGGCCCAAGGCGTGCGCATCACGCCGCCGCTGGCGGACGCCGCCACGCTGGCCGCCCGCGCCCGGGCCGGCGGCAACCCGGTCACCCCGCTGCTCACCGCCCTGGCCGATCCCCGCCTCCACAACGGCGCCACCAGCCAGGACATCCTCGACACCGCCCTCATGCTCACCGCCCGCCGCGCCCTCACCCTGGCCGCCCTCGACCTCGACACCGCCATCGCCGCCGCCACCCGCCTGGCCGCCACCCACCGCGACACCCCCATGGCCGCCCGCACCCTGACCCAACAGGCGGTCCCGACCACCTTCGGCCTCAAAGCCGCGGGCTGGCGCCACCTGCTGCTCACCGCCCGCCAAGCCCTGACCGCCACCGCCCAATCCCTCCCGGCCCAGCTCGGCGGCGCCGCGGGCACCCTCGCGAGCTTCGTGGCTCAGGCCGAGGACGATGTGCCGTACGCTCCGCACAACGCTCCGCACAACGGTTCGCCCGAGCGGACGAACGACGCGGCCGAGACTTCGAGTGGGAGTGCCAGCGGGAGTGCGGCCGAGGACAGCGACTCCAGCTCCGACTCCGACCTCAGCTCCGACTCCAGCTTCGACACCGGCACCGGCACCAGCTCCGGCTCCAGCGCTGGCTTCGGCTCTGGCCAGTCAACCGAGGTCGGCACGCCCAAACGTTGCGCTGCTTTCGGCTCCCGGCACGCTGATCCCGCGTCCGAGCAGTCGGCGGACACCGAGCCCGAGCGTCCCCTGGTCCTCAGCTCCGGTCGGCAGTCCGATCTCATCATCGAGCTGCTCATCGACACCGGACACGGGCCGACCGGCGAGGGCCTTCCCAGTCCGAGCACTGCGCCGCTGCCCGGAACCGGCATCCACTCCGGTACCGAGCTCCTCACCGACTCGGCGGCCCGGCCGGGCGTTGAGTCCGGGCAGGGCGACCGGGCCGCGGTCGTCCAGTCCCCCGCCGACGCCGCGCTCGCCCTCGTCGGCCGCTATGCGCGGATCCTCGGCCTCGCCGAGCCGTTGTTGCCGTGGCACGTTCTGCGGGTGCCGATCGCCGACCTGGCGTCGAGCCTGGCGCTGGCATCGGGCGCGCTGGGCAAGATCGCGGCGGATGTGCTGGTGCTGGCCCGGAGCGAGATCGGTGAGGTTGCCGAGGGCGTCGGGGGTGTGTCGTCGACCATGCCGCACAAGGCGAATCCGGTGCGTGCCGTGATGATCGCCGGCGCTGCGCGGCAGGTGCCGGCGCTGGCCTCGATCCTGTTCGGGTCGGTGGCGGCCGAGGACGAGCGGCCGGCCGGGGCCTGGCATGCCGAGTGGCAGCCGTTGCGGGAGGCGTTGCGGCTGGTCGGGGGCTCGGCCGCGACGGTCGCCGAGCTGCTCTCGGAACTGCGTGTGGACCCGGAGCGGATGGCCGCCAACCTCGCCGCGCTCGATCTCGCCGAAGCCCGGAAGTTCGCGAACCGCGACGTCACTGATCCCCGCGACTATCTCGGCGCTGCCCCCGCGCTCGTCGATCGCGCGCTGAACCGCACCCTGAGCCGCGCACCGGATCGCGCACCGGACCGTGGACCGGATCGCTCACCGGACCGCACACCAAGAGAGAATCCATGAAGCTCCACCACCGGCTCGACGGACCGGCCGCCGGCAGGCCGCTGATCCTCGGACCGTCGATCGGCACGTCGCTGCGCCTCTGGGAGCCGCAGCTCGACGCCCTCGCGCGCCGTCATCGTGTCCTGCGATTCGACCTTCCCGGCCACGGCGGCTCCCCGGCCGGCGTCGACGCCCGCACCACCGCCGACCTGGCCGGGCACGTCCTCGCCTTCGCCGACGCGCAGGGCTGGCCGACGTTCGCCTACGCGGGCGTGTCGCTCGGCGGCGCGATCGGCGCCCGCATCGCCGTCGACCACCCCGAGCGCGTGACGCGCCTGGCGCTGCTGGCCTCCTCCGCCGACTTCGGCGGCAGCCGGCCCTGGTTGGAGCGCGCCGCGCTGGTCCGCGCCGAGGGCACCGCGCCGCTGCTGACCACCAGCCCGGGACGTTGGTTCGCCGACCCCGCGACCGGCGACACCACGCTCGGCCGCGCCCTGCTCAGCGACCTCGCGGCGGCCGACGCGGAGGGCTACGCCCGGTGCTGCGAAGCCGTCGCGGAGCACGACATCACCGTCGAGCTGGGCCGGATCCAGGCCCCGACTCTGGTCGTGCAGGGTCGTCAGGATCCTGCCACACCCCCGCCGCACGGCCGCGCGCTCGCCGACGGCATTCCAGGAGCTGCGCTTCTCGAATTGCCGGGCGCCGCGCACCTGCCGGGCGTCGAGGAGTCGGCCGCCGTGACCGAGGCGCTGCTGCGGCACTTTGAGGGCGACCGACGCGAATCAGGGCTCGAGGTGCGGCGCGCGGTGCTCGGCGCCGCGCACGTCGACCGCGCCGTCGCCGCCACCACCGCGTTCACCACCGACTTCCAGGACTTCATCACCCGCTACGCCTGGGGCGAGATCTGGACCCGTCCCGGCCTGGACCGGCGTCTCCGGTCGGCCGTCACGCTCACCGCGCTGGTGGCCGGCGGCCATGAGAGGGAACTCGCCTTGCATGTCCGCGCCGCCTTGACGAACGGGCTGACGCGCGAGGAAATCGAGGAAGTCCTGCTCCAGACCGCTGTCTATTGCGGCGTTCCGGCGGCCAACAGCGCGTTCGCCGTCGCGCAGGAGATCTTGAACAGCAGCGATGAGGAAGCCCCAGCATGACAGACCCCTCACTCTCTTCGGGCATCGGCGGCGCTCCGGGCGTGAGTACGGCCGCTGATCCGGGCACGACGGCGACGACCACGACCACGACCACAGCCACGGCGTCGGCGTCGGCATCGGCATCGGCATCGGCGACGACCACGACCACGGCTCAGCCCGCGGTCACGGGCACCGCCCCGCCCGCCGTCACCCAGATCCCGGCCCAGGTTCCCGGACCCGAGTCCGCGCCGCAGCCCACGTCCCGGGTCGTCTCGCAGCCCACATCCCGGCCGACGCCGCAGCCCGCGTCCCCGTCCACGCCCGCCGCCGTGCCCCTCCGCACCAGCGTCGGCATCGTCGGCGCCGGTCCGGCCGGGCTGCTGCTGGCCCAGCTCCTGCACCGCGCGGGCGTGGACGCCGTGGTGCTGGAGGCCCGCAACCGCGACTACGTCGAGCACCGGCAGCGGGCCGGACTGCTGGAGCAGGGCACCGTCGACGTGCTGCGCTCGGCCGGCGCGGCCGCGCGCCTGGACCGCGAAGGTCTTGTGCACGAAGGCATAGAGCTGCGCTTCGACCGCCGCTCGCACCGCGTCGACTTCCCGTCGCTGGCCGACGGCCGCCGGGTCACGGTCTACGCGCAGACCGAGATCGTCAAGGATCTGATAGCGCTGCGGCTGGAGGCGGGCGCGCCGCTGCTGTTCGAGGCGGTGGCACAGGAGATCGTCGACATCGACACCGAGCGGCCGGTGATCCGCTACTTCCACGACGACGCCGAGCGGACGCTGGAGTGCGATTTCGTCGTGGCCTGCGACGGCTTCCACGGCATCGGGCGGCAGACCGTCCCGGAGGACGCGCTCACGACGTACTCGCGCGAGTATCCGTTCGCCTGGCTCGGGATCCTGGCCGACGTGCCGCCGTCCTGCGAGGAGTTGATCTACGCCCGGCACGAGCGCGGGTTCGCCCTGCACAGCATGCGCTCGGAGCATGTCAGCAGGCTGTATCTCCAGGTGGCGCCGGACGACCGGGTCGAGAACTGGCCCGACGAGCGGATCTGGGAGGAGCTGGAGCTGCGGTTCGCCGTCCGCGGTGATTGGAAGCTGCACCGGGGGCCGATCACGGAGAAGGGCATCACGCCGATGCGCGGCTTCGTCGCCGAGCCGATGCGGCACGGACGGCTGTTCCTGGCCGGCGACGCGGCGCACATCGTGCCGCCGACGGGCGCGAAGGGGCTGAACCTGGCCGCTGCCGACGTAACGCTGCTGGCTCGGGCGCTCGGTGATTGGTATGCGCACGCTGACGAGGCGGGGCTCGACGCCTACTCGGAGCGGGCGCTGAGGCGGGTGTGGCGGGCGCAGCATTTCTCGAACTGGATGACGACGATGCTGCACCCGGATCCGCGCGAGGACGCGTTCAGCGCGCGGCTGCACCTCGCGCAGCTGGAGTACGTGGCGGCGTCGGTCGCGGGGTCGACCATGTTGGCTGAGAACTACACGGGTTTGCCGATGGAGTGATGGAGTTATGGAGTGATGCCACCGTTGATGTCGAACGCTGACGGTCAGCAGGCCGGACCCAGCGTGGTGCCGCTCTTGAAGTTGTCGAGCGACTGCCAATACGGAGTGTCGGTGCCGTCGATGCGGCCGTAGACCCAGACATTGCCGTAGCCATTGGTGACGTGGCACCAGATGTACATGTGCTGCCCGGTGGTGAACTTGCCGGTCGCGGCGCAGGAGGCGTAGGGGCCGGAACGCATGTTGAAGCTGCCGGTGGCGGCGTAGCCGTTGCCGTCGTCGGCGACGACGTGGGTGATGTGCCAGCCGGTGCAGCTCATGTTCTTGGAACTGGTCGACGTGGACGGCGGCTTGGCCGGCGCGGTGCTCGGCGGAGGCGCGGTGGTGGCGCCGGGGGCGGAGGCGGTACCGCTGGGCTTGGTGGTCGGCGCCTTCGTGGTGCTGCCGGGCGAGGAGGACGCGGGATGTTGGGCGGTGGTGCCGGGAGCCGAGGCGGTGGCGGTAGCGCTGCCGGCGGCGGTCGGGGCAATGCTGCCGGGCTGGTTGACGCCGACAGCTGGCGACGACGAATCGCCCGCGGCGGGCATGGGACCGCCCGCAGAGACATCCTGACCGACGGGGCGCGAGGAACCGTCGGTGGGATCGGTGGTGTCGGTGGCCCCGCCACCAGGGCCGATGGCGGCGCCGGAGCGTGGAGTCGTGGACGCGGCGGTGGGCGACGACGAGCCCTGCGACAGCGCGATCGCGCCGATGGCGACCGCGAGGGCGGCGGCCGCGCTGGCGCCGATGATGAGGGGACGGCGGCGGTTGTGCGGGGCGGGAGGTTCGGGGGCGATGGGTTGTGGAGGGCGCGAGAGTTCGAGGGGCGGGGCTTCGAAACCGGAGGCCGAGCGAGTCGGGGTCGCAGACGGATAGGTGGGCGCCGGACCTGATATGACCGGACCAGCAGCCACCGGACCAGTAGCAACCGAGCCATCCAGTCCAGAACCAGCAGCCACCGGACCAGCGGCAGCATGGCCACCATTTGCCGAACCGGCCAATCCAGAGCCAGCAATAGCCGAGCCAACCGGCGCCGGGCTATTAGCCGCAAGGCCAACCGGCACCGGCCCACTAGTCGCAGGGCCACCTGCGGCCGAGCCAGCAGCCGCAGGGTCAACCGGCACCGCCCCTGTCCGCACTGGACCAGGCGCAGCAGAGCCAGCAGCCGCCGGACCCGCAGTGGCCGGACCCGTAGTAGCCGGACCGCCAGTTGCCGAGGAGCCAACCAGTCCGGAACCAGCAGTCCCGGAGTCAACCGGCGCCAGGCCCTCATCCCCCCGCACCGTAACCTCCCCAGGTCCCGAATCCTCCACCGTCCCATTCGGCCCCGCAGCCGCCACCACCCCCGGCGCCCCAGCGAACGCCGGCCCCGCTCCCTGCGTCTGCGCGCGATGGGTCGGGTCGTCGCTGGTCAGCGGTGGCATCGTGATCACCGTGCCCGACACTCGCACGCCTGCGCCGACCAGTGCTCGTAGCTCCGCGGCCATCGCGGAGGCGCTGTCGGGGCGCTCGGTCGGGGGTTTCGCGAGTGCGCGGGTCACGATTTGGGCGAGTTCTGGGAGGTCGGGGCAGTCCAGGGGTGGTGGGGGTGTGTTCACTATGCGGAACATCAGGGCCGAGAGGTGGGCGCCGCCGTCGTCGCCGTAGAACGGTGGCCGGCCGGTGAGGAGGTGGTAGAGGGTCGAGCCCAGGGAGTAGACGTCGGACAGGGCGGTCGCGTCGGCGCCTTCCAGGACCTCCGGGGCGGCGTGGTGGGGGGTGAAGGCGCGGAACATGGTCACCACGGTCGCGGATTCGGGGACCACCGCCACGCCGAAGTCGGCGAGGGCCGGTTCGCCGAAGCGGGAGACCAGGATGTTGTTCGGTTTCACGTCGCGGTGGACCATGCCCAGGGCGTGGGCGTCGGACAGGGCGCCGGCGATCTTGGCGCCGATCGCCGCTACCTCGGGGGCGGGGAGGGGGCCGGTGGCGGTGAGGCGGTCCTGGAGCGAGCCCTGTTCGAACAGGTCCATGGCCAGGTACGGGTGGCCGCCGGCGGTGGTGCCCGCGTCGAGGGCGGTGACGACGTGCGGGTGGCCGGTCAGGCGCCCGGTCAGGCGGGCCTCGCGCAGGAAGCGGCGGCGGGCCGACTCGTCGAAGTCGCCGCGCAGGACCTTGACGGCGACGTCGCGGTCGAAGGCCTGTTGGCGGGCCCGGTAGACGATGCCGGAGCCGCCCATGCCGATCTGTGTCAGGTCGCTGTAGCCGGGTATCGACTCGGTCGGTTCGTTGGTTGCGCGGTCCGCTGCGCCGTCCGTCACGCTGAACTCCCACCCGCTGCCAGACAAAACTTCCCCGGGAGTCTAGTACTCCGGCTGAAAAGGGCCGGGATTGCCAACCCCCTCACAGGGTGGCGCGGCGACTCACGACGCGGGGAGGGCCGACCACTCCACGTCGGGAGGCAGCAGGCGTGCGCACACCGGCATGCCCTTGGCGTCGGTCAGGCCGAGGCGTACGCGCAGCACACCAGACTCGACGCCGGCGGCCAGGACCTCCTCGGGGATGCCGGACATCATCAGCTTGGCGCGCCGGAACATCGCGAATCCGGTCCCGTCGGCACCGGCCTCGCCCCACGTCAGGTACACGAACCGGCCGCCGATGCCGTCCTGGACGTGGCGGCCGCGCAGGGTGCGCACTCCGTCCTTGGTCGTGAACGGCTCGACCGGGAGCTCCCACGACACGGCGGCGGCGTCGGCGGACTGGGGATCGAGGAGCTCCGACGGCTTGTCCCTGACCTGCACGGCCACGCGGACGCCGGGCAGGCCGGGCAGGGTGTGGCCCTCGATGCGGAGCAGCATGGCCTCCATGCTCGCATGCCGATCGGACATCTCCGTGTCACTCTGGCCGTGCGTATCCTTTTCCGGTGAATGATCCGATGACGGGGGCGATGACGGGGGCGGTGTCGGGGCGATGACGGCTACAGCCTCCAATGAGCGCATCGTGGAGTCGTGGCGTCGGCGAGAACCGCCGTTGCAGGCGGTGGCGATACTCGGCGTGGGCGCCGTGGCCACCGCGCTCGCCGCGGCCACCCATCGCCGCGTCGCGGACGGAGCCGCGCTGCGGACCGTCGTAGATCCCGAGTACCTGGTGGTGCTCGGCGACGAGGCGGCGCTGCCGTGGGTCGAAGGCGCACGGTACTTGGGCTGGGACGGCGCCGCGTTGACCCTCACCACGCACCAGGTGCTGCCGTCCGCCGACCTGTGGCGGTCGGCGGCGCTGGCAGCACGAGGCGGGGCTGCGGACGTGGCGGCGCTGGTGATCGTGCTGCCGGAACAGGTGTTGATAGCCGGGAGCGCCATCGTGGACGCGGATCCCGTGGCGCTGGCGGCAGTGTTCGCGGGGTGAGGGCGAACAGCCACCCTCACCCCTCCCACAACCCCCTCCCCCGCCCCGCCACCCGCTCGGCGATCCGCTTCCCCGCCTCCGCCACCCCCAGCGGCTCCAGCCGCCTCCCGTCCCGCAGCCGCAGCGCGACCGCGCCGTCCGCCGCCTCCCGCCCGCCGATCACCGCCTGATAGGGCACGAGCCGCGCCTCCCGGATCCGGGCGCCAAGGCTCCCCCGCTCCGGGAACGCCACCTCGGCCCGCAGACCCAGGTCCAAGCACTGCGCGTGGAACGCGCGCGCCGCCGGGATCTCGCCCTCCCCGACCGGCAGCACCGCTACCTGGACCGGAGCCAGCCAGGCCGGGAAGGCGCCGCCGTGCTGCTCGATCAGGTGCGCCACCACCCGTTCCAGACTCCCCACGATGCTGCGGTGCACCATCACCGGACGGTGTCGCGCGCCGTCCGCGCCGATGTACTCCAGAGCGAACTGTTCCGGTTGGTGGAAGTCGATCTGGACGGTCGACAGGGTCGATTCGCGGCCGGTGGGGTCGGTGATCTGGACGTCGATCTTGGGGCCGTAGAACGCTGCCTCGCCCTCGGCCTCGTAGTAGTCGAGGCCTGATGCGGTGAGGACCTCGCGAAGCATCTCGGTGGCGCGACGCCACATGTCGGGTTTGTCGATGTACTTGCCGCCGGGCCCCGGCAGGGAAAGCCGGAAGCGGGCCGCGTCGATGCCGAGGGCCTGGTACGCGTCCTGGATCAGGCTCAGCGCCGACGAGGCCTCGGCGGCGACCTGCTCCAGGGTGCAGAAGATGTGCGCATCGTTGAGGGTGATGGCTCGGACTCGGGTCAGGCCGCCGAGAGCGCCGGAGAGCTCAGCACGGTACATGCCGCCGATCTCAGCCATGCGAAGCGGCAGCTCGCGGTAGCTGTGTGCGCGGGACCGGTAAATCAGTGCGTGGTGCGGGCACAGGCTCGGCCGCAGGACGACTTGCTCGGCCCCGAGGTCCATCGGCGGGAACATGTCGTCGCTGTAGTGGGACCAGTGCCCTGAGATCTCGTAGAGTTCGCGCTTGCCGAGCACTGGTGAGTACACATGCTGATACCCGGCGCGCCGCTCGACCGCCCGGATGTACTCCTCGATGGTGTGCCGGACCACGGCGCCGTCGGGGAGCCAGTACGGCAGGCCGGCGCCGATCAGCGGGTCGGTGTCGAACAGGCCGAGTTCGCGGCCGAGTTTGCGGTGGTCGTGCGGGTTCTGGCTCATGGGACCTCTCCTCAGTACTGGGAAGTGCTGGGAGGGCGAGGGTCCCGGACAACGGCGAAGCCCCGGGGCACTCGCCCCGGGGCTTCGTTAACGCTTCAGGATTCAGCGCGCCGGGACGGAGTCCGGCGTCGTCGTCTGCATGGCGCGCTTCATGCGTCCAAGGTAGCAGATCACGCCGACGACACGTCGCGGCCGCGCAGGCCCAGCAGGCCGGCGGCGGCGAGGACCGCGGCGACGGCTGTCATCCAGATCAGGGGCGCCCAGTGGAACGCCCCGCCGGGGATCTTCGGGATGTGGGTGAACGGCGTCAGGTCCAGCAGCCAGTGCGAGGCGTTGATCGCCGGCCCCAGGTAGGCGATGAAGACCAGGACGCCGAAGACGCCGTAGGCGGCCGGCGTCCACTTCGGCAGCAGTCCGAACAGGGCGACGCCGACGGCCGCGATGATCCACAGCGCGGGGGTCGTGACCAGCCCGGCGCGCAGCATCCGGCCGACCCAGCCCCAGAAGTCCCCCAGCACCGCTCCGGCGCCGATGCCCACGCCGAGGCCGGCGCAGGCCATCACCAGCGCGCTGCCGACCGCCGGGTAGACCAGGTGGCTGCCGGCCCAGGCCAGGCGGCCGGCGGAGCCGGACAGGATCGGCTCGGCCCGGCCGGAGGTCTCCTCGCCGCGCAGCCGCAGGACGGCCTGCACCGCGTAGAAGGCCGCGGCCATTCCCAGGAAGCTGACGGCGGTCGCGAGGTAGGAGTCGGTGAGCCCCTGCACCCCGCCGTAGCGGGCGATGATGTCCTCGACCTGCTTGTTGTCGTTCAGCAGCTGGTCGATGCCCTTGGCCAGGGTGCCCATCACGACGCCGAAGGCCAGCAGCCCGGCCGTCCAGCCGAGCAGCGTCGGCAACTGGAGCCGGCGGCCCAGGCCGTGGACGCCGCGCAGGCCCGGTCCGGCGGCGGGCGGTCCGGGGCGCTGCGGCAGTAGTCCGCCGCCCAGGTCGCGGGCGCCCTGGAGCCGGTATCCGACGGCGGCGGCGACCACGCCGGCGGCCAACGTCAGGCCGATCACCCACCAGCGGTCCCCGGCCCAGGGGTGCACCCGCTCGATCCAGCCGAACGGCGACAGCCACGCCACCCAGCCGGCGCCGCCGCTGTTCCCGGCCGCGTCGCCGACGGTGCGCAGCAGGTAGGCCAGGCCCAGGATCAGCGCGCCGATCCCGTTGGCGGTGCGCCCGGTCTCGGTGAGCTGCGCTGCGACCGCCTGAGTGCCGGCGATGGCCACGCCGACGGCGAACAGGCAGGCGCCGAACGCCAGGGCGCCGGCCCAGCCCTCGCCGAGGGCGACCATCACCACGGCGGCCAGCAGGCCGATGCCGAAGCAGGCGGAGCCGGCGATGACCAGGGCCGCGGTCAGGGGCGCGTTGCGGCCGACGGCGCCGGAGCCGAGCAGCTCCAGCCGGCCGGACTCCTCCTCGGCGCGGGTGTGCCGGGTGATCAGCAGCATCACCATGATGCCGATCAGCAGGCCGCCGAAGCCGAGCACACGCCAGGCGGTCAGTGCGCCGAGGCTGTGGGTGTCGTAGAGCGGGCCGTAGAGGGCGCGCAGGGACGGGTTCGAGGAGATGCTGACGGCGAGCTGGTCCCGGTCGGCCTGGGTCGGATACAGCTGCTTCAGCGAGTAGGCCGTGCTGCCGACGGTGGCCAGCAGGGCGTAGATCCAGACCGGCAGCATGATCCGGTCGCGGCGGGTGCCGAGTTTGATCAGGGTTCTGAGGCCGCCGTCGGTGGCGCCGCGGCGGGGCTCGGCGGGCTCGGCGGGGCTCGCCTCCGGGCCGCTCACCGGCCGGCGCCTTCGGGCTCGTAGTGGCGCAGGAACAGCTCCTCCAGCGTCGGCGGCCGGCTCACCAGGGTCCGGACCCCGACCGCCGTCAGGGCCTTGAGCAGCCCGTCGAGGTGGTCGGTGTCGACCTGGCAGCCGACCTTGGCGCCGTCGACCTTCAGGTCGTGGACCCCGGGCAGCGCCTCGATCCCGGACGGCGGCCCGCTCAGCTCGGCCTCGACGGTGGTGCGGGTCAGGTGCCGCAGCTCGGCGAGCGTGCCGGTCTCGACGCTCTGGCCGGCGCGGATGATGTTCACCCGGTCGCAGAGGGCTTCGACCTCGGACAGGATGTGGCTGGACAGCAGGATCGTGCGGCCGCGGCGGCGCTCGTCGGCGACGCACTGCCGGAAGACGTCCTCCATCAGCGGGTCCAGGCCGGAGGTCGGCTCGTCGAAGATCAGCAGCTCCACGTCGGAGGCCAGGGCGGCGATCAGGGCCACCTTCTGGCGGTTGCCCTTCGAGTACTGGCCGCCCTTCTTGGTGGGATCCAGTTCGAAGCGCTCCAGCAGGTCCGCGCGGCGTTTCGCGTCGACTCCGCCATGCAGGCCGCCCAACAGGTCGATAACCTCTCCTCCGGAGAGGTTGCGCCACAGCGTGACGTCGCCGGGGACGTACGCCAGCCGCTTGTGCAGCGCCACCCGGTCCCGCCAGGGGTCGCCGCCGAGCAGGGTCGCGGTGCCGGAGTCGGCGCGGATCAGGCCCAGCAGCACCCGGATGGTCGTCGACTTCCCGGCCCCGTTGGGGCCCAGGAAGCCCAGGACTTCGCCCTCTTCGACGGCCAGGTCCAGGCCGTCGAGCGCACGGGTCCGGCCGAACGTCTTCACCAGGCCGGACGCGCTGATCGCTGTCGTCATAGCCCTCAGGCTACTCCAACTTTCAGAATTTTGTGAATGTTATGAAATCGCGAGGAGGGGCGCTATTTTGGGGTCATGAGCACGGACCAAGCCCCCGGCCCGGACCCGGCCCAGCTGCTGGCGTACATCGAGCGCTTCGCCAGCACGCTGAGCGACAGCGGCATCCCGCGGATGCCGGCCCGGGTGTTCGCCGCCCTGCTCACCGCCGACGACGGCCGCCTGACCTCGCAGCAGCTCGCCGGGATGCTGGACATCTCCCCGGCCGCCGTCTCCGGCGCCATCCGCTACCTGAGCCAGGTCGGCCTGGTGACCCGGGAGCGCGAACCGGGTTCGCGCCGCGACCGCTATCGGGTGCTGGACGAGGTGTGGCAGGAGGCGATCCTCCAGCGCGACGCCATCCTGGTCCGCTGGGAGACCAGCCTGGCCGAGGGCGTCGCCGTGGTCGGCGCGGAGAGCCCGGCCGGCCGGCGGCTCGCGGAGTCGGTGGTGATGTTCCAGTTCCTGCGCGGCGAGCTGCCGGGCCTGCTCAAGCGCTGGTACGAGCAGCGGGCGGAGCTGCGGGCCGCGGCGACGCGGGACGACGCGGTCGGGCGGGCGCTGGCGGCGCATCCGGAGCCGCATCCGGAGGCGGAGGCGGAGGCGCATCCGGAGGCGGAACACTGATCGCCATGGACGACGCCACGACCCTCGCGGTACTCGGCGGCCCGGTGGCGCGGATGCTCAGTTCGTAGGGTTCGTAGGGCTCGTAGGACTCGTAGGGCTCCCGGCCCTCCCGGCACCCGCCGAGGCCGCCGGGCCCACCGGGCTCCGCACGGCCAGCCCGGCGAACCGCGCCTCGGTGTCGTGCAGCATCCGTTGCCGCTGCTCGGCGGTGCGGTCCGTGACGCGATCGTAGTTCACCCACGTCAGGCTTTTGACGCCGATCTTGCCGAACGTCCCCTTGAACAGGATCTTCGTCAGCGGATCGCGGAACCACCACCGGTAGGCCTTGTCCGGCGTCGTCATCACCGACAGGACCGTGACGCCGGACAGGCGCGGCATCAGGCTGCGGAAGGGGTTGCCCTTCGCCCCGGGCAGCTCCTCGAACACCACGCCCTTGGTGAGCACGCGGTCGAGGAACCCCTTGGTCGCGGCCGGCATCGCCTCCCACCAGACCGGGAACGCGAATACGAGGTGGTCGGCCGCCAGCAGGCGCCGCTGGTAGTCGGCGACCCTCGGGTCCACGACCCCGGCCTGCCGCCAGGCCGCCAGGTCGGCGGCGGTCATCGCGGGCGCGAAGCCGTCGGCGGCCAGATCGACGAGGTCGACGTCGTGCCCGGCGGCCTCCAGGCCGCGGATCGCCGCGGCGGTGACGGCCGCCGTGAAGCTGCGGCGGTGGGGGACGTTGTCGGCCGAGGCCAGCGTGTAGGGATGATCGAGGACTATCAGGACCCGCACAGGGACTCCTCGGAGCGACCGGCCGGAACCGCATGACTGTTGCATCTGCAACGGTTGCATTCAAAACTGTTGCCTGTCAAACCGGCCCGTTATCCTGGGCCCATGGACGTGCCCCAGTTCCCCGACGACCAGGCCACGCTCTGGTACCTGATCCGCCGCGTCGCGGGCTTGCTCGACCGCGGCGGCGAAGCGCTGTTCCAGCGGGAGCTCGGCATCTCGCTGGCCCAGTTCCTCGTGCTGTCGGTCGTCGACGCGCACCCCGGGCCGCTGAACCAGCAGACCGTCGCCGACCGGCTCGGACTGACCAAGGGCACGGTCAGCCGGCAGATCGACAACGCGGTGTCGGCCGGGCTGATGACGGTGACCGTGGCACCGCGGAACCGGCGGGAGAACGTCGTCACGCTCACCGCCGCCGGCACGGAGCTGGTGCGGCGCGGCGACGCGGCGTTCGAACGGGAGGGCGCGGCCAGCCGGCCGGAGCTCGATCCGGCCGACGTTCAGGCCACGATCAGGGTGCTGACGGCGATGAACGCCGCGCTCTCACACCTTCACGCTCCGCGGTAACTCGGCGTCGGCCACGTAGCCGATCCCGCGCACCGTGCGGATCAGGTCCGGCACCCCGAGCTTGGCGCGCAGCGTGGCTATGTGCACCTCCAGGGTCCGGTTCGCCGACTTCTCCGTGGTGTGCCAGACCTTGCGCAGTATCAACTCCCGGCACAGCACCGCGCCCGGAGTGCTGGCCAGCAGGTGCAGCAGGTCGAACTCCTTACGGGTCAGCACCACCGGCTGGCCGTGGACGTTCACCCGGCGCTCGTCGGCGTCCACCACCACCGGACCGACGCCGAGGTGGTCCGGACGGTCGGCCGGGGCCCGGACCGCGGCCCGGATCCGAGTGGTCAGCTCGGTCAGGCCGTACGGCTTCACCACGAAGTCGTCGACGCCCAGCCGGCGGCCCTCGATCCACAGCCCGCGGTCGGCGCGCGCGGTGATCGCCACCAGCGCGGCGTCGGTGCGGCGCCGGATGCGCTCGCACAGCGCCAACGACTCCTCGTCGAGCAGCCCGAGGTCAATGAGCACTGCGTGCGGCGAGAACGCCGCCATCCCGGGCAGGTCGTCGGCACGCAGCCGGCGCACCGCGAACCCGTCCAGGCGCAGTGCGTTGTCCAATGCCGGCTGCGGTCGGTCATCCCTGCGACCAGCCACCACAAGCCTCATCGCTTGTCACCTCACAGCGCTCGCGCGTTTGGCGCGGACGAACACAAGACGAACAATCAGGGGGTCATTCGTTAATCATGTTAACCAGGGTCCTGTCATTCTCCTCACCCACAGTGCCCGATTGCAATACCGCGCGTGCAGGAAATCTCAAGCCGGCCTCAAACCCGCCAGCGGCCCCACCGGGGCCCAGCGGGGCCGATCGGGCGCCCCCGGGCCGCCGACCGGGCACTGATCTGCGGCGCGACAGATCGGCGGCCGCACTTGAGAACCGGTGGAGGATGCCGCATCCGCGCCATTGGTCACGGCATCGGGCAAACTGAGCGGATGTAGTCCGACAAGCGGACGACCACCAGTCCAACAACTGGACCACGCGAGTGGCTCGTTCGGCGCCGCGCGCCGCCGTGACGTGGTTGGGCCCGGTTCGGCGCGCGCCTTCGGAGATCGTGGCGGCATGCTCGTCGACGCCTCGTATCTCGCGTGGGTCCGGCCCGCGCGCCGGGTCCACTTCGCCTTGTCCGTGGGGATGACCCTCACCGGCGTCGTGCTCACCATGTCCGGTCTGATCGGGAGCCGGGGGTCGGCGGCGGTGACCGCGCCGGTGACCGCGCCGGTGGAGCGGACCGCGGACCTGTCGGTTGTCGGCGGGACGGGGGTCGGCGGGACGGGCTCGAAGGTGCCGCCGCCCTCGCCCTCGGCCAGTGCGCGGCCGCGTCCGAAGCCGAAGCCGCGTCCCCGGCCGTCTCCGGTGGAGCAGGAGCCGGGGCCGGAGCCCGGCTCGGTGACGCCCGCGCCAAAGCACTGATTCCCGGAGCGACCAGCGTGGATTAGGCTTGCGGGCGTGGCGATGCGACAACTCGGAGATCTCGAAGCCGCCGTCATGGACCGGATATGGCGGCGCAATCGCCCGGTGCTGGTCCGTGACGTGCTCGACGACCTCAACACCGACCGCGCGCTCGCCTACACGACCGTGATGACGGTGATGGACAAGCTGCACCGCAAGGGCTGGCTGCGCCGGCAGCCGCAGGGCCGGGCGTACGTCTACGAGGCGGTCGCCTCCCGCGAGTCGTACACCGCGCGCCTGATGCGGGACGCCTGGGCCACCAGCGACAACCAGGCCGTCGCGTTCGTCCACTTCCTGGAGCAGCTCTCGGACGACGAGGCCCGGGCCCTGCGCGCCGCCTTGGAGATCTTCCCGCCGGAGCCCGAGCCCCAGGCGGACCCCCGGCAGTGATAGCGGCACTGATCCTCGGCCTGTACGCGGTGGCCGTGGCCCTGTTCGCCCCGGCGCTGCTGGCCCGCTTCTGGCCCTCCGACCGCGCGCCCCGGCTGACGGTGCTGCTGCTGCAGATCCTGAGCTGCTCGTTCCTGGCCGCCTCGGTCGGCGCCGGGCTCGCGCTGGCGCTGACTCTGGTCGAGGGGCTGTCCGAGCTGAGCCCGGCGCTGGACCGCTGCGCCGACACTCTGCCCGTCGGCGAGCACAGCTCGGTGGCGACCTGGGTGGGCCACATCGGCCTGGTCTCGGCCGGCGCGCTGGTGCTGCGGATCCTGTACTGCCTGCTGGTGACGTTCGGCCGGGCCCGGCTGCGCCGCCGGGCGCACCTGCGGGTCCTGCGGATGCTGGCCACCCGCGACGAGGAACTCGGGGTCCTGGTCCTGGACCACCCGGCGCCGGCCTGCTACTGCCTCCCGGGCGACATCGTCATCACGACCGGCGCGCTGTCCCGGCTCAACGCCACGCAGCTGGAGGCGGTGCTGCTGCACGAGCGGGCGCACGTCTCCGGCCACCACCACGTGGTCATCGCCCTGGCGGCGGCGATCGGGCGCACGGTGCCGCACGTGCGGCTGCTGACCTACGCGGAGCGCGAGACGCGGCGGCTGGTGGAGCTGATCGCCGACGACGCGGCGGTGGCGCGGACCAGCGCCCCGGCGGTCGCGGCGGCGCTGGCGGTGATCGGGACCGGGCACGCGCCCGACCTGGACCCCACGGCGACGCCGATGCCGATGCTCCTGCCCGCGCTGACGCCGGACCGGGGTACTGCGGGTCCCGATGGCGCTGCGGGCGAGGTCAGGACTGGTTCGGGGGCGGCGGGCCGGGAAGGTGCGACCGGCGCGACCGGCTCGAAGGGTGCGGCTGGCGGGGCAGGCTCGAAGGGTCCGGCCGGCGCAGCGGCCAGAGTCGGCGCGGCAGGCTCGAAGGGTGCGGCTGGCACGGCTGCCAAGGCCGCCCCGGTGCCGTCCCCCAACACCGCCTTCACCGCCGACCCGAGCACGCTGAGCATCGACTCCTCGCCGACCCTGCGCCGCGTGCGCCGCCTGCTGCGGCTGGACCGCGCCCTCACCGGCCGGGCCCGCGCGCTGAGCCTGACCGCCGCCGTCTTCATGATCGCGCTCCCGATCACGCTGATCGGTGTCTCCGGCGCGTCGCTGATCACCCACTGTCCGCCCGACACTGAGGACCACGACGCGGGCCCGGCGGCGGTGACCGCCGTGTTCCTCGACGCCGACGCTCCCGTTGGCTGCGGCGCGTCGGTCGACTGCTGGCCGCACCTCCCGGCGCCGAACTCGCGGATCCAGCCCTTGGCGGACATCGCGCACTGAATCAGCGTTGTACGATACGGAGCACGCGGCCAGGAGCGACCTGGGCGTGTCCCCGCAGGCAGGGTGAGGACATGTCCGGCGCGCTGACCACCACGCTGAACCTGGCTCTGTTCGCCTTGCTGGCCTTGTTCCCTCCGATGCCGCGCCACTCCTCGCCGTTCAACATCCAGTTCGTGTTGGGCTGGTGGATCAACGAGCTGCCAGTGCTGGGCTTGTGCTGGCTGGTCGCGGGGACCGTCGGCACCTTGGTCGCCCCGCGGCCGGGGGTGTGGTGGCTGCTCGTGGCCCTCACCGCGCTGGACGCACTGCTGCTCGGCCGGATCGCGGTCCGGGCCCGGTCGGCGCGACCGGCGCTGTCCGAGGCGTTCCGGGCGGTCTACGGGCCCGACAGCGCGCCCCGCCCCACCCGACCGCCGTGGTGGCGTCTGGTGGTGCCGATCATCTCGTGGCGACCGGATGTGCGCCGGGTCCGCAACCGCCGCTACGGCCCGGCCCGGCGCGGCAACCGGCTGGACGTGTACGTCTCCCGTCGGCGCCGACGGTCAGAGGCGCCGGTGCTGGTCTACATCCACGGCGGCGGGTTTCTGATAGGCAGCAAGATGCTGGGTGCCAGGCCTCTGCTGTACCGGCTCGCGGCACAGGGCTGGGTCTGTATCAGCATCGACTACCGGCTCCTTCGCGTCGGCTACGGGGATCAGCTCGCCGACGTGCGGGCCGCGCTGGACTGGACGCGCGCCAACGTGCCGGCGTACGGCGGCAGCCCCGAGGCGATCTTCGTGGCCGGCGGTTCTGCGGGAGCGCATTTGGCAGCGATGGCCGCGATGGCTCCGCCGTCCGAAGGCGGAGCCGGGACCGAGGTGCGCGGCGTCATCGGGTTCTACGGGTACTACGGACCTGTCGGCCGCTCCGAGCCCGGCGCGCCGGCGTCCCCGCAGGACTGCGTCAGCCCCGACGCTCCGCCGTTCCTGATCGTCCACGGCACGCTGGACACCCTGGTGCTGCGCCGCGACGCCCGGGCCTTTGCCGACCGGCTGCGCGCGTCCTCCGCTCAGCCGGTCGTCTACGCCGAACTACCCGGCACGCAGCACAACTTCGACTTCTTCCAGTCGCCGCGGTTCCATGCGGTCACCGACGCCGTCGTCCGCTTCGCGGAGCTCACCCTGTCGCCGACTCCGACGACTCGACCGACTCCGCCGACCCGACCGACTCCGACGACCCCGCCGACTCGACCGACTCGACCGACTCGGTAGCCCCCACCGGCCCCACCAGCTCGATCTCCAGCCCCGCCAGCAGCCCGGCATCGGCCAGCATCTCGATCGCCACGATCCGCCCGCCGACCACCGTGAAGTCGAAGACCACCCGCGCCGCGCCGCCCGGCGCCCACGCCAGGCCCGGCGTCCCGTCGACCAGCGCCAGCTGCGCGGCCTGGGCCCGGCCCGAGAACTGCTCGGCCACGTCGCCGGCACCGCGGACCTCGGCCGGGGCGCCGAAGCCGGCGGCGGTCAGGTCGGCGCGGAGCACGACGTCGGGGTCCAGCAGCCGCAGCAGTCCCGCGAAGTCGCCGCCGCGCGAGGCCGCCAGGAAGGCGCCGACCACCTGGCGCTGCCGGGCGCGGTCGTTCTCGGTCTCCTCGGCCTGGCCGCGGACCCGGCGGCGGGCGCGGCTGGCCAGCTGGCGGACCGCGGCGGTGCTCTTGCCGACGATCGGGGCGATCTCCTCGAACGGGACCGCGAACAGGTCGTGCAGGACGAAGGCCAGGCGCTCGGACGGACCGAGGGTGTCCATCACCACCAGCAGGGCCAGGCCCAGCGAGTCCGACAGCTCGGCCGCCAGCTCCGGGTCGGCCAGCGCGTCGCGGTCGGCGGTCTCGGCCGCCGCGGCGCCGGCCGGGCCCTCCAGGTCCTCCTCGCCGTGGGTGCGGCGGGCGCGCAGCACGTCCAGGCAGACCCGGCCGGTGACCGTCGTCAGCCACCCGGCCAGGTTCTCCACCTCGGTCACGTCCGACCGGTTCAGCCGCAGGTAGGCCTCCTGGACGGCGTCGTCCGCCTCAGCCAGCGACCCCAGCATCCGGTACGCCACAGCTGTCAGGTGCGGGCGCTGGGACTGGAAGAACTCCGCCAGCTGCTCGACGTCGTCGCTCATGGTTCCCCATCCTGCTACGGATCCCGGCGCCGATCGCGCCGTGGTGCTGTTCACGGTCGTCGCTATGACGTACGCCGTCGCGCGAATGTGACAGCGGCCCGCGCAGCAGCACTCCGGCCGCCACCGCCGCGACCGCGCTCAGCCCGGCCAGCGCCGCGAAGCCCCACCGGCTGTCGGAGCGGTCGACCAGC
Organism: Catenulispora yoronensis; assembly: GCF_039531695.1. Lineage (NCBI taxonomy): Bacteria > Bacillati > Actinomycetota > Actinomycetes > Catenulisporales > Catenulisporaceae > Catenulispora > Catenulispora yoronensis. The sequence goes on from NZ_BAAAQN010000015.1 coordinate 114,797, forward strand.
TCGGCGATCCCCAGCATCGCCACCACCGTGGCCGCCAGCCCGGCGCCGTTGGCCAGCCCGAAGGCCCGGCCGGCGTGCGCCTCGTCGACGCTGGTCATCACCAGCGAGCGCGACGCGATCCGTGCCGTGCCGTAGGTGAACGCGCCGAGCGCGACCCCCAGGCCCAGGCCCACCGGCCCGAACAGCGGTTGCAGGACCAGCGCGACGTTGCACGCCAGGAACCCGAACACCGCGATCGGCAGGTCGTTGAACCGCCGACCGGCCGCCTTGTAGAAGGCCGTGGCCGCCAGGAAGCCCAGGCTCCCGATGGCGTCGACGATGCCGAACAGCGCCGCGCCGCGCTCCCACTCGCCCAGGACCAGCTTCGGCAGCAGCGCGTTGAACACCGTCACGACGACGCTGCCCTGCGCGTAGAGGACGATCAGGCGGCCGAGCGGGACGCGGGAGCTCGCGGGCTGTCCGGCGGTCAGGGCGGCGGTCGGAGCGGTTGTCGAGGCGGTTGTCGAGGCGGTTGTGGGGATGATTGCCGGCGTCGCACCGGCCGCAACACTGGTTTCAGCTCCGGTTACCGCACTCCGCCTCCCCACTCCGGCCACCAGGGCCGCCGACACCGCGAACGTCCCGGCGTTGAAGAACAACAGCGGCACCGCCCCGAGCCGCTGCACCAGCAGCCCGCCGACGGTCGCCGACAGCAGCATCCCGGCCTGGGTCGCCATCTCGTAGTTCGCGTTGAACCGGCGCACCTGGCTCGGCCGCACCCGCTCCTTGATCAGCGCGTTGCTCACCGGGAAGAACAGCGCCGCCACCACGGCCAGCGCGAAGTTCGCCGCGTAGATCCCGGGCCCCTTCGCCCCGCCGGACGCCAGCCACACCGGCAGCGCCAGCGCCAGCACCGCCGAGGCCAGGTCGCAGCCGATCCACAGCCGCCGCCGGTCGTAGCGGTCGGCCAGCCGCCCGAAGATCGGCGACAGCACGGCCTGCGGCGCCGCCACCGCGACGAACAGCAGCCCGACCGCCAGCATCGTCCTGTCGGAACGGATCATCAGCAGCGCCCCGGCGATCAACTGCACGTTGTTGCCGAGCGCGGTCACGAAGGCGGCGGGAACGAGCAACTGCTCGGCCCGCCGCGTGGCGCGTACGAGTTCCATGCGCTCAGTGTCGAGGGACGTCACTGACATCTTCTGTCAGTGACTGTGCGCACTGTTGGAACCGCGTGCGTTGTTAAAACTGTGCGCGCTGTTGGAACTGTCCGCGCTACTCGTGCTTCGACGCCTTGCTGGCGGCGACCTCGTCACCGGCCGCGGTCTCGACCGAGATCGCCTCGGCCGGCGCGCCGTTGCGCCGCGTACTCAGCAGGCTGGTGACCGTCGTGATCGCCAGGACCCCGATGATGACGGTCAGCGAGGCGGCGATGCCGATGGTCGGGACGGTGATCGGCCCGATGTGCTCCACGCCCGAGCCGTGCAGCGCCTCGAACAGCATCTTCAGGCCGATGAAGCCCAGGATCACCGACAGCCCGTAGGACAGGTGCACCAGCCGGTCCATCAGCGCGCCGAGCAGGAAGTACAGCTGCCGCAGCCCCAGCAGCGCGAAGGCGTTGGCGGTGAAGACGATGTAGGGCTCCTTGGTGAGCCCGAAGATCGCCGGGATCGAGTCCAGGGCGAACAGCAGGTCGGTGGACCCGATGGCGACCATGACGATCAGCATCGGGGTGAACCGCCGGTGCCCGCCCACGTGCGTGACCAGCCGGGCGCCGTCGTAGTCGTCGGTCGTCTTCACGGCCTTCTTCACCCGCTTGAGCAGGCGGTTCTCCTTGAAGTCCTCCTCGCCGCCGTGGCCGGTGGCCAGCTTGACGGCGGTGTAGATCAGGAACGCGCCGAAGAGGTAGAAGACCCAGCTGAACTTGCTGATGATCGCGCTGCCGGCGGCGATGAACGCGCCGCGCAGCACCAGCGCCATGATCACGCCCCAGAGCAGGACCTGGGACTGATAGGCGCGCGGCACCTTGAACTTGGTGAGGATGATGACGAAGACGAACAGGTTGTCGACGCTCAGGCTGTACTCGGTGATCCAGCCGGCGAAGAACTCGCCGCCGTAGCGATGCCCGGTGAAGTACCAGAGCCCGATGCCGAACAGCACGGTCGCGGCCACGATGCAGGACACCCAGACCGCGGCTTCGCGGGTCTTGATGGCGTGCGGATAGCGGATGCCGTGCCACAGGTCCGCGGCGACGGCCAGGGCCAGCACGGCGATCGTCGCGATCCAAACAGCAAGGGTGACATGCATCTCGGGACTCCTCCGGCGTTGTCAAGGTACACACAAGCGCCGGAGGTCTTCTCCGCCTGAAAGAACCTGCTCAGGCTGGGGGGCCGGGAGCCGGTGAGAACTCCGTGATGACGACCCGTCCGATTGGGGAGTACTCCCCTCCGTTCCAGCCATGATCCCAGGAGTCGCACGGGTATTGCAAACCGCCATACGGATGAACCCTGGATCTGCTTTCATGGGACGCGGATCACAGTGGTCCAGACCACACCGGACGCAGCCGGCCCCGGGGTTCCGCGCGGGCCGCGCCGCCGCCGGCCTTTCGAGGGGAGACGTGCCGCACATGGAGTCCCTGCCGCCCGAGCTTTCACCGACCGGGTACCTGGCCGAGGTCCGCCGGGTCCTGGAGCACGTCGAGACCACCCAGCTGCCGGCGGTGGCCGCCGCCGGGGCGCTGATCGCCGACTCGCTCGCCGCCGAGGGCGTGCTCCAGGCGTTCGGCACCGGCCACTCCGAGGCGCTGGCCATGGAGCTGTCCGGGCGCGCCGGCGGCTTCGTGCCGACCAACAAGCTGGCGCTGCGCGACCTGATCCTGTTCGGCGGAGAGCCGGTCGACTTCCTGGACGACCCGAAGATCGAGCGCCTGGAGGGCCTGGCGCAGCGGATCTACGAGCTCGCCCCGGTGCAGCCGCAGGACGTGTTCGTGATCGGCTCGAACTCCGGCGGCAACGGCGTGATCGTCGACCTGGCCGAGCTGGTCACGGCGCGGGGGCACAAGCTGATCGCGATCACTTCCGTCCAGCACACCTCCCGGATCACCTCGCGCCACTCCTCCGGCAAGCGCCTCATGGACTTCGCCGACGTGGTGCTGGACAACGGCGCCCCGTACGGGGACTCGGTGCTGCCGCTGCCGTCCCTGGGCGCGAACGTCTGCGGGATCTCCTCGGTCGGCAACACCGTCCTGGCGCAGTCGATGATCGCCGAGGCGGTGCGGCTGCTGGCCGAGCGCGGCGTCGAGCCGCCGGTGTACCTGTCGGCGAACATCGACGGCGGCGACGTCCACAACGACGTCCTGGAGGCCCGCTACGCAGGCCGGATCCGCCGCGCGGCGTCCTGAATCGACGCCGCACGACCCCGGAATCCCTGGCGCGCCACCGGTCCTGGCCGGTGGCGCGCTACCGGTTTGTTATGCGGCAAAACTCACGGACAACGGAATAGATCGACACCCGTTCGCCGCTGATGGTTACGCTGGACGAGAACCGCCGGACAGCCACGACTAGACGGATGAGGTGCTTCACAGTGGTCGCGCGCAAGGATCCGAAAGCTCTGTACGAGCTGGCGCCCGGCACCCCGGGTCTGGCCGGCGTGGTCCTGCTGCACCAGTTGGAGGGGTTCATGGACGCCGGCGGCGCGGGCCGCCTGGCCGGCGAACACCTCCTGGACCAGTTCGACCACCGCCTGGTGGCCTCCTTCGACGTGGACCGGCTGATCGACTACCGCAGCCGCCGGCCCACGATGACCTTCGACAAGGACCACTACGAGCACTACGAGGACCCGGCGCTGGACCTGCACCTGCTCACCGACGGGGCGGGCAAGAGCTTCCTGCTGCTGGACGGCCTGGAGCCGGACCGCGAATGGGAGCTGTTCGCGGCCGCGATCCGCACCCTGATCGACCACTTCGACGTGCGCCTCACCGTCGGCATGCACGGCATCCCGATGGGCATCCCCCACACCCGCCCCCTGGGCATCACCGCCCACGCCACCAACCCCGACCTGGTGGACACCACCGACCAGCCGGTCCTGGACCGCCTCCAGGTCCCCAGCTCCGCGGCCAGCCTGCTGGAGTACCGCCTGGGCGAGTGGGGCTACGACGCCGCCGGCTTCGCCGTCCACGTGCCGCACTACCTGGCCTCCTCGCTCTACCCGCAGGCCGCCATCCGCCTGCTGCGCGCGGTGTCCGAGGCGACCGGCCTGGTGCTGCCGGACACCGAGCTGCGCGACGCGGCCCGCCGGGCGTCGGAGGACATCGACCGCCAGGTGCAGGAGTCCTCGGAGGTGGAGGACGTGGTGCGGGCGCTGGAGCGGCAGTACGACGCCTTCAACGTGACCGAGGGCCGCAAGAACCTGCTCAGCGACAACGACGGCCGGATGCCGACCGCGGACGAGCTGGCGGCGGAGTTCGAGCGGTTCCTGGCCGACCAGGACGCCGACCCGCCGAACTCGTGAGCACGCGCACGGGCCTGAGCACGAGCACGAGCCCGCTTGATACCTGGTGCTTGAGAGTACTGATTCTGGTGGTTTGAGGCCGCCGCGCCCGGGATGATGGTCGGGTGCGGCGGTCTTTGCGTTATACGGACGCGGTGAAGATGCTCGGCGGCGGGGACAGCAAGCTGATCGCGTTCCTGGACACGGCCGGGTCGGGAGTGCTGGCCGGGGTCGGCGCGGTGGATCTCTTCGAGGCGAAGAGTGAGGCGGTGCGGATCGCGGACAAGGCACTGAAGGGGTTGAAGGGGCGACTGTCGGGACTCAATGCCCTGACACGGACCGAGCGGGTGACGGCCGCGCACTGGATCGTCGTGATCACGGCGTTCTTCGAGGCCGTCGAGGAGCAGCTCAGGGCGGTCGGGATCGAGGATCTGGGGGCGTCGGGCGGGGAACAGGTCATGGTGGTGACCGGCAGCCACCCTACTGATGATTCGTTTCTAGGCCTGACCCGCGCCGTCCTGTGGCAGGGGGCACCATCGAACGTCGATGTCCTCTTCGCCCAGCGGACGACAACTTTTCTACTGCATCTCGAAGGCCTGGCCGTGTTCGAAGCATTGAGCAGTGCCAAGCAGGAGCAGGTCCGCGAGCTGCACAGCTCTATCGCGACGTCGGCTGTTCTCCGGTATGAGGAGCGTCTGCGGGCTCTGGCCGAGGAGTGCGCGGAGTTCGGTATCTGGCTGAACCTGAGCTCCCACGCGCGGACCTTGGACGAGGTTCGCGAGGTTCGTAGTGGGCTGACTCAGCTGGAGACGCTGCTGGCAAGGCTCGCACCGCCCACTCCCCCGGACATCCGCAGCGCTCTGTCGTTGGCCTATCGTGCCGTACTGGACAAGCCGATCACTCAGAGCCAGGCGTCCGACCTCAATGTGCCGACGCTGGGCGAGGGATACATCGACCACCGGTTCCGGGCCACGAGCTGGCATCCCTCTGTGAATCCGGCCCAGGAGCTGTGGTGGAAGGACTGTCCGGTCCGCGACGACCTGGACCTCTATCTCGCCTCCTACCTGGTGTCGGTTCCCGCTCAGCGATATCCGCTGCTGGTCCTGGGCCACCCCGGTTCGGGCAAGTCGGTGCTGACGCGGGTGTTGGCGGCGCGTCTGCCGGCCGACCGGTTCCTGCCGATCCGGGTCGAGCTGCGGAGCGTGGACGCCAACGCCGACCTCCAGACGCAGATCGAGGAGGCGGTACGGCAGGCCACCGGGGAGCTTGTGCGATGGCCCGACCTGGTCAGATCGGCTCCGGAGGCGATGCCGGTCGTGCTGCTCGACGGGTTCGACGAACTTCTGCAGGCGACCGGCGTCGCTCAGACCGACTTCCTGGAGAACGTCCGCAAGTTCCAGGAGCGCGAGAGCGATCAAGGTCGCGCGGTGGCGGTGCTCGTCACCAGCCGGATCGCGGTCGCGGATCGGGCGCGCATCCCCGCCGACTCGGTGGTGATGTGCCTGGAGCCGTTCGACGATCGGCAGGTCAAGGCGTGGCTCGACGTCTGGGCCGAGCACAATGAGGCGATCCTCGCGTCGCGGGGTCTGCGTCCGCTGACCGCTGACGCGGCATTGCGTCACGAGCAGTTGGCCGAGCAGCCGCTGATGCTGCTCATGCTCGCGCTCTACGACGCCTCGGCGAACGCCCTGGGGTCCGCCGACCAGGACTTCGATCAGGCCGCGCTCTACGAAGCCCTGCTGACCGACTTCGCACGTCGGGAGGTCGAGAAGGAGCGGCCGGGGCCGGCCGAACACGACGCCATCGAACGCGAACTCAACGATCTGTCGGTCGTGGCGTTCGCGATGTTCAACCGCCGAGCGCAATGGGCGACCGACGAGGACGTCACGGCCGATCTGACCGGACTGCGTATGGCATCGCCGGCCGGCGGCGAGCGCCGGATGCGGAAGTCGCTGACGGCGGGGCAGTTGGCGGTAGGCCGCTTCTTCTTCATCCACGACACCAGGGCAACGCGCGACGGCGTCATATCGCAGACCTACGAATTCCTGCACGCGACCTTCGGCGAGTATCTGATCGCCCGGCTGGTCGCCAAGCTGATCGCGCATACCGCTGCGGCGCGGAACCGGGCTTCGTCGGTGTTGCCGACGAAGGTGGACGACGGACTGCTTCATGCGCTGCTGTCGTTCGAGTGTCTGGCGGCGCGCACCCCGATCATCGAGTTCTTGACGAAGCTGGTGGTTCCGGACCCCGATGTGACCGAGCTGTTGGTCGAGCTGTTCTCAGAGTCGTTCGACGAGCGGTCGAACTCTGAGTACGCCGCCTACCGGCCGCTCCCGATCACCGTGGTTCAGCGCCACGCCAACTGGAGCGCGAACCTCGCGCTCTTGGCGACCGTCGCCGGCGACGGGATGAGCGCGAGCCGGTTGTTCGGCGATTCGACGGCGCCGGTCGCGGAATGGCGGAACACGACACTGTTGTGGCGGGGTCAGCTCACCACTGAGGGACGAAACGGGCTGATCCGCCTTCTTGAGGTCACGAGAACGCGCGTTGGGATCGATCGCGATATCCAGCTCTGGATTTCCATCGCCGGCAGATCGGTCTCGGCGCCGCCGCCGGACCTCAGCTGGACTTACACGATCGATTCTGACGACTTGGCCGTGTTCGCGAGCCAGGACTCCGACTGGATTCTTCGCAAGGCCAATTTCACGGCGACCAAAGCCGAAGACATCCTCATGCACGGCATCGAGCCGATCATGGCCGCGCTGCCCGGCACCGCGAACATCGTGATCCGATTCCCCGGCCGACCGGCGACAACGCCAGCTCACGCGCTATTGGCTGCGGTCGCCGCATTGAGTTCTCCAAATAGCGGCGACGCAATCAGAGATCTGTTGGCCATTCATCGCCAGCTTCTCAATCTCAGTCCGCAGATCCTGGAGAGAAACAGATATAGCGCGATGGCCATCGGGATTCTGATTGCCGCAATCCATGCCGACCTGGTCCCAAAAGATGCCTACAGCCAAGTTTCCGACCTGGTGAAGATAGCCTCAGAAATTCCTAAAGAGAATCGCAGTACACACGTAATCCGGCGTTTCGCAGCCGCCCTAGAAGACCTCCTCGCCGAAGGCAAGCCACCAACCCCTAAAGCACCGACTCCGCCAGCATACGCAGCGTCCCCGATTCCTTCGCCGTCACCAGAAGTGTCGTCACCGGAGACTCCCGCCACGCCGCCAGCCGCTCCTTGATCCGCTCCGGCGGTCCCACCAGCGAGATCTCGTCGGCGAACTTGCTCGGGACGGCCATCACGGCTTCCTCGCGCTTGCCTGCCAGGAAGAGTTCCTGGATCTGGTCGGCTTCGGCCTCGTAGCCCATGCGGACCATCAGGTTCTTGTGGAAGTTCGCGCCCTTGGCGCCCATGCCGCCGACGTAGAAGCCGAGCGCGCCCTTGATCGGCCAGAGGGCTTGCTCGATCTCGTCGTGGGTGGGGCCGGTGACGGCGAGGTGGACCATGGCCGTGATCTCGAAGCCGTCTTTGGCGTGGGCGATCTGGTCGGCGTAGACCTCGGGGCGGTCCGGGACGTAGTAGAGCGGGAGCCAGCCGTCGGCGATCTCGGCGGTGAGGGCGACGTTCTTCGGGCCCTCGGCGCCCAGGAAGATCGGGAGGTCTTTGCGGAGGGGGCGGAGGTTGGTGCGCAGGGGCTTGCCGAGGCCGAGGGAGTCCGGGCCCTGGTACGGGAGCGGGTAGTACTCGCCGTCGTTGGTCACGGTCTCGCGGCGCAGGACCTTGCGGATGACGTCGACGTATTCGCGGGTGCGGGCCAGGGGCTTGGGGTACGGGCGGCCGTACCAGCCCTCGACGACCTGGGGGCCGCTGAGGCCCAGGCCGAGGATCGCGCGGCCGCCGGAGAGGTGGTCCAGGGTGATGGCGTGCATCGCGGTGGCGGTGGGGGTGCGGGCCGCCATCTGCGCGATGCCGGTGCCCAGGCGGATGCGGGTGGTGCTGGCGGCGAGGTAGGCCAGCGGGGTGAAGACGTCGGAACCCCAGGACTCGGCGGTCCAGACCGAGTCGTAGCCCAGGTCCTCGGCCTCGCGGGCCAGGGCCACCCAGTCGTGCTCGGGCGGCTTCGACGCCCAGTAGCCGAGCTGGAGGCCGAGCTTCAGGTCCGCGGTCATGGAGGCTCCTCGCCGAACGCTGGGACGGAACTAGAACACGTTACAGTACGGGCGCTGGGGCCAGCGTACGGAAGCGTGCGCGCCACCGCCAGGCTCTCACCAGTCCCGGCCCCGCGAGTTCGCCACCATCACCGCGAACGGCGGGATGAAGGCCGCCACCACGCTCATCGCCACCGCCAGCCCCGGGGAGAACAGCCGCACGACGGTCCACGCCAGGATGATCAGCACCAGGCACGTCCCCATCATCGCCAGGTACACCTGCTCCCGCGTGCGCCGGGACAGGGGCGCGCGGGACGGCGGCAGGTCCTCGGGCTCCTCGACCGGCCGGTACGGCGGAATGTCGCGCCCCGGCTGGTAGTGCGGACCCTGACGGATGTGCCGCGCCACGACGAGCACGTCGACGAACGCCAGCACGCCGACGACGCCGCAGCCGATGACCCAGCCGGTCGCCCGCTGCGTCTGGAAGAAGACGACACCGCCGATCGCGCTGGCCAGGCCGATCAAGGCCATGGTCAGCCGCATGCGCAACGGGCTGCGCGCATGCATCGGCTCGTCGCCGCTACGGATCCGGTGCGGATCGAACCTGGTCATCGCGGTGCTCCCGCTCCCTCGGTTCCACAGTAACTCCGCCGGTGGGACGGTGGACATGACCGACACGTCGGGAACCTCCGCATGCCCGGGAACGATCGTTCCAACCGTGGCGGGGCCGCCGGAACGGCAAAGCAGGGCATTCCCCGCTCCGACGAATGCCCCGGCCAGCCGCTCCACAACATCACCCGCGCCGCCGGGACCGACCCCCCACCTGCACCTCTACCAGCTCTCCCGCCTCTCCCACCTACACCGCTGCCAGCACCCCGCTACATCGCCGCCTGCATCGACCGCAGCTCCTTCTTCAACTCCCCGATCTCGTCCCGGAACCGCGCCGCCAGCTCGAACTGCAACTCCGCCGCCGCGGCGTGCATCTGCTGCGACAGGTCCTCGATCAAGGCCATCAGCTCCCCGGCCGGCTTGCCCGCCACGTCCAGCGACCGCACTGTGCCCTTCGACGCCACGCCCGGCACCGGCGCCTTGCCCCGCGACTGCTGCCGCCCCGAGCCGCCGAGCAGCTCGGCGGTGTCGGCGTCCTCGCGGGCCAGCAGGTCGGTGATGTCCGCGATGCGCTTGCGCAGCGGCTGCGGGTCGACGCCGTGGGCCTCGTTGTACGCCCGCTGCTTCTCCCGGCGGCGGTTGGTCTCGTCGATCGCCAGCCGCATCGAGGGGGTGACCGTGTCGGCGTACATGTGCACTTCGCCGTTGACGTTGCGGGCCGCGCGGCCGATGGTCTGGATCAGCGAGCGCCCGCTGCGCAGGAAGCCCTCCTTGTCCGCGTCGAGGATCGCCACCAGGGTGACCTCGGGCAGGTCCAGGCCCTCGCGCAGCAGGTTGATGCCGACCAGGACGTCGTACTCGCCCATGCGCAGCTCGCGCAGCAGCTCCACTCGGCGCAGGGTGTCGACCTCGGAGTGCAGGTACCGGGTGCGGACGCCGCGCTCCAGCAGGTAGTCGGTGAGGTCCTCGGCCATCTTCTTGGTCAGGGTGGTCACCAGGGCCCGCTCGTTGCGCGCCGCCCGGGCCTGGACCTCGGCCACCAGGTCGTCGATCTGGCCCTGGGTCGGCTTGAGGACCACCTGCGGGTCGACCAGGCCGGTGGGGCGGATGATCTGCTCCACCGGGGTCTTCGACGCCTCGTCCTTCTGCTTGGCCAGCTCGTACGGTCCCGGGGTGGCCGACAGGTACACCGTCTGCCCGATCCGCTCCTCGAACTCCTCCCAGCGCAGCGGCCGGTTGTCGATCGCCGAGGGCAGGCGGAAGCCGTGCTCGACCAGGGTGCGCTTGCGGGAGGCGTCGCCCTCGTGCATCGCGCCGATCTGCGGCACGGTGACGTGCGACTCGTCGATGACCAGCAGGAAGTCCTCGGGGAAGAAGTCGATCAGGGTCGAGGGCGGGGAGCCGGCCTCGCGGCCGTCGATGTGCCGGGAGTAGTTCTCGATGCCGGAGGTGAAGCCGACCTGGCGCATCATCTCCAGGTCGTAGGTGGTGCGCATGCGCAGCCGCTGGGCCTCCAGCAGCTTGCCCTGCCGCTCCAGCTCGGCCAGCCGGTCGGCGAGCTCGGCCTCGATCCCGCCCAGGGCCTTCTCCATCCGGTCCGAGCCGGCGACGTAGTGCGTGGCCGGGAAGACCCGCAGCTCCTCGTCGACGGTCAGGATCTCGCCGGTGACCGGGTGCAGCGTCATCAGCCGCTCGACCTCGTCGCCGAACATCTCGATCCGGACCGGGTGCTCCTCGTAGACCGGGAAGATCTCGACGGTGTCGCCCCGGACCCGGAACGTGCCGCGGGTGAAGGCCACGTCGTTGCGCGCGTACTGCATGTCGACGAAGCGCCGCAGCAGCCGGTCGCGGTCGTGCTCCTCGCCGACCTGGATCCGCACCGAGCTCTTGAGGTACTCCTCGGGCGTGCCCAGGCCGTAGATGCAGGACACGGTCGAGACCACCACCACGTCGCGCCGGGTCAGCAGCGAGTTGGTGGTGGAGTGCCGCAGCCGCTCCACCTCCTCGTTGATCGAGGAGTCCTTCTCGATGTAGGTGTCGGTCTGCGGGACGTAGGCCTCGGGCTGGTAGTAGTCGTAGTACGAGACGAAGTACTCGACGGCGTTGTTCGGCAGCAGCTCGCGGAACTCGTTGGCGAGCTGCGCGGCCAGCGTCTTGTTCGGCGCCATGACCAGCGTCGGGCGCTGGAGCTTCTCGATCAGCCAGGCGGTGGTGGCGGACTTGCCGGTACCGGTGGCGCCCAGCAGCACCACGTCCTGCTCCCCGGCCTCGATCCGGCGGGCCAGCTCGGCGATGGCCGCGGGCTGGTCGCCGGCGGGCTGGTAGTCGCTGACGACCTCGATCGGGGCGACGGTGCGGGTGAGTTCGGACAAGGGACGCATGGTTTAGAGATTACGCGGCCGGTCCGACAAGGGCGGCAGGCTCGGGAGGGCGCCTGCCGGGGCGCTCGCAGAGCCGCTTGAGGGGCCGCTTGAGGGGGGGCGCTTGAAGGGCCGCTCGGGAGGGCGCTTGAAACGCCGCCGCCCGGTCACAATCACCCCATGTCACCCTCGCCGTCACCCTCGCCGCTCCTGATCCTGGTGCACAGCCCGCTGGTCGGCCCCTCGACGTGGCGCCCGGTCGCCGAGGCGCTCAACGCCGGCGGCTTCGAGGCCCGCACCCCCAGCCTGCTGGGCCTGGCCGGCGGGCCCGGCCCCTACGCCGCCCGGTTCGCCGAGGCGGTCGTGGCCAAGGCCGACGCGGCCGTGGCCGCCGGCGCCGCCGAACCCGGCGGGGGCATCGTCCTGGCCGCCCACAGCGGCGCCGGCGCCCACCTCCCGGCGATAGCCGAGGCCGTGGCCCGCTCGGGCGCCGGCCCGGTGCTCGGCGCGGCCTTCGTCGACGCCCGGCTGCCCCGCCCCGGCCGCAGCGATTTCGACACCTCGCCGCCGGAGTTCGCCGACACGCTCACCGCCATGGCGCGCGACGGCCTGGTCCCGCCGTGGAACGAGTGGTTCCCGCCGGAGACCCTCGCCTCGCTGATCCCGGACGAGGCGCAGCGCGAGGTCTTCCTCGCCGAGCTGCACCCGGTCGCGCTCGCGTACTTCCAGGAGCCGGCACCGGCCACGCCGACGTGGCCGGACGTCCCGTGCGCCTACCTCCAGCTGAGCGAGACCTACCAGGACCAGGCCGACCAGGCCGCCTCCCTGGGCTGGCTCACGAGCCGCCTGCCCGCGCACCACCTCGCGGTCCTCACCGATCCGGGCCCGGTGGCGGTCTTCTTGTCCGAGTTCGCCCAGAGCCTTGCCATCGACTGATCCCTGCTCAATACTGCGCACTAGCGCGCTCCAGCGGTCTAGACCACGCAACGTTCGCACAAAACCATGCACTGCTCCCTCGGCGCTCCCAGGTGATCGGTTCCTGGGGGTTCCGGCGTACCGAGCAATCAATCGTCTAGCGAACCGGGCAGGTCCATGCGATCCCTCCGAATCCTCCCGGCGGCGGCCTTGGTCGCCGCCGCCGTCCCCGTCGCCGTCGGCGCCGCGGCCCCCACCGCGCACGCCGCCGCCGGCCCTCCGCAGACCATCCCCGCCGTGCGCACGTGGTCGGCCGGATCCGGCTCCTTCACCTGGGGCACCGGCAGCCGCGTCGTCATCAACCCGGCGTACGCGTCGCAGCTGCAAGGCGACGCGAACACCTTCGCCGCCGACCTGTCGGCCCTCGAAGGCCGCACGGTCGCGGTCGCGCAGGGCACGGCCGGGCCCGGCGACGTCGCCCTCACTCTCGGCGGGTCCCAGCCGTCCGAGGGCTACACGATGACCGTCGGCAGCAGCATCTCGATCCAGGGCAGCACCACGACCGGCGAGTTCTGGGGCACCCGCAGCGTGCTGCAACTGCTCCACCAGAGCCCGACGATCGCGGCCGGCACCGCGACCGACTCGCCCGCCAAGTCCGAGCGCGGGCTGATGCTCGACACCGGGCGGCGGTTCTTCGACGTGCCGTTCGTCGAGAACCAGATCCGCGACATGTCCTACCTGAAGCTGAACTACCTGCACCTGCACCTGTCGGACACCTACGGATTCCGGCTGGAGAGCAGCACGCATCCGGAGATCACCTCGGCGCAGCACTACTCCAAGCAGGACATCGCGAACATCATCGCGCTGGGCAACCAGTACCACGTCATCGTGGTTCCGGAGATCGACATGCCGGGGCACCTGGACGCGGTCCTGTCCGCGGAGCTGGCGGCCGGGCACGACTACCGGCTGAAGGACAACACCGGCGCGGCCAGCGGCAGCTTCATCGACCTGACGATTCCCGGGGCGCGCACGCTGATCAGCGATCTGATCACCGAATACGAACCCTTGTTCACCAGTAGTCCGTACTGGCATCTGGGAGCCGACGAGTACGTCACGAACTACAGCGCGTATCCGCAGCTGCTCACGTATGCCCAGCAGAACTACGGCGCCAACGCGACGGCGAAGGACACCTACTACGGCTTCGTGAACTGGGCCGACGGCATCGTGCGGGCGCACGGCAAGACGATGCGGATGTGGAACGACGGCATCAAGTCCGGCGACGGCACCATCGCGGTGAACGCGGACATCGTCGTCGAGTACTGGTACAACTACGGGCTCACACCGCAGCAGCTCATCGCCGCCGGGCACACTGTGGCGAACGAGTCGTGGACGCCGACGTACTACGTCTACGGCGGTGCCAAGCCGGACACGACGTGGATGTACGAATCCTGGAACCCCGACCTCTTCCAAGGCTCGAACACCATTACGGACGGGACCAAGAACCTCGGGTCGCTGATCCACGTCTGGTGCGACAACCCGGGCGCGGAGACCGAGGACCAGACCGCCGCCGGGATCAAGTACCCGCTGCGGGACCTGGCGCAGATGACGTGGAACACGCCGAAGCTGGTGCCGACGTACGCGGCGTTCGTGCCGATCATGGACGCTGTCGGCCACAACCCGCTGTGGCCGGCAGCCGTCATCCCCGGCGACCTCGCGCAGGGCAAGCCGACGACCGCTTCCAGCGTGGAGACGTCGAGTTTCCCGGCGGCCGACGCCACCGACGGCGACCTGGCCACGCGCTGGTCGAGCCAGTACCTCGACCCGACGTGGCTCCAGGTCGACCTGGGCTCGACGCAGACGGTGAACCGCGTGGTGCTGGCCTGGGAGGCGGCGTACGGGAAGAACTACCAGATCCAGGTCTCGGCCGACGGCAGCACCTGGACGACGGTGTACACCCGGACGAACGGCACCGGCGGGACGGAGACGCTCACCTTCCCGAACGCCTCCGGCCGCTACGTCCGGATGTACGGGACGGCGCGCGGATCCACGTATGGATACTCGCTGTACGAGTTCGAGGTCTTCCACGACTCGGCGCCGTCGCTGAACGGCGTCCACACCGTCGCGGCCGGCGGGCAGGCGCTGGACGATCCGGGGAGCTCCACGGCCACCGGCACCCAGCTCATCACCTGGGGCCTGCACGGCGGCGCCAACCAGCAGTGGACGTTCAGCGAGCAGTCCGACGGGTCGTACCAGCTGGTGAACGGCGCGTCGAACCTGTGCGCGGACGTCACCGGGAGCTCGACGGCGGCCGGTGCGGCGGTGATCCAGTGGACGTGCGCCGGAACGGCGAATCAGCACTGGAAGGTGACCCCGCTGTCCGGGGGCGGGTACACGATCGCGTCGGTGAACAGCGGCTTGCTGCTGACCACCGCCTCGACCGCGAACAACGCGCTGGTGACCCAGCAGGCGGATGCGAACAGCGCCTTGCAGCACTGGACGATCGGCTAGGACGCGGGCGCGGGCACGCAGGCTCGTCGGCGCGCAGGCACGCCAGCACGCAGGCTCGTCGGCGCGCAGGTACGCCAGCACGCAGGCTCGTCGGCGCGCGGGTTCGTGGGCGCGCGAGCCCACGAGCCCGCGCGCAGCAGCTGTGTTTTTGTGTCGGCCACCTTGGATTCTGCTTGAAAAAGCTCGACCCGTGACAGCTTTTGAGAGATAAAACACGGGCACCTCCCCCACATCCCTCGAAGGGAGTACCCGTGAGACTCCGCAAATCCCTGGCGGCCGCCACCACCGCAGGTGTGCTGACCGGCGTCGCGGCGTTGACCTTGGCCCCGGCCGGGGCCTCGGCGACGCCGCCGACGTCCGGTTACACGATCACGATCGGTTCGTCGGGGTCCTTCGGCTACCCGACCGACACCCCGGCCTCGCCGTACATCGACAAGGACGGCTCGTTCTACTTCCAGCAGTCGGCCTCGCTGTACGGCGCCACCGATCCGCGGTACTGGGACTTCTACTCGGGCACCGACCTGGACAGCGCCACGCGCAACGCCACGATCAGCAACTCCGTCAACCCGTCCAACTCCTCGGACAAGAACAACGACACCACCTGGCGCTGCAACAACAGCCCGACCGGGCTGTCCGCCTCCTCGGCCGGCTCCGGTTCGGGCTACTCGCAGAAGAACTTCTGCGACCTGCTCGGCACCTGGGTCGACCCGGACACCGGCGACTGGTACGGGCTGGTGCACAACGAGTTCACGCCTCAGCCGTTCGGCGACGGACTGCACTACGACTCCATCGACTACGCCGTGTCCCACGACCAGGGGAAGACCTGGAGCATCCAGGGACACGCCATCACCTCGCCGTACAGCACCACGCGCGGCGACACCACGGCGTTCCCGAACCAGACCTATTACTACGGGGACGGCGACCAGCGGCTGTTCGTGGACTACGCGTCGGGGTACTTCTACGTCTACTACGGCTCGCGCGTCGTGCCGAAGGGCGGCGTCGGCGGCAGCACCGGCGGCCTGGCGCACGTCGCCCGGGCCCCGCTGTCCGGCAAGATGGCCGCCGGGACCTGGCAGAAGTGGTACAACGGCGCGTGGACGCAGCCCGGTGTCGGCGGCCTGGAGAGCAACATGGAGCCGACCGACTCCACCAACCCCACCGGCTACACGCTCCCGGCCCACGACTACAACCCGGCCAATACCGGAACCGTGGACCAGCAGGTCGCGGCGGGGCTGCTGCCGTCGAAGTCCCCGCTGTTCGTCATGAACATCACCTATGACGCCTATCTGGGGCTGTATATCGGCGAGCCGGAGACCGTCGGCCAGACCGGCAACGAACCGCAGCAGTACTACGTCACCGACAACCTGGCGACGCAGAAGTGGTACTTCATCGGCAACTCCGGCAGCTACGTGTCGGGGTCCTGGTACCGGTGGTTCCTGGACGGCGCCAACAAGACCAATCCGATGATCGTCGGCAAGACGTTCCGCTCCTACTGCTCCATCTCCTGCGCCAACAACCAGGGCGGCACCTACGCCAACGAGACGATCGACTCCGCCGCCCCGGCCGCGCCGCCGGTCGACACCACCAAGACCTACACCATCGGCACCGCCGGCGGCCGGGTCCTGGCCCAGGTCTCCGGCAGCTCGGCGACCACCTCGGACGCCGCCGCGACCGGCTCGGCGCTGGAGGCGTGGCAGTTCACCGCGAACGGCGACGGCTCCTTCCGCGTCGTCAACGCGAGCAGCGGCCAGGCCCTCGGCGTCGCCACCTCGACCGGGAACCGCGCGTGGGGCACCAAGCCCACCGTGACCGCGCTGTCCGGCAGCACCGGCACGGTCGGCCAGCAGTGGTTCGCCGTCCCGGTCACCGGCCAGAGCGGTGCCTTCCGGCTCGTGAACCGTTACAGCGGCCTGGTGCTCGGATTGTCGAGCACGTCGACGCGCACCGCCGAGACCACGCCGCTGCGCGGCTGGACCGACACCAGCGGCACCAGCGTCGGCGGCGGCCGCACCGCGGCCGAACAGACCCTCACCTTCACCCCGGCGTCGACCTCGGGCGCCGAGACCGTGACCGTCGCCAACCCCGGGGCGCAGACCACGACCGTGAACACCGCGGCCAGTCTGCAGATCTCCGCCTCCGACAGCCAGAACAAGGCCCTGACCTTCTCGGCCACCGGCCTGCCCGCCGGCCTGGCGATCAGCGCCTCCGGCCTCGTCACCGGCACCCCGACCACGGCCGCGACCTCCACGGTCACCGTCACCGCCACGTCCGGCACCGCGACCGGGACCACCACCTTCAGCTGGACCGTGTCGGCCGCCGCGCCCAGCCTCAACGGCACCCACACCCTGACGGCCTCCGGCCAGGCCCTCGACGACCCCAACCACTCAACCACCGCCGGGACGCAACTGATCACCTGGGCCCCCAACGGCGGCCCCAACCAGTCCTGGACGTTCACCCAGCAGGCCGACGGCACCTACCAGATCGTCAACCAGCAGTCGCAGCTCTGCATGGACGACAACGGCGGCGGCACCGCCGCGGGCACCGCTGTGATCCAGTGGACCTGCACCGGCGGCTCGAACCAGCACTGGACCGCCACCAAGTTGGCCGGCGGCGCCTACACGCTGACGAACGCCAAGAGCAATCTGCTGCTGACCACCGCGTCCACGGCCAATGGCGCGCTGGTGACGCAGCAGACGAACACCGGTTCGGCGCTCCAGCAGTGGACCATCGGCTGAGCTGATTCCTGAGCAACGGAGGATTCGATGGGCCGGGCGGTCGGCGACCCGACCGGCCGGCCCGTCGGGGCTCCGTCACCGGACCATCGGCGGGCCCTGACCTGCGCGGTCACGAAGAGGTCTCACTTACGTCCTCACTAGGGAAAACCCGCATGCCGACCCCCCTCGCACCGGCCCACAATCTGTACCGATCGCGCGGATCGCCGCGCCGGGGAGTCGGGAAACGAAGATGATGATCGGGCTCATCGCGGTCGGTGCCGCGATTGTACTTTTCCTGCTGTATCTGATCAGCCTGTACAACCGTCTGGTGCGGCGGCGCAACCAGGTCGACAACGCCTGGGGCCAGATCGACGTGCAGCTCAAGCGCCGTTACGACCTGATCCCGAACCTGGTGGAGACGGTGAAGGGCTACGCCTCCCACGAGCGCGGGATCTTCGACGCGGTGTCGGAGGCGCGCGCCCGCGCGGTCGGGGCCGGGGGTCCGCAGGCCGCCGCGGAGGCCGACGGAATGCTGAGCGGGGCGCTGAAGTCGCTGTTCGCGGTCGCCGAGGCGTACCCGGACCTGAAGGCGAACACGAACTTCCTGTCCTTGCAGCAGGAACTGGCCACGACCGAGGACCGCGCGGCGTACGCGCGCCAGTACTACAACGACGCGGTGCTGGGCTTCAACAACTCGGTCAGCACCTTCCCGACCGTGGTCTTCGCCGCAATGCTCGGCTTCCGCAGCCGCGAGTTCTTCCGCGCCGCCGGCGCCGAGACCGCGCCCGTCCGCGTGCAGTTCTGACATGCCCGCGGCCCTGACGCCGCACCGCGCCCACACCACCGGCACGGCGTGGCACTGGAGCGATCTCAACGTGCCGCTGGCGCTGGCCGCCCTGGCGGCGGTGGCGCTGTGGCTGCTGGCGGTCCTGGCGGTGAAGGCGGTGACGCGTCCCCGGATGCCGCAGGCCGGGCCCAGGACGATGGACCTGCGTCCGGAGCCGCCGGCGGTGGCGGAGTTCCTGACCGGCGGCTGGGAGGTCGGCGGCAGCGCGGTGCAGGCGACGCTGGTGGACCTGGCGGGGCGCGGGCTGCTGGCGTTCGAGCAGGTGGGGCCGGATCCGCGGGACACGATCGTGCGGGTGAAGGGGGACGGCTCGGCGGTGCCGGGGCAGGCGGTGCCGGGGCAGGCGGGGTCGGGCGGGTCGGCGGGGCACGGCTACACCGCCATGGCTTCCACGGGGTACGCCGACCCGGGTACACCGGCGGCCGGGCTGGCCGGGCCGGGAGCGGGTCCGGGATCGGATCTGGCCGGGCCGGCCGGTCCGGGAGCAGGTCTGGCCGGGCCAGCCGGTCCGGGATCGGGTCCGAGCGGCCCGGCGATCGGGCTGACCATTCCGGCGGCCGGCGCCGCACCACGGTTGTACGGCGCGGTCGCGAACGAGGTCGGCGCGGCGCCCGCTCCCCTGCCCGCGACCCCCACAGTCGCGGGCCGCCCGATCCACGTCCCGGCCCGCGGCAACCCGGGCCCGCTCCTGCCCTTCGAGAAGCGGATCCTGCACCGCGTCACCGCGCTGGCCAGCGGCGGCGTCGTCCCGGCGCGGGCCCTGGCGCAGGGCACGAAGGACCAGGACGCCAAGTGGCACAAGGACTTCGACCGCGAGGTCGTCGCCGACGCCCGCGCCCGCGGCCTGTCCCGCGCCCGCTACGGCCCCGGGATCAAGGCCCTGCTGGTGGTCGCGGCGCTGGTGCCGGCGACGCTCGCGGCCGTCGCCGCGGCGAAAAGCCGGTCGAACGGTGACGGCAACGGCGGCCTGTTCGGCGCGGTGATGATCGGCGCGCTGCTCGTCGTCGGCTCGCTCACCGGCGAGCGGGAGACCAAGGCCGGGCAGGAGGTCTGCTCGGCGTGGCTCGGGCTGCGGGACTGGCTGGCCGCCGACGAGCAGTTCCGGCGCCTGCCGCCGGCCGCGGTCGCGATCTGGGACCGGTATCTCGCGTTCGCCGCCGGGTTCGGCATCGCGCGCAAGACCGTCGGCGCCCTGCCGCTCGGCGCCCGCGACGAGCGCCGGGCCTGGTCGACGTACGGCGGGGTGTGGCACGAGGTACGGCTGGGGTATGTCGTGGCGACCGAGCGCCGGGTCCGGCATCCGAAGCGGAGCGTGGTCATCGCGCTGCGCCGGATCGGCGCGTGTCTGGTGCTGGTGCCGGGGCTGGTGTGGATCGCCGTGCACAAGCACTGGTTCGTGCGGCTGCCGCTGACCCACGGCACTGATGTGAAGGTGTTCACCACGATCGGGGTCGCGGTCGTCTGTGTGATCGTGAGCGTCTCGCTCTACAACGTCGGGAGCCGTCCGTCGAAGGGGCAGGTCTTCGCGATCGCGTTCTACCTCCTGGCTCCGAGCGCGCTGCTCTGGTTCGGCAGCCACAACCTCACGATCAAGGACTTCGAGGTCTCCCACACCTATGTCGGGTACGGCGTCATCGCCCTCAGCACGCTGCTGTTGCTGGTGACGGCCTGGAACCTGGTGCTGTTGTTCGGGGCGCTGGCCGATCTGGCGCTGCGGGACACGATCGTCGGCGAGGTGGTCCGGATCCGGCAGCGCTCGGAGGACCGGCACCTCGCGGTCGATCCGGGCGGGGTCGCGAAGGTCATGGCCTGGCCGGTGCCGACCGGGGCGTTCTGGAGCGTGGACGAGGGCGCGACGGTCAGCGTGCAGCGCGGCCGGTGGTTCGGCTACGTCTACGACGTCTCGGTCACGACCGCGTCGGCGCGGGGGGCGCTGTTCTGACCGGCACGCACCGAGGCCCTGGACCGGAGGGGATCGGTCCAGGGCCTCGGCTCTTTCCACACGGAGTGCCTAGACGGCAGCCACAGCGACAGGGCGCTCCGCGGGCTCCAGCGCGAGGTTCAGAACCTCACGCACATCGGCGACCAGGTGCACGTCCAGCTTCTCCAGCACCTCGGCCGGGACGTCGTCCAGGTCGGGGCCGTTCCGCTTGGGCAGCAGCACGGTCGTGGCACCGGCCTGGTGCGCGGCCAGCAGCTTCTGCTTGACGCCGCCGATCGGCAGCACCCGCCCGGTCAGGGACACCTCGCCGGTCATCGCCACGTCCTGCCGGACCAGCCGGCCGCTCAGCAGCGAGGCCAGCGCGGTGGTCATCGTGACGCCGGCGCTCGGGCCGTCCTTGGGCTGGGCCCCGGCCGGCACGTGGATGTGCACCGCGCGCTTGCTCAGGTCCGCCACCGGCAGCTCCAGCTCGGCGCCGTGCGACCGCAGGTAGCTCAGCGCGATCTGCGCCGACTCCTTCATGACGTCGCCCAGCTGGCCGGTCAGGGTCACGCCGGTGCCGCCGGACTCCGGGTCGGCCAGCGAGGCCTCGACGAACAGCACCTCGCCGCCGGCGCCGGTCACCGCCAGGCCGGTCGCCACGCCGGGCACGGCCAGCCGGTCGGCGGTCTCCGGCGTGTGGCGCGGACGGCCCAGGTAGTCCTTCAGGTTATCGACGGTCACGACGAGCTTGGGGGTCTTGGTCGGGGTGGTCTCGGTCGCCTCGGTCGTCTCGGTCGTCTCGGTCGTCTCGGTCGCGGTCTCGGTCGCCTCGGTCGCGGTTCCGGTCGCCGCCGTCCCGTCCGAGCTCACCCCAGCCGTGACCTCAGCTCCCTGAGCCGCAGCGTCGCCGTCGGACGCGCCTGCACCGTCCTGATCCAGAACCGTCGCCGGGCTTTTGGCGGCGGCTTCGGAGTCGGCCAGCGCGGTCTTCGCGGCGACCTTACGCAGCACCCGGGAGATGGCGCGCTCCAGGTCGCGCACACCGGCTTCCCGCGTGTACTGCTGGGCCAGCAGCCGCAGCGCCTCGTCGTCGAACGCCACCTCGTCGGCGGACAGTCCGGCGCGGTCGATCTGCCGCGGCAGCAGGTGGTCGCGGGCGATCAGGACCTTCTCGTCCTCGGTGTAGCCGTCGAGCCGCACCAGCTCCATGCGGTCCAGCAGCGGGCCGGGGATGGCCTCCAGGACGTTGGCCGTGGCCAGGAACACCACGTCCGACAGGTCCAGCTCGACCTCCAGGTAGTGGTCCCGGAAGGTGTGGTTCTGTGCCGGGTCCAGCACTTCCAGCAGGGCCGCGGTCGGGTCGCCGCGGTAGTCGGCGCCGACCTTGTCGATCTCGTCCAGCAGGACGACCGGGTTCATGGTGCCGGCGTCCTTGATGGCGCGGACGATCCGGCCGGGCAGCGCGCCGACGTAGGTGCGCCGGTGGCCGCGGATCTCGGCCTCGTCGCGGACGCCGCCGAGGGCGACGCGGACGAACTCGCGGCCCATGGCGCGGGCCACCGACTCGCCGAGGCTGGTCTTGCCGACGCCGGGCGGGCCGACCAGGGCCAGCACCGCGCCGGAGCGCCGGCCGCCGACCAGCTCCAGGCCCTTGTCCTGGCGCTTCTTGCGGACGGCCAGGTACTCGACGATGCGCTCCTTGACGTCGTCCAGTCCGGCGTGGTCGGCGTCCAGGACGGCGCGGGCGCCGGCGATGTCGTAGGACTCCTCGGAGCGCTCGTTCCACGGCATCTCCAGGACGGTGTCCAGCCAGGTGCGGATCCAGCCGGCCTCCGGGCCCTGCTCACCGGCCCGCTCCAGCTTGTCCACCTCCTTCAGCGCCGCCTCGCGGACCTTGTCGGGAAGGTCAGCGGCCTCGACACGGGACCGGTAGTCCTCCTCCTCGGAGGCCTCCTTGCCGTCGAGTTCGGCCAGCTCCTTGCGGACCGCGGCCAGCTGGCGGCGGAGCAGAAACTCGCGCTGCTGCTTCTCCATGCCGTCCTCGACGTCCTTGCGGATCGTCTCGTTGACGTCCAGCTCGACCAGGTGCTCCCGGCCCCACTGGAGCAGCTTCTCCAGCCGCTCGTCGACGCTGAGCGTCTCCAGCAGCTCGACCTTCTGCACCGGCTTGAGGTAGGGGGCGTAGCCGGCCGAGTCGGCCAGCTGCGAGGGGTCGGTGATCTGCTGCACCATGTCGACGACCTGGAAGGCCTCGCGGTGCTGCAGGATCTCGATGGCCAGTTCCTTGTACTGCTTGGCCAGCTCCCGGGTCCGGGACGTGATCGACGGCTCGTCCAGCACGATCGCCTCGACCCACAGCGCCGCACCGGGACCGGTGGTACCGACACCGATGGTGGCGCGATGGGTACCGCGCACGACCGCGACCATACGGCCGGACCCGGCCATCCGACCGGTCTGCTCGATGATGCCGACGACGCCGGACTTGGCGTAGCTGCCGTCCAGGCGCGGCACCAGCAGCACCTGGGGCTTGCCCCCGCGCGTGGGCCCGTTCGCGGCGGCGTCGACCGCGGCGCGGGTCTCGGAGTCCGACAAATCCAGCGGCACGACCATGCCCGGCAGAACGACCGCGTCGTCCAGCGGGATGACCGGGAAGGCCTTGGTCGCGCCGGTCATGTTCTCACTCATCTGCTGTGGCTCCCTACGAGAGGTAAGTTGAGTCTGACTCACTCAATGTCTGTGAGCCCTCTGGTGTTCCCCGGGCGGCGTTCGCTGTGAGCGATCAGATCCTCACCGACCGAGGGAGACGGCCTTCTCGCAGGTCAGAGCATGTGATGTCAGTGATGCCAGGGCAGGACGACGACCTCCGCGGGAATGCGCCCGGCTACGAGATCGCGCAGAAGCTCGGGCAGTCCGAGGGGTATGACGCGCTCGGCGGTCGCGGCCAGTTCGTCGGCGGTCCACCAGCGGTGGCCGAGATAGGCGTCGGCCTCGGTGCCGGCCTTGGTGCCAGCTTGGGCATGGGCTTCAGTGTGGGCGTGGGCGTAGGTGCTGGTTCTTGTGTGGGCTTGAATGCTGGCTGGAGTGTCAGTGTCGGTGTCAGTACCGGTGTCGGGAGTCGGTGCCGGTGCCGGTCCATTTCCGGAACAAGAGGAGCCGGTCCTACGCGTCGACCAGCAGGACCCGCGCCGACACCCGCGCCTCGGCGGGCCGGGCGTCGGTCGCGTGGCCGTCGGTCATGTCAGGCCCGGTACTGGTCGTGGCGGGCGTAGAGCTCGTCCCATTCCTCGGGGGTGAGCTGGCGGCCCTCGGCGCGGATCGCCGCGAGTTCCTCGAAGTACGGTTCGCGGGGCGCGCCGGGGGCGAACAGCACCAGCATCGAGGCGGCCGCGCCGGTGGTGTTGGCGAAGCTGTGGACGCCGCCGGGCGGGACGAACAGGTAGTCGCCGGCGGTGGCCTCGCGCCAGGTGTCGCCGTCGTAGAGGGCCACGCTGCCGTCGAGGATGAAAAAGGATTCGGAAAAGGTGCGGTGGTAGTGGCCCTCCTTGGCGGGGGTCGGTTCCGGGTCGGCGGGCAGCAGGTCCCATCGGTAGAGGCCGTACAGGCCGTCGGTGGTGGCGCCGGTGGAGAGCAGGCTGACGCGCGACCGCTGCCCGATGCGCAGTTCGGGATCGGTGGCGGCGGTGCGGAAGGTGGCGCTGACCTCGCCCTGGTCGGCGAGGTAGCGCGGCGACGGGTATGACATGGCTTTGACCTTAGGGTGCCGGGCGGCGGCCGGGGTAGGGCCGATGCCGGCCCGGCGCGATGGGCCATTCGGTCCGGATCCTGAGACACGGAATCGCCGATATTGACGTTCTCTGAGAAGCGCTGTCATTCTCAAGACATGGGACGCGCCGCTTTTCTTGTGGCTCGCCGGCATGTCGATCTGGGACGTACCGCGAGCGCTATCTGTTCTGGGTGCGCTTAGCTCAATTCCGGAGCTGAGCTGCGGTTATCGCAGCCAATGAAGCAACAAGCTTCTGTCTCCGAAATATTCGGAGCCCTTTCCTCTTCGTATCCGAAGAATCCCATTTCAGAGAGCTCTCATGCTTCATCTCATCGCATCCCTGCACGTCCCCGGAAATCACGAGGTCGACGACTTCGTCGATCTCGCCCGGACCGCCGAGCGCGGCCTGCTGGACTCGGTGTTCCTCGACGACTTCCTCGCCCTGCCGGGGCCGGACAGCGTGGTCGCCGGCGGCCTGGAGCCGCTGACGCTGCTCGCCGCCGTGGCCACCGCCACCGAGCACATCGGCCTGATCACGACCGCCTCGACGACCTTCTCCGAGCCCTTCCCCCTGGCCCGTTCCCTGGCCTCGCTGGACCACATCTCGCACGGCCGCGCCGGCTGGAACATGGGGACCGGCGGCGGCCTGGACGAGGCGGCCAACTTCAGCATGGACGAGCCGGTCGAGGCCGCGGTCCGGTACGAGCGCGCGGCGGAGCTGCTGGACGTCGTCACGCAGCTGTGGGACAGCTGGGCCGACGACGCCACGGTGCGCCGCGAGCGCGTGCGGGAGATCGAGCACATCGGCCTGTTCTTCAAGGTGCGCGGGCCGTTGAACGTGCGGCGGACCCCGCAGGGCTGGCCGCTGCTGGTGCACCGCGCCGAGCCCACGTCCGACGACATGGAGTTCGCCGCGCGGTACGCCGAGGTCGTGTTCACCGGCCAGCGGGACATCCGCGAGGCCGCCTCGTTCGCCTACGAAGTGAAGTCGCGCGCAGCGGCATACGGCCGCGAACCGTTCCTGCCACTGATCGTGCCCGGCCTGGTCCCGACCGGCTCGGCGGAACAGATCGCCGACCTGATGCAGGAATGGGCCGAGGCCGGCGCCGCGGACGGCTTCGCAGTGCACGCCCAAGCCGCACCCGGCGGCCTGCCCCGCTTCGTCGACCACGTGGTCCCGGTCCTGCAACGCCGCGGCCTGTTCCGCACCGCCTACGACGGCGGCACCCTGCGCGAACGCTTCGGCCTGCCCCGCCCCGAGGACCACTTCCCCGCCTTCGAGGCCCAGACCCTGCCCCGCCCGGCCCTCGCCTGGCCGGCCCTCGCCGCCGCCGTGTAGCGGCCACCATGAGCTCCGCGTCCCGTTCCTGCCGGCCGGGCGCGGATCAGACCGGGGCGGCCGGGTTGTGGGAGGGTCGGCCGCCCCGGGTTCACGGCGCTGTTCACGGCTCTACCGGCGCTGCGCGGTGAGCTGCTTCAGCACGGTTTCGAGGTCGCCGGTCCTGGCGCGTGGGGAAGGCCGCGCCCCAGAAAAACCAGAAGGCGTCCGCCACCCGCGCGCGTACCCTCGGCCCATGGCATTCGAGGATCTGTTCGCCGAGGTCATGTCCACCTCCGACCGCTTCGGCCACCGCCAGCACGTGCACCTGACCTGGCTCGCGGTCCGCTCCGTGGGGACCGGCGAGGCCGTTTCGCTGGTCAGCACCGGGATTCAAGACACCGCCCGGTACGCGGGCGCGCCCCAGAAGTACCACGCCACGATGAGCCGCGCGTGGGTCGAGCTCGTCGGCCACCACACCGACGCCCATCCCGTCGATGATTTCGATCGGTTCGCCGAGGGCAATCCGGAACTGCTCGACAAGCGGCTGCTGACCCGCTTCTACCACTCGGCCACGCTGGCCTCCGACGCGGCGCGCGCCGGGTGGGTCGGTCCGGATCGGGAGCAGTTCCCGTGGCTGGTGGAAGCCTGATTCGCCGGCGGCCTTCCGGGCCTTCTCACACCATCGGCGGCTCGACGAGCCCATAGCTGACCGCGCAGGCGGCGGCTTGGAGCCGCGAGTTCACACCGAGCTTGGTCAGCACCGACTGCGTGTGCGTCCGGACGGTCGTGATGGAGATGCCCATCGCGGCGGCCATGCCTCCGGTCGACATGCCGCGCACCAGTTGGGTGAGGACTTCCAGCTCCCGGGGCGTCAGCGTGCCGGTGAGCGACGAGGTCCCCGGTTCCCGTCCCAGCGGCGGGGGCTTGGTGGTCACGGCGTGCCGGACCAGCACCGGGTCGTAGTAACCGGCGCCGGTGTGGAGCCGGTCTATCGCGGCGACGATCTCGTCGAGGCTGCGCCGCTTGGAGATCAGTCCGTCGACGCCGGCGGTGATCAGCGCGTGCAGCGGCCCGGCGGATTCCTCGCTGGTGAGCGCGAGGGTTTTGGCGCTGTGGAGGGTCGCGGCGTCGGTGAGCGCGCCGAGGTCGTCGGTCGGCCGGCCGAAGTCGGCCACGCAGACGTCGGCCTCGGCCGGCGGGGAGTCCGGCAGCCGGCGCGGGTCGAGGCACACGCCGACGACGTGGTGGCCGCGCTGCGCCAGGACTGCCGCGAAGGCTTCGGCGAACAGGCGGTACGCGTCGCAAAGCAGGACTCTCACACCCGGGACAACGAGGCCACGAAACCTTGGTCACCCTTTCGGAGCAATTCGCCACCCGGATCAGGGTGCTGGATCCCCCAGTCCGGCGGCGCGGGCGATGGCGGCGGCCTCAAGCATGCTATGGGCTCCGAGCTTGGCCAGGATGCGGCCGATATGGGTCTTGACGGTGTTCTCGGAGATCCGCAGCCGGACGGCTATCCCGCGCCGGTCCATCCCCTCCACCAGGCACGCCAGGACGGTGCGCTCACGGTCGCCGAGGGCTGCCAGGGCCGCGATCCTGGCGTCCGCCGTGGCGCCGTCGGCGTCGCCGAAGCGCGCGGGGGTGGCGCCGGATCCGTCACGGCGTGCGGAATCCGTCGAGGTCGCGGTGCCGTGCATGGGGGTGCCGCGCATAGAGGTGCCGCGCATGGTCGTACTGCGCATGGCCGTGCTTCGTAGCGCACCCACCACCAGTTCCGGCGGCATGTGGAACTCGCCGCGCCGGACCGCGTGCACCGCCTCCAGCAGTTCGTCGCCGGAGGCCCGGTGCGGGACCCAGCCTTGCAGGCCGTCGCGCAGGGCCTCGGCGGCGTCCGCGGTCGCGGTCACCGGCCCGAGCATCAGCACACTGGCACTTCCGGTGCGGTTCAGGGCGGCGAGAAGGCGTCCGGGGTAGCGGCGGGCCACCGCGACGTCGAGCAGGACCAGCGTCGGCTGGTACTCGGCGACGGCGTCGAGCAGCTCCTCGGCCGCCGCGACCACCGCGGCCACGGTCAGGCCGTCGCGCGCCAGGTAGGCGGCCAGCGACTCGCCCACCGCGCGCAGCGCGTCGCAGACCACGATCGTCCCGTCCGCCATCTCCCGCCCCCAGGTTGTCACCAAGCCGTCGGTACGTCATCAGCAGGTGGTCGGTACTCCGAATGCACGAGGCCGAAGTGACGGCGCCTGCACGATCCCCTTTTCCGGTCCGGAGAAGAGACTACGGGTGAGCGGGCCGTCACCACATGCGTTCGGCCCACTTTCGCATGCTTCCCCGAATACGAGCACGAGATGAGGAGTACTCCCCTTATGAGGGCACTTCGACGAGGCCTGGCCTCCCGCGGTTTGGGGGTCGCCGCGGCGGGCACGGCGCTGTGCCTGGGCTGCACCACCAGCGCGACCGCCGCGCCGGCGGCCGTGGGCGGCGCCGCGTTCGGTGTCTCCGCCGACGTGACGCTGCTGGCCGGCCTGCACCTGCAAGTGGCGCAGGCGCCGAAGGTGACCCTGCCGGCCCCCGGCGGCAGCACGACCCCGGTGACCGGGCACCTCGCGACCTTGGCCGTGGGCACCCTGGCCTCGCTGGGCGTGCTGGACGTCAGCACGGTCGGCACGCCGTCCGGCGGCAGCGTCCACAGCACCGCCGACGTGCAGAGTCTGGCGGTACCGGCCTTGATCACCGGCGACAACGCCGTGCACTCGCAGTGCACCGCGAACGGCACCGGCGCCTCGGGCGGCAGCAACCTGGTGGGCCTGGTGATCGCCGGGCAGAAGGTGGCGGCGAACCCGGCGCCGAACACGCATATCAGCGTGGCGGGCGTCGCGGACGTCGTCCTGAACGAGCAGGCGCCGACCGGGAGCGCTGACTCGCCGGGGATCACGGTCACTGCGGTGCATATCAAGCTGCTGCCGGGCCTGCTGGGGCTGGGAAGCGGCGACGTCTCCGTCGCGCAGTCGCAGTGCTCGCTCACCGGCGGGCCGTCGATGCCGGTCGGGGCCGTCGGCGGGATCGCGCTGACCGGGGTGCTCGGGGTGTTGTTCACCGGGTACCAGGTGCGCAAGCGGCGTTCTGGTAGGTCGATCGCGGTGGCTGGCGCGGGTGGGTCGGGCGGATCGGGTGGGTCAGGCGGCCCTGGCGGGTCGGGTGGCCCGGAAGGTCCGGGCGGCTCGGGCGGTGAAGGGACGAGTGCGTGAGGGTGCTCGCCGTCGGCGCGCACCCGGACGACGTGGAACTCGGGTGCGGTGCCTCTTTGCTGGCGCACCGGGCCCGCGGGGACCGGGTCGGGCTGCTCGTGCTCACCGGCGGTGAGCACGGGCCGCAGGGCCAGTCCTCGCGGATATCGGAGCAGGAGATCGCCGCGTCGATCCTCGGGGCCGACCTGTTCTGGGGCGGTTTCGAGGACGGCGCGGTGCCCGAGGGCCGGGCCGCCGTGGCCGTGGTCGAGGCGGCGATCCGCGCCACGGGTGCGGACGTCGTCTACACCCACAGCCCGCGCGACAGCCACCAGGACCACCGGTGCGCGGCCGCCGCGACGCTCGCGGCCGGACGGCATGTCCGCAGGATCCTGATGTATGAGACGCCGTCGTCGATCGGGTTCACACCGACGGTGTTCGTGGACGTCGCCGAGCATCTGCCCGGCAAGCTGAAGGCGTTGCGAGCACATGTTTCGCAGGTGTCGAAGAACGACCTGGTGGATCTGGACGCAGTACAGGCGCAAGCTCGGTACCGAGGATTTCAGGCGAGGCTTTTGCACGCCGAGGGATTCGAGACCGAGCGGTTCGCGTGGGACCTGGCGGCGGACACTGTCAGCACGGACTTCCCGCAGTCGCAGGGTATTGAGTACGCCGACGCACGTCCGGCAAGCCGGTGAGGCGCGCCGCCCACCGCCGTGTCCCGGCCGTCCGGCTGCCTGCCGGATGGCCGAGACACGCTTTGCTGATCGGTGGGGCGCTGACAGCGTGGTCGGTATTGGGCACCGCGCTCCTGACGAGCGTCGCCGTGTATGCGCTCGACATCGTTTTCCTCTGCTTCTTCCTCCGGCACACCGCGTTCGCGGTCTCGGCGCTCCGGCACGCCGGGTCCGAGCAGATCGCCTCGTCGAAGGCTGACACGCTCGACATGTCCGGTGCCGTGGGCTACCGGCCAGCGGTGTCGGTGCTGGTGTCGTGCAAGAACGAGCGGTTCGTCGTCGAACGGCTCGCGACCGAGCTGCTGGCCCTGGACTATCCGGCCGAGCTGCTCCAGATCGTCATCGTCGACGACGGCTCCGACGACGGCACCGGCGAGATCCTGGACGCGCGCGCCGCCGTCGAACCGCGGCTGCTGGCGCTGCACCGACCCGCCGGTTCCGGTCCGCCGGGCAAGTCCGCGGCGCTGAACCACGCGCTGCCGCGGCTGACCGGCGAGATCGTCGTGGTCTTCGATGCCGACCACCGTCCGCACCGCGACAGCCTGGCGCTGCTGGTGCGGCATTTCGAGGACGCGGGCGTCGGGGCGGTGCAGGGCCGGTGCCGGATCCGCAACGCGGCCGACGCCCCGCTGACCCGGCTGATCACCGTCGACTATCTGGCGGGCTACCTGGTCAACGAGTTCGGGCGGCAGTCGGTGTTCGGGCTGCCGGCGTACGGCGGTGCGAACTGCGCGATCCGGCTGTCGGCGCTGCGTGATCTGGGCGGCTGGAACGTGCACAGCGTCACCGAGGACACCGATGTGACGCTGCGGCTGCTGCTGTCCGGGCTGCGGGTGCGGTACGAGCCGGCGGCGGTCGACGACGAGGAGGGCGTCACGACCGTCCGGCGGTATTGGAAGCAGCGGTATCGGTGGGCGCGGGGGCATCAGCAGGTGTGCCGGGACTACCTGCGGCACGTTGTGCGTGCGTCGCATTTGTCAGTGCTCGAACGTGTCGAGACCGTGATGTTCCTGCTGGTCTACCACGTGCCGGTGGCCTCGTTGGCGGCCTTGGGACTCCTGGGGCTGGCGATGGCCGGGGTGGCGCCGGCGGCGTCGGTGCCGGGCGGTTTCGTGCTGTGGACACTGCTGTTCCTGGGGCCGTTGCTGGAGATCGGCGGCGGGATGCTGCTGGCCCGGACGCGGCGCTCCGACGTGCTGGCGCTGGTCTGGTTCCTGCCGATGTTCCTGATCTCGGCGGTGCTGTGCGCGAAGGCGTGGGTCGACGGGCTGTCAGGGTCCTCCTACACGTGGGTGCGCACAGATCGGGCGGCGGCGCCGACTGGTCGGGCTCCAGGGCGGGTGCCTGGGCATGCTTCCGGGCACGTTCCGGGGCCGGCTCCAGCGCGGGCTCCAGGGCAGGTGGGGTCGTGAGGCTGGAGCCGTGGCGGGTTCTCCTCCGCATCGGGTTGCTGATCGCCGGAACCGTGCTCGGCTTCGTGCTGTTGCAGGACCGGATGCGGGGGTTCGAGACCGCGACGACGGTGGAGGTGCTGCATCTGTTCGGCATCCACTCCGTATCGCGGGGTTATCAGGCGTCGATCATCGTCGACGCCGGTTCGCACGGGCGGTTCGCGGCGCTGATCACGGCCCCGTGCTCGTCGCTGGCCTCGCTGCTGGCGCTCGCGGGGCTGACGGTGCTGCGTCCGCCGGCCGCCAGGACGCGGCTGGCGGTGGCCGCGGTGGCGGCGATGGCGCTGGTGTTCGTCGGCAACATCGCCCGGATCGCCGCGTCGATCGGGGTCGGGCTGCTGGTGGGACCGTCGGCGCTGGTGTTGTTCCACGACTGGGTCGGTTCGTTGTTCGCGTTCGCGTACACATTGGGAGGGTTCTTACTCATGCTGTGGTGTCTGCTGCCCCGGGACGGGGTGGCGCTGGAGGACTTGTGCCGGGCCGTACCTGACGCGGGAGGTGCGGCGTGAGCGCGGAGCCGGTGGTGTTCGCGGTCGGCGGGTCGCTGGTCGCGGTGGCGGCCGTCCGCAGTGCCCTGATGCGAGCGGCGGTGCGGCGTCAGCTGCGGACCGCTTTGAACGCCGTGGAACCGGCCGCGCGGGTGGCGGCGGTGCAGACCGCCGGGGAGAACGGGGTCGGACGCAATGCGCGCCTGTTGCTGGCGGTCGCCGAGGCCGAGGAGGACATCTGGGTGCGGCAGGCGCTGGCGCAAACCGTCATAAGGCATCGGTGGGAGCCGGCGGCCACGGAGACGTTGGTGCGGCTGCGGATCTGGGCCAAGCAGGAACTGCTGTGGGGGCAGTTGGAGGCGCCGGTGGTGCCGGTTGTACCGGTCGTGCCGGCGGTGATCGAGGCGGCGCCGCTGGTGATCGAGGCGTCGCCAGTGGCCGAGGCAGGCATCTCTGGTGCCTCTGTGCAGGCGTCGTTATCGGCGACCGGTTGGTGGGAGGAATAGCATGGCGGACTCGGTCCTGGTCACGGGCGCAGGCGGGGCAGCGGGGATCTCGGTGCTGAACGCGCTGCTCGCGGCGGGAGTACGCACCGTCGCAGTGGATTGCGATGCGATGGCTGCGGGTTTGTCGCTCGGGCACGCGTCGGATGTCGTGCCGCCCGCCCACGATCCCAAGTTCGTCGACGTCCTCGCCGAGCTGGCAGTGTCGCAGGGGGCTGACGCCGTCGTGCCGACGGTCGCCGAGGAACTGATCGCACTGGGGGCGCGGGCCGACGACCTGGCCGACAGCGGGGTCGCGGTGTGGGTGCCGTCCCAGCGCACGGTCGAACGCTGCTCCGACAAGGCGTTGTTCGCAACCACGCTCGGCGAGGCCGGGATCGCGACGCCGGCCACCGGATGGGTGGCGTCCGATGTGTCAGGGCCCTGGATCGTCAAGCCGCGCAGCGGGCGCGGGTCGCGGGACGTGTATCCGTGCGACTCGGCCGAGGAGGTGACGTGGGCGCTGCGGCGGATGCCGGAGCCGATCGTGCAGACGCGGCTGGCCGGACGGGAGTTCACCGTCGACGCCCTGGTCGACCGGGACGGCCGCTTCGCCGGCGGCGTGCCGCGCTGGCGCCTGGAGACCCGCGGCGGCATCTCGACCAAGGGTGAGACGTTCGCTGATGACAGGGTACTGATAGGGGCCGCGGCCGTGCTGGACGCGGTGGGGCTGCGCGGGGTGGCGTGCGTCCAGGGATTCGTGACGGAGGACGACGACGTGGTGTTCGTCGAATGCAACCCGCGCTTCTCCGGCGGCCTGCCGCTGTCCCTGGCCGCCGGCGCCGACCTGGTCGGCGAGTACGTGCGCGCCGTCCGTGGCCTGCCGGTCCGCAGCTCGCGGCTCGGATACCGGCCCGGCGTGCGGATGACCAGGCGCTTCTGCGAGGTGTTCGAGGGATGAGACTCACGATCCCGTTCGGCACCCGCCCGGAAATCGTCAAGCTGGCGCCGGTGGTCCGCGCCCTCCGCGCCCGTGACTGGCCCACGCGCCTGGTCTTCACCGGCCAGCACTTCGACCCGGCCCTCGGCGAGGAGTTCCTCAGCTCCCTGAATATGGAGCCTGATGCCCGCTGGACCCTGCCGGCCGACCCCGCCACCGCCCTCGGTGCCCTGCTGCACCACGCGGTCGACGAGATCGCAGCCCACCCCACCGACGCGATCCTCCTCCTCGGCGACACCATGACGGTGCCGACGTTCTGCCTGGCCGCCCGGCGCGCCTGCGTCCCGGTCCTGCACCTGGAGGCCGGGCTGCGATCGTTCAACGAGACGTCGATAGAGGAGGTCAACCGCCGCATCGCCGCCGCGACCGCCTCCCTCCACCTGGCACCCACCGCCCTCGCGGCCCAGTTCCTGCGCGCCGAGGGCGTCGACCCATCCCGGATCCACGTGGTCGGCAACACGGTGGTGGACGTGGTGCGCGAGGCGGGCATCGCACGCGTCCCCTCGGATGCGCGCAGGGGCGTACTGGTGACGGCCCACCGCGCGTCAACGGTCGACTCCCCCGCCCGCCTCACCGCCCTGGTCGACCTCCTGACCCGAATCGCCGCCCTGACCCGCCACGACCCCGCCCTCGGCCCGGTGACCTTCCCCCTCCACCCCCGCACCCGCGACCGCCTCACCGCCACCTACCTACTGCCACGCCTGACCGACGCCGGCATCCACCTCGCACCGCCACTGCCGTACCACGAGATGCTGGCCGCGCTGGCGTCAGCACGCGTAGTGGTCACCGACTCCGGCGGACTCCAGGAGGAGGCGGCGTGGTTCGGCGTACCGGTGGTGGTGCTCCGCCGCTCGACTCCGCGGTGGGAAGGCGTCGCGGCCGGATCGTCCGAGCTGGTCGGCCTGGACAGCGACGCGGCACTGGCCGCGGTAACGCGATTCGCAGACGCGGCGGAGGCGAAACGGATCGCCGCCCTGGAATGCCCCTACGGCGACGGCTTCGCCGCCACACGCGCAGTGAACGCCATCGCCACCGCCGAGGAAGCCGGCCTGCTGCGATTCCGCGAACCAGACTTCGTGGGCCGCCCCGCGCCGGGCCTGAGCACAGGAGCCACCGCATGAGCCGCCAGATGAGCACAGGAGCCACCTCATGCCACTGACCGGCGGCCGCAACCCCACACCGAACAACTCACCCCTCACCCCAACCACCCGCCACGGCACCCGCGCCGCATCCATCGACGCAGTCCTCTGCGACCTCGACGACACCCTCTACCCCCAACAGTCCTGGCTCGACGGCGCCTGGCAAGCAGTAGCCCGCGCGGCCGGCCGCTACGGCATCGACGAAGCAGCCTTCCTGGCCGCGCTACAGGCCGACGCCGCGCTTGGCACGGCGCGCGGCGGGATTATTGACCGCGCGTTGGAGGCGGTTGGGTATGGGGTTGGGGTGGATGGGGCTGGTGGGTTGGTCGGGCCGAGCGGACCGAGCGAGCAGGGCAGGCTGGTCGCACCGGTGACGCCAACGCCGCCAGTCGCCTCAGCACCAAGCGCGCCAGCCACGCCGATCGCGACACCGCCAGCTGCCTCGGCCGCCTTGGTGCCATCAACGCAGGCCGCGTCGGCCGCACTGCCCTTGGCCGCATCAACACCAGCCGCGCTGATCGCATCACTGTCAGCCGCCTCGGCCGCGTCAACGCAGGCCGTGTCGACGCCAGCTACGCCGACCGCGCCGGTCGCCTCAACGCCAGTCCCGACCATGCCAATCGCGACACCGCCAGCTCCAGCTGCCTCGGCCGCGTCACCGCAGGCCCCGCCAGCCGCATCAACACCAGCCACGCCGATCGCATCGCTGTCAGCCGCCTCGGCCGCATCAGTCCCGTCATCGCCAGTCGCGGCCGCGTCACCGCAGGCCCCGTCGACCGCGCCAGCCGCGTCAACGCCGGCCGCCCCGACCGCGCCGCTCGCCTCGGCACAAGCCACCCCAACCACACCGCTCGCGTCGCCGCCAGCCGCACCGGCCACACCGGCCGCGCCGTCGCCACCGGCCACCCCGACCGCGCCGTCAGCCGACACCGCCCCGAGCTCGGTCCCGAGTGGAGAACTCGCTTCTTCCCTTTCCCCCGCCCCCCTCCCCGTTCCCCCATCCCCTCTCCTCGTCGAGCTCGTCACCGCCTTCCGCGCCCACCGGCCTGCGCGCCTGGAGCCTTATCCCGGGGTCCGCGCGGCGCTTGCCCGCCTGCGGGCGGCCGGGATTCGGCTCGCGGTGGTGACTGATGGGGATGTCGCGGTTCAGGAGTGGAAGGTGCGGGCTTTGGGGATCGGGGCGTTTTTCGACAGTGTGGTGGTTTCTGATGCGTTGGGTGGGCGGCAGTGGAGGAAGCCGCATGGGGCGCCGTTTCGGGAGGCGTTGAGGGATCTCGGGGTGGGGCCGGAGCGGTGTGTTGTGGTGGGTGATCGTCCTGATAAGGATGTTAGGGGGGCGGTGCGGATGGGGGTTAGGGCCATTCGGGTGGAAAGTGGGGAGTATCGGGGGGTGGCTGATGAGGTGGGGGTGTGGCATACGGCTGCTGACTTCGGTGCGGCTGTCGACTGGTTGTTGGGGCCTGGCGAGGGAGATGCGGAGGGGGGCGCGGGGGCGGGAGCGGCGTCCGGGGCTCCCGCTCCCGCGCCCGGGCCGTGATGCCGAAAGCGGCGGCCCGGCCAGGATCGGTCGGGGGCCGCCGCTCGGGCAGTGGCTGGGCAGTGGCTGGGCTGCCGACCTACATCGGCAGCTTGCGGAAGATCGGGCGCGGGACGTGGCGCAGGCCCGACATCACGTAGCGGAAGGCGCCGGGGGCCCAGACGGTGTGGGAGCCGCGGCGGAGGCCGGTGAGGATGGCGTCGGCGACGGCTTCGGGGGTGGTGGACAGGGGGGCCTTCTCCATGCCCTTCGTCATCTTGGTGTCGACGAAGCCGGGGCGGACGACCATCACGTGGACGCCGGTGCCGACCAGGGAGTCGCCGAGGCCCTGGGCGAAGGCGTCGAGGCCGGCCTTGCTGGAGCCGTAGATGAAGTTGGCCTTGCGGGCCCGTTCGGCGGCCACCGAGGACAGGACCACGAGGGCTCCGTGGCCCTGCTTCTTCAGGGCCTGGGCCACCACGATGCCGCTGGAGACGGCGCCGGTGTAGTTGACGTGGGCCACCGCCGCCGCGCGGGCCGGGTCCTTCTCGTCCTCCGCCTGGTCGCCGAGGACGCCGAAGGCCATCAGGACCACGTCGACGTCGCCGTTGGTGAAGACCTGGGACAGGACCTTCTCGTGGTCGTCGGTGGCGGCGGCGTCGAAGGCGACGACCTCCACCGTGGCGCCGAGCTGGCGCAGCTCGGCGGCGTTGTCCTCCAGCTGGCGGGAGGGCCGGCCGGCCAGGTAGATCTTCTTGGTGCGCAGGGCCGCCATCTTGCGGGCGGTGGCCATGGCGATGTCCGAGGAGCCGCCGAGCACCAGCAGGGACTGGGCCGCGCCCAGGGAGTCCTTCATATTCGTTCCTATCCGTTCATCGCTGCGGAGGCTGCGGAGGCGCTGCGGAGGCTGCGGAGGCTCTGCCGAGTGGACCCGGCCGCTACAGGTGCAGGCGGCGCGCCTGGTCCGACATGAACACCTGGTGCGGGTCGATCTCGGCCCGCAGTTTGCGGAAGGCCTCCAGCCGCGGGTACATCTCGGCCATCAACTCCGGCGCCATCCGGGAGTCCTTGGCCAGGTACAGCCGTCCCCCCGCCTCCAGGACCTTCTCGTCCAGGCCGTCCAGCAGCGCCGCCAGGCCCGGGGTGTTGGTCGGGAAGTCCAGCGCCAGCGTCCAGCCCTGGGTGGGGAACGACAGGTAGCCGGAGTTGCCCGCGCCGAAGCGCTTGAGGACCGTCAGGGCGGCCGGGGCGCCGTGGGCGGAGATGCGCTCCACGATCTGCCGCAGCGTGTCCTCGGCCCCGAACGGCACCACGAACTGCCACTGCAGGAAGCCCGCCGGCCCGTAGACGCGGTTCCACTCCATGATCCCGTCCAGCGGGTGGAAGAAGGCCCCGACGCCCTGGATCACGCCCTCCTTGCGGACCGGCGCCTTGCGGAACCACATCTCGTTGAAGACCCGGCCGGTCATCTTGTTGAGCAGCCCGTTCACCGGGACCGGCGGGACCGTGCCCAGGGACAGCGGGGCGAACTTGCGGGGCTCGCGGCGGACCTTGGCCGGGAGCTCGTCCAGCTTCGCGAAGTCGCCGCAGGTCAGCACCGAGCGGCCGAGGTTGCGGCCGGTGGACAGGCAGTCGATCCAGGCCACCGTGTAGGGGTACTTGTCGTCGGTGGCGGCCAGCTCGGCCATCACGCCGTCCAGGTCCGGCGCGCGCCAGATGTCGGCCTTGATGCGGGCCGTCTCCACCTTCTTGAAGGCGATGGTGGCCTGGGTGACGATGCCGGTCAGGCCCATGCCGCCGGCGGTGGCCCAGAACAGCTCCGGGGTGCCGGCCGGGGTCAGCGTGCGGATCTCGCCGTCGGCGCCGAGCAGGTCCATCGCCAGCACGTGCTGGGTGAAGGAGCCGGCGCTGTGGTGGTTCTTGCCGTGGATGTCGGCGCCGATCGCGCCGCCGACGGTGACGTAGCGGGTGCCCGGGGTGACCGGCACGAACCAGCCCAGCGGGAGCATGGTGCTCATCAGCTGGTGCAGGCTGACGCCGGCCTGCGCGGTGACGATCCCGCGCTCGATGTCGATGTTGAGGATCTTGTTGAGCGAGGTGGTGCGCACCACCCGGCCGCCGCCGTTCTGGGCCGGGTCGCCGTAGGAGCGGCCCAGGCCGCGGGCGATGACACCGCGGGGCCCGGCGCCGGTCACCAGCTCGGAGAGCTGCTCCAGCGCGGTGGGGTCGGCGACGTCGGCCACCGAGGGGCTGGTCATGCCCCAGCCGTAGAGGCGCTCGGGGTGCAGTCCGGCGCCGGTAGAAGTCTCCTGTGGCAGTGCCACGTCTCTCACGTCCCTAATAGCAAACCGAAGGTACCGCCGGCGCGGGGCTCAGCCGCGGGAGCCGACCAGGATCACCCCGGTGGCGAAGACCGCGACCCACACCACGCCCAGGCCCAGCATGACGCGGTCCTTGAGCACCACGTCCTCGGGCTCGCCGGCGCTGCCGCCGTCGATGAACATCGCGTACCGCAGGAAGATGAACACCCACGGGATGACCGAGATCTCCAGCCACGGCTTGGCCGACTTGTGGGCCAGGTCCGGCGTGGAGGCCAGGTAGAACGCCCACAGCGAGTAGGTGACCACGGTGATCGTGGCCGCGGCCTGCCACACGAAGCGCAGGTAGCTCTGCGAGTACTCGGACAGCGACTTGCGCGAGGAGGCCGCGTCCTCGCCCATCAGCACCATCTCGGAGTAGCGCTTGCCGGCCACCATGAACAGCGATCCGAACCCGGTGGTGAGCAGGAACCACTGCGACAGCTCCAGGTCGGCCGCCACGCCGCCGACGATGGCCCGGAGCAGGAAGCCGGAGGCCACCATCGCCAGGTCCAGGACCGGGACGTGCTTGAGCCACAGCGAGTAGACGATGTGCAGCACCATGTACACCGCGACGACCAGGACCGTGGTCCAGTTGGCCAGCAGCGCGATCCCGAGCGCGATCACGCCGCACACCGGGCCGACGACCAGCGCCACCGGGATCGGCACCCAGCCGGCCGCGATCGGCCGGAACCGCTTCTTGGGGTGCCGGCGGTCGGACTCCACGTCCATCACGTCGTTGATGTAGTAGATGCACGACGCGGCGAAGCAGAACGCCACGAACGCGATCGCCGAGGTGCGCAGCACGTCGGCCTGGCCGAGCTTGGCCGCCGCCAGGGGGGCGGCCAGCACCAGCACGTTCTTCACCCACTGCCGAGGCCTGGCCGCGAGCACCAGGGCCACCGGCAAAGAGGGGCGCTTGCGCAAGTCGGCGGGGAGGTCGGCAGCAGAAGCAGAGGTCGCCGCGGGCTGGGAGTTCGGCACCTGTGCTTCGGCAGACTGTGTGGGGAGGGATGTCACCGGGTTAACCTATCGGATCCTTGAATCGCGGAGCGTGACCAGTTCGGACCACAGGCGGTCCGTTTCCAGGTCGAGGTCTGCCAGCGACCCGTTGTTCGCGATCACGTAATCCGCCGCCGCCAACCGGTCCGCTCGCGAGGCCTGGGCCGCCATCCGCGCCGTCGCGTCTTCACGGGACATGCCGCGGTTGGCGAGCAGGCGCGCATACCGGACCTCGTCGTCGGCGTCGACCACGATGACCGCCGCGTATCCGCGGTCCGATCCGCCCTCGACCAACAGCGGAATATCGTAGACGACTATGCCGCCGCGCGGGGCGGAAGCGGCCCATTCGGCCATCAGGGCGCCCACCCGGGGGTGGACGATGGCGTTGAGGGCGGCGCGCCGGGCCGGGTCGGCGAAGACGACGGCGCCGAGGCGGGCCCGGTCCAGGGCGCCGTCCGGGCCGACGACCTCGGAACCGAACTCCTTCACGACCTCGTCATAGCCGTCGGTACCGGGCTCGACGACGGCGCGCGCCGCGAGATCGGCGTCGACGACGGTGGCGCCGTGGGCCTTCAGGCGTTTGAGGACTTCGCTCTTGCCGGAGCCGATGCCGCCGGTCAGGCCGACGTTGAGGGTGTCGCCTTCTGAGGCTTCCATGGGGCTCCGTTCGTTTCGCGATGGCCGTCTTTAGAAGGCTAACGTTGCGATGCACGAACGGGGTCACTGAGTGCCACCGTTTGCCACCCCCTGTCTGGAACGGATGCCGATGGACAAACCGCCCTCTGTGGCCACCGCGGGCAAGACGGCGCGCTGGAAGTCCGTCGCGGGTTCGGCGGTGCTGGCGGCCGGCGTGTTCGCCATCGGGTACGGCTGCACGGGCGGTTCGGCGCCGGCGGCGGCGAAGCCGGGTCCGCCGGTGACGGTGAGCACCCAGACGCCGGAGCCGCCGTCGAAGGTGGGGACGCCGCCTCCGGACCGGGACAAGCCGTCGTCGGCGGCGTGCGCGACGCGGCGCCGGCCGGCGGGCTGGGCGCGGGCGGAGAACGCGCGGCCGGGGGACGCGGGGTGGCGGGAGAGCTTCGACACCGACACGTCGATAGTGGCGGGCTATCTGGACCAGGTCAGCGCGGCGTGCGGGGACACGGTGGGCTTGCACCTGTCCGGCTACGTGTCGACGGCGTCGGTGACGGCGTATCGCATGGGCTGGTACGGCGGCGCGGGCGGCCGGGTGGTGTGGAGCACGCCGAAGGTGTCGGTGACGGCGAGCCCGGTGAAGTACTCGGGGCCGCCGACGTACACGGCCGAGGCGTCGTGGCCGGTCGCGACGCGGATACCGATCACGGAGGACTGGACGCCGGGTCTCTATCTACTGGTGGTGCGCGCGCGGCCGCATGACGCGGGTGACGCGATCCCGTTGGTGGTGCGGGACGACAGCGACGGCAACGGGGTGCCGGGCAGCGGGAGTTCGCCGTTGCTGTTGCAGGCGTCGGTGCTGACGTATCAGGCGTACAACAACTACGGACGGTACAGCCTCTATTACGGTCCGAAGGACCAGTCGGGGAAGCGGACCGACCGTTCACGGGTGGCGTCGTTCGACCGGCCGTACAACGGCGACGGCTACCAGGCGCCGTTCCTGTACGACATCCCGCTGGCCGCGGAGACTGAGAAGCTGGGCCTGGACGTCGACTACACGACGGATGTGGACGTCGACCGGCGGCCGAGCCAGGTGGCGGCGCACAAGGCGCTGCTGATCGGCGGGCATTCGGAGTACTGGACGCGGCGGATGTACGACGCGGCCGTCTATGCGCGCGACAACGGGACCAACATCGCTTTCTTCGGCGCGAACGAGGTGTACTGGCACGCGCGGCTGGAGCCGTCGCCGGCCGGGCCGGACCGGCGGATGGTGGTGTACCGGCAGGCCGCGGAGGATCCGCTGGCCAAGAGCGATCCGGCGCAGGCGACGGTGTTGTGGGACTCGCGGGAGTTGCAGCGGCCGGAAGCGACGCTGGTCGGGCCGGCGTACGGCGAGCTGGGCGCGAACGGCGGCGCGTTCCGGGTGCTGCAGCCGGACTCGTGGATCTTCGCCGGGACCGGTGTGACGCAGGACCAGACGCTGAAGGCCTCGCTGGGCGGCGAGTACGACACGGTGAAGAACGACTTCGCGACGCCGAAGGACATCGACGTGATCGCGGCGGCGCCGATCCTGTTCAGCGGGCAGCCGACGATGGCGACCATGTCGTACTACTCGGCGGCGTCCGGGGCCGGGGTGTTCGCCGGGGGCATGACGTACTGGGACTGCCAGCTGACCGCGTCGTGCAAGAACCACGAGACGGACCCCGGCACCTCGAAGCTGCTGGCCGCGATGACTGACAACGTGCTGCGGGACTTCGCGCAGGGCCCGGCCGGGAAGCGGCACCCGTCCACGCACCGCCCGGCACCGGCCGCCCGGGCGCTGATCGGCTCGGCGGCGGCGCAGTCCGACGTCGGGATCGGACCGCCGACACCTGCCGGTTAGGCCGCCGGAACCGCTTGTCAGTAGCCTGTCGCCACCCCCTGCACGGTCGGGTTGCGGCGCGTCCGCGCACGCCTGCCCGCGCTCGGCGAAATCAGTCCGCGAGGATAGGCAACCTGGCGGTGCTCTGACTACGTCAAGTAGGTGGGTGGGGCGCGGCGGGAGCGCGGTGCCCGCGGCGGGACAACGGAACAGGAGTCTGGTAGTGCGGGGACGCGTGCTGGCGCGGGTTGGGGCTTCCCGGGTTCGGGCGGCATGACGGGGGGCGCCATGGTTCCCGGGTCGGTGGACGATCCGGGGACGGACGGGGGTGCGAGCGCGGCTGCGGCCGAGCTGCCGAGTGTGACCGAGGCTGTGCTGGCGCTGGCCGGTGCACTGACCGAGCAGCATGCTGAGCCGACAACCGAATCACCCGCGAACGCGCAGACCGCGGGTCTCCCGCCATTCCTGTCCCCCGCCGAACCACCGCCGCCGGCCGACTACCTGCCGGTCTACGCCGCGCCGCCGACCATCCCGGCCCCGACTCCGACAGCGCCCCCGATCTCGGCCCCCTCCTCCCCCCTCGACGGCCTCAACCTCTGGCGCGGTGTCTCCCTCGCCGGCCGGGCGACTCGGCTCGGGCTGGCCGCGGCCGTCGTCATCGCCTGTGCCGCGGACCTGCCGGGGCCGCGGTCGGCGCCGGTGATCGATGATCAGCAGACCGCGGTCAGCGCGCAGGAGCGGACGCACCCCGGGGGCGGGTTGTTCCCCAGCGACAACGGCAAATCCGGGAAGGCCGGCGGGGAGATCCTGCCGTCGGCCGGGATCAAGGCCGGGGAGCCGGACTGCGCGCCCGAGCATCCCGCCGGGTGGTTGCGGGAGGAGAACCAGATCCCGGGCACGACCGCGTGGCAGGACGCGAAGCACACGCGCGCCGGGTCGGTGAACGGGTACTTGAACCGGTCCAGCGTCCAGTGCGGCGACACGGTGACCGCGTACCTGAGTTCGCCGGTGCCGGTGTCCGGGGCGACGCTGTCGGCGTACCGGATGGGCTACTACGACGGCGCCGGCGGCCGCCTGGTCTGGCAGACCAAGCGTCTGAGCCTCGGGCCGCAGGCGCAGGCCACGGTGACCGGGAAGGACCTGCTCACCGAGGCCCCGTGGAGGCCGACGCTGACCTTCCACATCACCGGCCAGTGGACCCCCGGCTACTACCTGCTGGTGGTGCGCGCGCCGGGGCAGACGCCGTCGTCGATCCCGCTGGTGGTGCGGGCCGACGGGGACACCGCGCCGCTGGGCTTCCAGGCCAGTGTGCTGACATACCAGGCCTACAACACCTTCGGCGGGCACTCGGCGTACGCCGACTCCTCCCGGAAGGCGGCGGCGAGCTCCGAGGTGAGCTTCGACCGTCCGTACGAGGACGGCGGCTACTACTCGCCGTACCAGTACGAGCTGCCGGTGATCCGGGAGATGGAAAAGCTCGGCATCGATACGGACTACTTCACCGACCTGGACGTGGACGGCGATCCGGCCCAGCTGAAGCTGCACAAGGGCGTCGTCACCGGCGGGCACTCGGAGTACTGGACCAAGCGGATGTACGACGGCGCCGTCGCGGCCCGTCAGGCCGGGGTGAACCTGGCCTTCTTCGGGGCGAACGGCGTCTACACCGCGGCCCGCCTGACCGGCTCCCCGACCGGCCCGGACCGGCGGGTGGTGATCCGGCGCACCACGGTCGGCGACACTGTGGCGGCGGCGGATCCGTCGCAGGCCACGGTGAACTGGGCCGAGCCGCCGCTGAGCCGGCCGGAGGCGTCGCTGCTCGGGCAGGGCTACGGCTATCTGGGCGCCAACGGGTCGTTGCGGGTGCTGCATCCGGGCTCGTGGATCTTCGCGAACACCGGCGTCGCCGTCGGGCAGGTGCTGCGCAACACGGTCGGCGGCGAGTACGACCAGGTGGAGCCGAACAAGCCGACGACGCCGCGCGACATAGACGTGCTGGCGGCCATGCCGATGCGGTACGCCAACGGGCACGCCGGCATGGCCACGACGACGTACTACGTGGCCACGTCGCAGGCCGGCATCTTCGACGCCGGGACGACGTACTGGCCGTGTGTGATGTCCGGCGACTGTCTGCACCTGGCGCCGACGCCGCCGGAGTCGCGGCAGGTGATAACGCAGATGACGGACAACATCCTGACGGCGTTCGCGGCGGGTCCGGCCGGACTGGCGCATCCGTCGACGCCGAACCTGCCGCCGTCGCCGGAGGGCCTGGTGGGGTCGGCGAAGCAGCCGGGCGACGTGGCGCTGCGGAGCTACTGAGCGGTCAGGCAGGCGCGCGAGGGACCGGGCCGGGATGGCGAGCGCGGTCCCCGCCGGTCAGCGTCAGTCGAGCTCGTCAGCGTACTGCCGCGCCATGGTCTTGGTGGCGCGCATCCGCCAAGCGGCGACCAGCAG
The DNA here is from genome assembly GCF_039531695.1 of Catenulispora yoronensis. NCBI lineage: Bacteria > Bacillati > Actinomycetota > Actinomycetes > Catenulisporales > Catenulisporaceae > Catenulispora > Catenulispora yoronensis. Next base: position 158,718 of record NZ_BAAAQN010000015.1, read on the forward strand.
CGTCCGCAGCTCGTCGTCGTCGATCTCGGCGAGGCGGACCAGCACCGCCGGGTAGCCGCGGTAGTGCTCGGTGGTGAAGAAGGCGTCGGGCCGCGCGCTGATGAGTGCTTCCTTCTCCTCGTGGGCGCATTGCACCGCGAGGACGTCGAGCTGCGGGACGCGAGGTCCGGTCCCGTCCACGCGTTCGAGGTAGCTCCAGGCGAACAGCTTGCCCCGCAGGCGGATCGCCAAGGACTCCGGCTCCGACTGGTCCTCGGCCTCGGGCAGCGACGCGGCGAGGCGGCGGGCGGTGGCGGGATCGCTCATGGCACGACGGTAATACAGCGCGCTCTGCCAAGGAGCTCCCGCAACCACCACACTTCACGCCCTCAGCCGCCTCACCCCACCCCTTCAACCACCCCACCCCTTCAACCACCAACCACCAACCACCTCACCCCTTCAACCACCAACCGCCCCACCCCTTCAACCACCAACCACCTCACCCCTTCAACCACCTCACCCCTCACTCCCGCAACCACCACTTCACGCCCTCAGCCACCTCATCCCACACCTACAACCACCTCACTCCCGCAACCACCACCTCACCCCCGCAGCCGCCGCGCCCGCTCCTCCAAAAACCGCTGCTCCGCGCTGCTCGCCGTAGCCTTCGCCGCGCGCCGGTAGTCCTCGTAGGCGGCGTCCCGCTCCCCCGCCAGCTCCAGCAGGTGCGCGCGCACCGACAGCAGCCGGTGGTGCTTGGCCATCCGCTCGTCCTCCTCCAACTCCTTCAGCACCGCCAGCCCGGCCTGCGGGTCCTCGACCTCGGCCAGTGCGATGGCCCGGTTGAGCGTGACCATCGGGTTGGGCGCGATGCGCTCCAGGATCAGGTACAGCGCGTGGACCTGCCGCCAGTCGGTGTCGGCGGCGGTGGCGGCGACGGCGTGGGTGGCGGCTATGGCGGCCTGGAGCTGGTACGGGCCCAGGTCGGTGCCGCTGAGCGAGGACTTCGCCAGGTCCAGGCCCTCGGCGACGAGGTCGGCGTCCCACGCGCCGCGGTCCTGTTCGGCCAGCGGCACCAGGTCGCCGTCGGCGGTGGTGCGGGCCCGGCGCCGGGCGTGGGTGAGCAGCATCAGCGCGAGCAGGCCGGTGACCTCGGCGTCGTCGGGGAGCTGGGCGTGCACGAGGCGGGTCAGGCGGATCGCCTCGTCGGCGAGGTGGACGCGTTCCAGCACGGCGCCGGAGGAGGCGGTGTAGCCCTCGTTGAAGATCAGGTAGAGCACGTGCAGCACCACCCGGAGCCGTTCCTCGCGCTCCGGCGCGGGCGGCAGCTCGAAGGTGCTGCCCGCGGCCTTGACGCGCTGCTTGGCACGGCTGATCCGGACCGCCATCGTGGCTTCCGGGACCAGGAACGCGCGGGCGATCTCGGCGGTGGTGAGGCCGCCGACGGCGCGCAGCGTCAGCGCGGTCTGCGAGGCCGCGGTCAGCGTGGGGTGGCAGCACAGGAACAGCAGGAGCAGCGTGTCGTCGGTGTCCGGCACGTCCTCCGGCGGCACGTCCGCCGCCGAGGCCAGCTCCTCGCGCTCGCGCCGGGCGTTCTCGCTGCGGATCTGGTCGATCAGCCGGTGCGAGGCGACGGTGGTCAGCCAGGCGCGCGGGTTGTCCGGCAGCCCCTGCGACGGCCACTTCACAGCCGCCGCCAGGACCGCCTCCTGCACCGCGTCCTCGCAGCCCTCGAAGCGGCCGTAGCGGCGGACCAGCGCCCCGAGGACCTGCGGGGTGAGTTCGCGGAGCAGGTCCTCGACAGCGCTTCGGGTCATGCCTCCAATTGTCCATCGGAGAAGAGGACCTGCCGCACTTCCACGCCGAGGCCCTCGATCGCGGCGTCCGGGATCTGCGCGGCCAGCTCCAGCGCGCGGTCCCGGTCCTCGACGTCGACCAGGTAGAAGCCGCCGAGGTACTCCTTGGCCTCCAGGAACGGGCCGTCGGTCACCACCCGCTGCCCGTCGTGGACCCGGACCACGGCCGCCTGCGACGGGTCGACCAGGGCCTGGGTGATGATCAGTTCCCCGGAGGCCTTCAGCCCCTCGAGGAACTCGCCGTGGCCCTGGCCGAGCGCCTGCCGCTCCTCGTCGGTCAAGGCGTCCAGCACGGCCGGGTTGATGTGCATGCTGATCACGAACTGCATCTGTCGTCACTCCTCGGGTCGCCGGGCCCGTCGGGGGCCCTTCCACTCGGTAGCCGGAGCCGCCAGGCAGATCTTGACATCCCGCGCCGAGATTTTTTCCGGCGCGCGCCGACGCCGATGTTAAGAACCCGGCGGCGGCTCCGGCCACCGGGCGAGACGGCGGAACCCCGTGAAACCGAGACCCGAGGAGCACCGAGGATGCGGACCAACCGCGCGAAGTGGGGCCTGGCCCTGCTGATGCTGCCGACCCTGATCGTCGCCATGGATGTGACGGCACTGCTGCTGGCGCTGCCGCACCTGGCAGCCGACCTGGGCGCGAACAACGTTCAGCAGCTGTGGATCAGCGACAGCTACGGCCTGATGGTGGCCGGCCTGGTGATCACCATGGGCACGCTCGGGGACCGGATCGGGCGCCGCCGGCTGCTGGTGGCCGGGGCCACCGGGTTCGCGGCCCTGTCGCTGGTGGCGGCGTTCGCGACCGATCCGCTGACGCTGATCGTCGTGCGCGCGCTGCTGGGCGTGTTCGGGGCCACGCTGGCGCCGTCCACGCTGGCGCTGATCACGAACATGTTCCACGACCAGCGCGAGCGCGGCCGCGCCATCGCCACCTGGGCCACCTGCCAGTTCGCCGGCGGCGCGCTCGGCCCGGTGCTGGCCGGGTTCCTGCTCCAGCACTTCTGGTGGGGCTCGGTGTTCCTGGCCGCGGTGCCGCCGATGGTGCTGCTGGCCCTGGCCGGACCGTTCCTGCTTCCGGAGTACCGCAGCGACCGCGCCGGCCGATTGGACCCGGCGAGCGTCGTGCTGTCGCTGGCGGCGGTGCTGCCGATGGTCTACGGGATCAAGCAGCTGACCGTCGCGACCACGGCCAGGCACGCGGTGGCGGTCCCGCTGGCGGCGCTCGTGATCGGCGCGGCGATCGGCGCGGTGTTCGTCCGGCGGCAGCTGCGCATCCCGGTTCCGCTGCTGGATCTGCGCCTGCTGCGGAACCCCGGCTTCAGCGCGGTGCTGATCTCGCTCGTCTTCGCGGGCACCGCCATGGCCGGGACCGGTCTGCTGGTGACGCAGTACCTGCAGGGCGTGCTGGGCCGCTCGCCGATGGCCTCGGCGCTGCTGTTCACCCCGATGGGGCTGGCCGTGGCGGTCGGGACGATCACCGCCCCGGCGCTCACCCGGCGGCTGCGCCCGGCGACCGCCATCGCCGCCGGACTGGTGGTCTCGGCGGCCGGGGCGGCGCTGCTGACCCTGGTCGACGGCAGCGGCGACCTGCCGCTGCTGATGACCGGCATCGCGGTGCTGGCGGCGGGTACCGGCCCGCTGTTCGCGCTCGGCACCGGTCTGGTGATGAGCAGCGTGCCGCCGGAGCGCGCGGGCTCGGCCGCGTCGATGTCGGAGACCGGCAACTACTTCGGCGGATCGCTCGGGTTCGCCGTGCTGGGCGCGGCGGCCGCGGCCGTGTACCGGGGCTCGGCGCACGGGACGTCGGACTCGCTGCCCGGCGCGCTCGCCGCGGCCGGGCGGCTGCCGGCGCCGGAGGCCGCGTCGCTGCTGCACACGGCCCGGTCGGCGTTCACCGACGCGCTGCACGTCACCGGCGTGGTCGCCACGCTGATCTTCGTCGGGCTGGCCGTGCTGGTGACGGCGATGCGGCCGGCGGGTACGAGCGGGCCGCGCGCGGAGCAGGCCGCCGGCACGGCGGAGTCCGCCGAGGAGTCGCTCGTCCCAGCTTCCTGATCAGGGATCCGAGTCGACCCACCACCAGCGGTCGGACGGCTGATGCCCGCGCTTCAGGAGGCCGGGGCCGAAGCCGGGGTGCTCGGCGCGGCCGGGCTGGCCGGGGCGGCCGGGGTGCTCGGTGCGGAGGCGGCCGGGGTGCTCGGTGCGGAGGCGGCCGGGGTCGCGGGCGTCGCCGGAGTCGCGGGAGCCGTCGGCGTGGTGTGCTTGTACAGGGCCTCGCCGATCTTCAGGACGAACGCCTTCGCGTCGTCGCCCTTGACCAGGGCCTCCTGCACCGTGATCAGGAAGGTGCGGTTGCCGTCGAACATCACCAGGACCACGTCCTTGCCGGCCTCGGTCACGTAGGTGGCGGGGTGGCCGGCGACCGAGATCGGGGCGTACTGGGCGCCGCTGCCGGCCAGGTTGCCGACGGTGGCGGCGCCGCGGCTGCGGGCGCTGGCGGCGTCGGCGTAGGTCGCGAGCTGGACCTCGACCTGGTTGGAGGCGATCTTGCCGGCGGCGTCCAGGACCACGCCGTACTGGCAGACCACGCGACCGGTCTGCTTGTAGCCCGCGTTGGGCTGGAAGGGCTGGAAGAAGTCGCCGCCGCTGAGCGGGTTGCCCAGGGCCAGCTGCATGTCGGCGTCGGTCACCAGGCCGCTGCACGTCTTCGGCAGCTGGGCGGCGTCCACGAGCGGCCCGGCGGCCGGGTCGAAGCTGGGGGCCGCGCTGCTGGGGCTGGAGGCGCCCGTGGACGACTGGGAGCCCGGGAAGGAGCCGGCGCCCTTGCTGGTGGACGTATCGCCCTTCACCGAGCCGCTGCTGCCGCCGCACGCCACCAGGGAGACGGCCGCCAAGGCGGCGACGCCGAGCCCGGATATGCGTGTCATCGTCCGGCCGGTTCGGTGCGAGGTCGAGAGGGTCCGCATGATTGGCAACCTATCGGATCGGTCCTACGCGTGGGTAGGAGCGGCTCATCCCGACGTCACCGAGGGCGACATGCCGTTGAGGGCCAGCAGGCGCGGGGCTCCGCCGCCGTCGGCGGGGACCGCGTAGAGGTCGCTGCCGGGGTCGTTGTCGTGCGGCACCGCGTACATCACGGTGTGCGCGTCCAGCCACGCCGCCTGATCGTCGACGCTGCGCGTCTCGGCCAGCGGCGTCTCCTTCATCGTGGCCAGGTCGAGGACGGTGAAGCGCCAGGGACGCCGGATGTCGTCGGAAACCCGCTTCTTGAACACCAGGCGGGTCCCGTCCGGGGAGAGCGAGGGACACTCCAGGTTCTCGCGCAGAGCGGTCAGCGTGTGTGCCTTGAGATCGCCGCGCATCAGCCACGTCTTACTGGTGCTGCCCATGGTCGCGTAGAAGGTGTTGTCGTCGGCGGTGAAAGTAACGCCCCAGTAGTTCACGTCGACAGCCTTATAGGGCTTCCCGTCCACGGTCGCGGCGAAGGCCTCCAGGGAATCGATGTAGGCGCCTGTCTTGAGATCCAGGATCGACGTACGCGTGGACGCTCCGGGCTGCGTATAGGAGTCGCCGGTGACGAAGGTGGTCCAGGACGCCATGCGACCGTCGGCGGACAGGCGCGCGCGGTTCGGGGTGCCGGTGATCTCAAGCTTCTTGATCTGCTTAAGAGAACTGTCGTAGATCTCCGCATAGGGCTGGCTCATGAGATCGCCCTCGGACTGAAGGCAGAGCAGTACGCGGGAAGCTGTATAGGAACGCTCGCACGGGATGTTCGAGAGCGTCGGCGCGGCGCCTTGTGCGGCGGCCAGCGGTTGCTCCACGACCTTCCCGAAGTCGGGCCCTTGGACCGTCGTCCTATAGGTGAGCTGCCCGCCGGCCACCGTAAAGCTTCCGACGACGCCGGCTCGCTGCTTGGAGCGGCCGAGGAAGGCGGCCAGACCCGCGGCGACGGCGACTACTGCCAGCACCGCAATAGCGGAGATCAGGATCTTGGCGCGCTTGTCGTGAGTCGGTGCGGGCTCTTGGGTCTTGGTCTCCGCTTCCTCGCGGAGATCGTCAGTCACTGAAATGTTCCTTCCACGGCGACACGAGCAACGTCGCCAAGGCCACAGCCGCAGCCATGGCGAGCGCGAACCACCGCATCACAGAAGCGGGATCGCTGTGCGACCACGCTACGCCGAACACCAATGAGGACACGAACCCGGCGACGGCGCCTATCGACTGCATCACGGCTATGCCTGACGTCCGCAGAGCCGCCGGGATATGAGGGCTGCAATAGGCCATCAGAACGCCGTCAGAGGCCGCGTAGGCCAGTCCTGGGAGGACCAGCGCCGCCACGAGCATGACCACGCCGGGAACGTCCGCGGACAGCGTCAGGTAGGCCACGACGAGCAGCAGGTGTCCGAGCACGAACACCTTCCAGCGCCCGATCCGGTCCGCCAGCGCCCCGACGGCGACCGCGGAGACCACGAACGTGCCCATCGTGCCGGTCGCCAGCAGCGCGTACTCCGAGGCCGTCAGGTGCATCCGGTGCGCGAGCGTCAGGTAGACGAACGTGTCGCTCACCCAGGCGAAGCCCAGCAGCGCCACCGCCAGGCCGCACAGCACGAACCAGCGCTGCCGCAGCAGGCCGAACGCCGCGCCCAGCGACGCCGCCGAACGCTCCCGCAGCTCGTCACGCTGGTCGACGACATAGAGGCAGAACACCACCAGGCCGATGCCGGCGACGCAGAACGCGATGACGAACAGCGCGTCGAAGGTGCGGCGCTCGGTGCCGAACTTCGTGGTCCACAGCAGGACGAAGGAGGCGATCAGCGGGCCGATCATGGCGCCGATGTTGTCCAGCATCCGGTGCACACCGAACGCCCGGCCCATGATCTTCGGGGGCGTCGACAGCGAGATCAGCGCGTCGCGCGGCGCCGTGCGGACGCCCTTGCCGAACCGGTCGGCGCTCAGCAGGCCGCTCAGACCCCCGAACGACGGGCCGACCAGCGGGAAGCCGAGCTTGGTGACCGCCGAGGCGCCGTAGCCCAGGCCGGCCAGCAGCTTGCGGCGCTGCCAGCGGTCGGCCAGATAGGCGGCCGGGATGGCCAGCAGCGCGGGGATGCCGTTGTAGAGGCCGTCCAGGAAGCCGATCACGGTCGGGGACTCGTGCAGCACGTTCAGCAGGTAGTAGCCGACCACCGCGACCAGCATCTCCGAGGAGACGTCAGTGAGCAGGCTGACGACGCCCAGCATCTTGACGTTGAACGGCACCCTTTCCCGGGTGGCGCGGGCGTCCTGGATGCGGCGTGCGGTCCTCGATCCGGTCAGGTACACGTCGAAACAATAGCGAAAGCCCCGCCCGCTGTTCGCGGACGGGGCGATTCTCAGTCACGGCTCACACCGCGGCCGGCCGGTCGCTGGTCACGGCCTGGGCCGCGGGCCGGACTGCGGGCCGGACGGGGAGCGTCAGCTCTGGCCGCCGGACAGCTTCTCGCGCAGCGCCGCGAGGGCCTCGTCGGACGCCAGGGCGCCGCCGGTGCTCTCCTCGACCACGCCCGAGGAGTAGGACGAGGGGGCGCCCTCGGCGTTCTCCTGGACCCCGGCCTCGGCGTCGGCCTTGCGGGCCTCCGAGATCTGCTTCTGGTGCGACTCGTACCGCGCGTGCGCCTCGGCGTACTGCCCCTCCCACACCTCGCGCTGGGCGTCGTACCCCTCGAGCCACTCGCCGGTCTCGGAGTCGAAGCCCTCGGGGTAGATGTAGTTGCCCTGGTCGTCGTAGGTGGCGGCCATGCCGTACAGCGCCGGGTCGAACTGGTCGGTCTCGATGTCGCCGGTCAGGCCCTCGTTCGCCTGCTTCAGCGACAGCGAGATGCGGCGGCGGTCCAGGTCGATGTCGATGACCTTGACGAAGATCTCGTCGCCCACCTGCACGACCTGCTCCGGGACCTCCACGTGGCGCTCGGCCAGCTCGGAGATGTGGACCAGGCCCTCGATGCCCTCGTCCACCCGGACGAACGCGCCGAACGGCACCAGCTTGGTGACCTTGCCCGGCACGACCTGGCCGATGGCGTGGGTGCGGGCGAAGGTCTGCCACGGGTCCTCCATGGTCGCCTTCAGGGACAGCGAGACGCGCTCGCGGTCCATGTCGACGTCCAGGACCTCGACCGTGACCTCCTGGCCGACCTCGACCACCTCGGAGGGGTGGTCGATGTGCTTCCAGGACAGCTCCGAGACGTGCACCAGGCCGTCCACGCCGCCGAGGTCCACGAACGCGCCGAAGTTGACGATCGAGGACACGACGCCGGAGCGGACCTGGCCCTTCTGCAGGGTGGTGAGGAAGTTCTGGCGCACCTCGGACTGGGTCTGCTCGAGCCAGGCGCGGCGGGACAGGACCACGTTGTTGCGGTTCTTGTCCAGCTCGATGATCTTGGCCTCGAGCTCCTTGCCGACGTACGGCTGCAGGTCCCGGACCCGGCGCATCTCGACCAGCGAGGCCGGCAGGAAGCCGCGCAGCCCGATGTCCAGGATCAGGCCGCCCTTGACGACCTCGATGACGGTACCGGTGACGATGCCGTCCTTCTCCTTGATCTCCTCGATCGTGCCCCAGGCGCGCTCGTACTGCGCACGCTTCTTGGACAGGATGAGGCGGCCTTCCTTGTCCTCCTTCTGGAGGACCAGGGCCTCGATGTGGTCACCGACGGCGACGACCTCGTTGGGGTCGACGTCGTGCTTGATCGAGAGCTCCCGCGACGGGATCACACCCTCGGTCTTGTAACCGATGTCGAGCAGGACCTCGTCCCGGTCGACCTTCACGATGACACCCTCGACGATGTCGCCGTCGTTGAAGTACTTGATGGTCTGGTCGATCGCGGCGAGGAAGTCCTCCGCCGAACCGATGTCGTTGATGGCGACCTGAGGCGTTCGGGCGGTCTCGGTGCTGCTCGTCATGGGGAAGGGGGCTCCGGATACGGACATCTGGGTGGGCGACGGCCCCACCGGGCGGCGGGGACGGCGCTGGTGGGAAAGTCCGTCACAAGTCAAGAGCCGAACGGTCGACGAGGATCGGGTGTCCAGCGAAGAAGATTCAGAACCTGCCCGCAGCGCATCGCCCAGAATACGGGTCGTACGCATGCGTGGTCAATCCGATACCCGGCTCGACCGGCGGCGTCGGCGCCACCCTCAGGCGCGCCCGCTCCCACCGGGCCCGCCCGCTACAGTCTCAACCTGCGTGATCGTCTCGCAACGCACCGCTGAAAGGAAGCCCGCACTGTGACCGGTGTGACGGAAGAGTCACCTGAGCTCGGCGACCCCGGAACCGAAGTTAACGATACGGTCCGCGTGGCCCGCCGTCACCTGTCAGATTCCGCCACGATCCTGGCGAACCGGGGCTGGTGGGACGCCAACGCCGACGAATACCAGGCCGAACACGGCCGGTTCCTGGGCGATGACCGGTTTGTCTGGTGCCCGGAGGGGCTGGACGAGGCGGACGCGCACCTGCTGGGGACGGAGTTGGCGGGGAAGCGGATCCTGGAGGTGGGGGCGGGGGCGGCGCAGTGCTCGCGGTGGTTGCTGGGGCAGGGGGCGCTGGCGGTGGCTTCGGATCTGTCGCGGGGGCAGTTGGAGCATTCTTTGCGGATCGATGCGGCTCGGGGGGTTGGGGCGGAGGTCGGGGTCGGAGTCGGAGTTGAGGTCGGGGTTGGGGAGAACGCGAAGGTTGTGGAGTCGGTGCCGCTGGTGCAGGCGGACGCCACGCGGCTGCCATTCGCCGACAACGTGTTCGACATCGTGTGCTCGGCGTTCGGCGCGGTGCCGTTCGTCGCGGACAGCGCGGCGGTGATGCGCGAGGCGGCCCGGGTGCTGAAGCCGGGCGGACGATGGGTGTTCTCGGTGTCGCACCCGGTGCGGTGGTCGTTTCCCGACGATCCGTCGGAGGCGGGGCTGACGGCCCGGGACTCGTATTTCGATCGGCGCCCGTATGTGGAGTTCGACGAGCGCGGGATCGCGACTTATGCGGAGCATCATCGGACGTTCGGCGACCGGGTTCGGGAGATCGCGGGGGCGGGGTTGGGGTTGGTGGATGTGGTGGAGCCGGAGTGGCCGGCGGGGTTGACGGAGGTGTGGGGCGGGTGGTCGCCGTTGCGGGGGAAGGTGATTCCGGGGACGGCGATTTTTGTGACGGTGAAGCTGGGTGGGGCGGTGGGGTGA
>NZ_BAAAQN010000016.1:0-165234 GCF_039531695.1 Catenulispora yoronensis
TCACCAGGTTCTTCAGGCCGGTGTATTCCGGTCCCATCTTCGCCCGGGTCTTGATCCAGCTCGGTTTCTTCTCGATCGGGACGGCGCTGTTGCGGACCTCAAGCCGGAGCAGCTTGCGGCCTTCTGGCTCCGGGGTGACGGCCGTGGTAGTGTTGCCGACCACCTCACAGCTCCGGATACAGAGGGAACTCGCCGGTCAGCACCGCGACCCGGGCCCGCAGCTTCCCGGCCACACCCTCGTCGTAGCCGGGCTTCAGCGCCTCGGCGATGACGTCGGCGACCTCGGCGAAGGCGGCCATGGTGAAGCCGCGCGTGGCCAGCGCGGGCGTGCCGATGCGAAGCCCCGAGGTCACCATCGGCGGTCGAGGATCGAAGGGAACCGCGTTGCGGTTCACCGTGATGCCGATCGAGTGCAGCCGGTCCTCGGCCTGCTTGCCGTCGAGCTCTGATTCGCGCAGGTCGACCAGTACCAGGTGGACGTCAGTGCCTCCGGACAGCACCGAGACGCCAGCGGTGGCGACGTCGGCGGCGCCCAGACGCTCGGCGATGGCCCGGGCGCCCTTCAGCGTCCGCTCCTGCCGCTCCCGGAACTCCGGCCCGGCGGCCAGCTTGAACGCCACGGCCTTCGCCGCGATCACATGCTCCAGCGGCCCGCCCTGCTGGCCGGGGAACACCGCGCTGTTGACCTTCTTGGCCACGTCCTCGCGGTTGGTCAGGATCACGCCCCCGCGCGGGCCGCCGAGTGTCTTGTGCGTGGTGGTGGTGACCACGTCCGCATACGGCACCGGGTTCGGGTGCAGCCCGGCCGCCACCAGGCCCGCGAAGTGCGCCATGTCGACCATCAGATACGCGCCCACCAGGTCCGCGATCCGCCGGAAGACGGCGAAGTCGAGCTGCCTCGGGTACGCCGACCAGCCGGCGACGATGAGCTTGGGCCGGTGCTCCTCGGCCAGGCGCTGGACCTCGGCCAGGTCGACGCGGTTGCTGTCGGCCGACACGTGGTAGGCGACGACGTTGTAGAGCTTGCCCGAGAAGTTGATCCGCATACCGTGCGTGAGGTGCCCGCCGTGGGCGAGGTCCAGGCCGAGGATGGTGTCGCCGGGCTGGATCAGGGCCATCATCGCCGCGGCGTTCGCCTGGGCTCCCGAGTGCGGCTGCACGTTGGCGAACCCGGCGTCGAACAGGGCCTTCACCCGCTCGATCGCGAGGGTCTCGGTGACGTCGACGTGCTCGCAGCCGCCGTAGTAGCGCCGTCCCGGATAGCCTTCGGCGTACTTGTTGGTCAGGACCGAGCCCTGTGCTTCCATGACCGCGACCGGCGCGAAGTTCTCGCTGGCGATCATCTCCAGGGTGTTCTGCTGGCGTTCCAGCTCCGCGCGCACGGCGGCGTACACGTCGGGGTCGACGTCGGCGAGTCGGCTGTCCAGGATCGACATGGTCAGGCCCCTTCGGTGAGCGCCGTGTAGGCCGCGGCGTCCAGCAGGTCGGGCGAACCGGTGATCCGCATGCGGAACAGCCAGCCCTTGCCGAACGGATCAGTGTTGATCGACGCGGGGTCGGCCTCGGCGGCCCCGTTGATCTCGACGACGTCGCCGTCGGCCGGGGCGAACAGGTCGCTGACGGACTTGGTCGATTCGATCTCCCCGCACGACTGCCCTGCGGTGATCGTGTCGCCGACCGAGGGCAGGCTGATGTAGACGATGTCGCCGAGGGCCTCGGCGGCGTGCGAGGTGATGCCGACGGTCGAGACGTCGCCGTCGGTGGCGATCCACTCGTGGTCGGCGGTGTAGCTCAGCTCAGCGGGAACAGTCATGGTCGCTTCTTTTCTCTAGTGACGTGATGGCGTGATGGCGCAATGGCCGGATGACTCGGTGGCCTGATGGCCGGATGACTCGGTGGCCTGATGGCCTGATGGCCTGATGGCCGGATGGCGGAAGGAGATGGCTGGTCAGTGCTCAGACCTGGCGGCGGTAGAACGGCAGCGGCGTGATGCTGCCGCGCACCTGGGTGCCGCGAACATCGACGAGCACTTCGGTTCCGGCGTAGTCGGCCGGCACGTACGCCATCGCCACGGGATAACCCAGGCTGGGCGACAAGGCGCCGGAGGTGATCTCCCCGATGACGTCGCCGCTTTCCACGTCCAGGACGGCGTAGCCGGTGCGCGGTGCCCGCCGCCCGCCAGTGGTCAGCCCGACCAGCTTCTGCCGGGGCCCCTCGGCACGCCGGATGGCCAGCGCGGCCTCGCCGACGAACCCGCCGGGCTTGTCGAACACCACGATGCGGCCCTGGCCGGCGTCGAACGGCGTCGTGCGGGTGGTGAGCTCCTGGCCGTACAACGGCATCCCGGCCTCCAACCGCAGCGTGTCGCGACAGGCCAGACCGCACGGCTGAAGCCCGTACCCGGTGCCGGCCTCGGTCAGTGCCTTCCACAGATCGGCGGCGTCGGCCGGGCGGCAGTAGATCTCGAATCCGTCCTCGCCGGTGTAGCCGGTTCGGGCCAGCAGGACGGCATGGCCGGCCAGCCCCGCCGGGTCGATGCCGTAGTACTTCAGGGTCTTGACATCGACGTCGGCCAGCTCGGCGACGATCGCGGCCGATTGCGGCCCCTGGACGGCGAGCAGGGCCCAGTCGTCGCAGGCGTCCGAGACCGTGACGGCGTAACCGTCGATCCGGTCCCGCAGGGTGGCGCAGACCAGCTGGGCGTTGCCCGCGTTGGCGACGACGAGGTACTCCGTCGCGCCGAGCCGGTACACGATCAGGTCGTCGAGAATGCCGCCGGTCTCGTGGACCAGCATGGAGTAGCGGGCCCGCCCGATCGCGATCTTCGAGGGCTCCCCGACCAGGGCATAGTCCAACGCCCGGCCCACCTCGGGGCCGGACAGCTCGATCTCGCCCATGTGCGTGAGGTCGAACAGGCCGGCCGCCTTGCGCACGGCATGATGCTCGTCGAGCTCGGAGGTGTAGCGCACCGGCATCGACCATCCGGCGAAATCGGTGAACGTCGCGCCGAGCGCGGCATGGAGGTCGTGCAACGGTGTCTTCTTCGACATGGCGGTGCCTCTCGGTGGCGGTGCGGTGGCGGTGCGGTGGCGGTGGCAGGCGTCGTGACCGGTGCGGTCAGGACGCGGAGGAGTCGATGGGCGGGCAGGAGCACACCAGGTTCCGGTCGCCGAAGGCGCCGTCGATCCGGCCGACCGGCGGCCAGTACTTGTCGGTGCCGATCCCGGCCGGGAACACGGCCCGCTCCCGGGAGTACGCCCGGCTCCACTCCCCGACGATCGAGGCGGCGGTGTGCGGAGCGTGTCGCAGAGGACTGTCTTCCAAAGCCCACTCACCGTTACCGACCAGGTCGATCTCGCCGCGAATGGCGATCATCGCCTCGCAGAACCGGTCCAGCTCGGCGAGGTTCTCGCTTTCGGTGGGCTCGACCATCAACGTGCCGGCGACCGGGAAGCTCATGGTGGGGGCATGGAAGCCGTAGTCGATGAGCCGCTTGGCGATGTCGTCGACCGTGACGCCGGTGGCCGCCGTGATCGGGCGCACGTCCAGGATGCATTCGTGGGCGACCAGACCGGCCGCCCCGGTGTACAGCACCGGGAAGTGCGGGCCCAGGCGGCGCGCAATGTAGTTGGCGGCCAGCACCGCGGTCCGGGTGGCCGCGACCAGCCCTTCGGCGCCCATCATGCGGATGTACGCCCACGGGATCGGCAGGATCCCGGCGCTCCCGAACGGCGCGGCGCTCACCGATCCGATGCCGTCGCGGCGCGCGGTCTCGGGGTGCAGCGGATGGCTCGGCAGATAGGGCGCCAGATGAGCGGCCACCGCGACCGGCCCGACGCCTGGGCCGCCTCCGCCGTGCGGGATGCAGAACGTCTTGTGCAGGTTCAGGTGGGACACGTCCCCGCCGAACTCGCCCGGCTTGGCGACGCCGAGCAGCGCGTTGAGGTTGGCGCCGTCTACATACACCTGGCCGCCGTGCTCGTGCACCAGTTCGCACAGTCGGGTGATGCCCTCCTCGTAGACGCCGTGCGTCGACGGGTACGTGACCATGATCGCGGCGAGGGAATCAGCATGCTGCGCACACTTGGCTTCCAGATCCGCCAGATCGACGGTGCCGTCGGGTCGCGAGGCGACGACGACCACCCGCATCCCGGCCATCGCGGCCGACGCGGCGTTGGTGCCGTGCGCACTGGCCGGGATCAGGCACACGTCCCGTCCGCCCTGGCTGCGGGCACGGTGATAGGCCCGGATCGCCAGCAGTCCGGCCAGTTCGCCCTGGGACCCGGCGTTGGGCTGGATGGACACCTTCGCGTATCCGGTGACCTCCGCCAGCCAGGTCTCAAGCTGCGCGATCAGCTCGGCGTACCCGGCGGTGTCGCCGGCCGGGGCGAACGGGTGCAGGTCGGCGAAGCCGGGCCAGCTCACCGGCTCCATCTCGGTGGTCGCGTTCAGCTTCATCGTGCACGACCCCAGCGGGATCATGCCGCGGTCCAGCGCGAAGTCCCGGTCGGAGAGCCGCCGCAGATAGCGCAACATCTCCGTCTCCGAGCGATGCGCGCCGAACACCGGGTGCGTGAGGAAGTCCGAGGTGCGGCGCAGGGCAGGCGGCAACCTCTCGCAGCTCCCTGCAATAGCCGAGGCTTCTGAACTCCCTGACGAATCCTCTGATCCGTCTGCTCTTGCGGTGTCCTGGCGCCCAAAGGCCTGCCGGACCAAATCGATATGCGCCTTGGTCGTGATCTCCGAGCAGGACACGCCGACGTGGTCGTCGTCCACCAGCCGCAGCCGGAGCCCCAGGTCATGCGCGGTCGCGACCACCTGCGCGGCGCGTCCGGGAACGCGGACCGACAAGGTGTCGAAGAACTCTGTATGCACCACCTCGACACCGTCGGCCTCCAGACCGGTCGCGAGGTGCGCCGCGTACCCGTGGATCCGCTGAGCGATCTCGGTCAAACCCTCTGGACCGTGGTACACGGCATACATCGAGGCGACCACGGCCAGCAGCACCTGCGCGGTGCAAATGTTCGACGTCGCCTTGTCGCGGCGGATGTGCTGCTCACGGGTCTGCAATGCCAGCCGGTAGGCGGGCCGGCCCGACGCGTCCACGGACACGCCCACCAGCCGCCCGGGCAGGTGCCGCTCCAATCCTTCGCGCACCGCCATGTACCCGGCGTGCGGGCCGCCGTAGAACAGCGGGACGCCGAACCGCTGCGTCGACCCCACACAGATGTCCGCGCCGAACTCACCCGGCGGAACCAGCAGCGTCAATGCCAGCAGGTCCGCGGCCACCGCCACCAACGCACCGCGCGCCTTCGCCGCGGCAGTCACAGCGTGCAGGTCACGGACCGCCCCGGAGCAGCCCGGGTAGGACAGCACCAGTCCGAAGAAGCCGCCCTCCGGCAGCGGCGCGGTGACGTCGACCTCGACGACCTCGATCCCGACCGCCGCGGCCCGGGTGCGCAGGACATCAAGGGTCTGCGGCAGGGTGTCGGCGTCGACCAGCACACGCGCGCCGCCCTGCTTGCCGGCCACGCGGCGCATGACCGTGACCGCCTCGGCGACCGCCGTGCCCTCGTCGAGCAGCGAGGCGTTGGCGGTGGGCAGCCCGGTCAGATCACCCACCATGGTCTGGAAGTTGATCAGCGCTTCCAACCGGCCCTGGCTGATCTCCGGCTGGTACGGCGTGTACGCGGTGTACCACGCCGGATCCTCCAGCACATTGCGCCGGATCACCGCGGGCGTCACCGTCGGGAAGTAGCCCAGCCCGATCATGGCGATGCCCACCGTGTTCCGGGCGGCCAGCTCCACCAGCTCGGCGCGGGCCTCGGCCTCGCTCGCGGCCGTCGGGAGGTCCAGGTCGCCGACGGTGCGGATGCCGGCGGGAACGGCGGCGTCGACAAGCTCACCGAGCGTGCGATAGCCGACCTCGGCCAGCATCTTGGCGCGGTCGGCGTCACGGACGCCGATATGGCGGGCAGAAAAAGCGCCGTGCGTGGACGGCTCATCAGAGCTCATAGGGAGGCTCCCTGCTGGTACGCCGCGAACGCGGCGCCATGGATGGGTGACCTCCCCGCTCTGTCATCGATACCTGAGAGCTTCACCGCCGGATCGGGCGGTTTGCACCGTGGGCGCAGGGCACAGGGCCCTGACTTTCCAGAGTTGCCTCACCGCGGCGGTATGGGGGCCTGAGAGATTCTGGGGAGTGTTGCTCCTTCGGCGCCTCGCCCAGGCTGGACGAGGACTCTCCCGCTGCGGTTCGAACAGCGCGGTATTGAGTTGTCAAAAGGCAGGACGCGGAACGCGGCCCAGCAGAGCTACTTGAGGGGGAGCGCCACCTTGAGTACCAAGACGGGCACCAGGTCGAACGGCGGGCTGAAGGCCGTGTGATGGGCCAGTGCTACGACAGGCATAGGGGCATCCTCGTGTTCCTAGCGCACACCAGGGTGTGCGGCCGAGTGAGCCTCCCCCTCTGTCATTGGCCTGAGAGTTTCACCGCGCGTAGAGCGCGGCTTTCACCGTGGGCGAGACGCATGGGCGCCTACTTTCCAGAGTCCGCCTCCACTCATGCGGTAACGAGGCCTGAGAGTTTCCGGGGAGGATTTGCTCCTTCGGCGCCACAACTCCACCGAGTCGTGAGCTCTCCCGCACAGTATCGTCAGCGGTGTATTCAATTGTGGGGCCGTGCGCGGGACAAAAGTACGGTGGCCGCGACGCGGCCGTCAAGAGCCCCGGGCTTCCTTGCGCAAGCCCACGTGTACAGCCAGGCCCCCGGTCGGCGGTGCTTGCAGCGACAGGGCGGCGGTGTGGGCGTCGGCGATAGCGGCGACGATCGACAGGCCGAGGCCGAGTCCTTCGTGGTTGTGGCCGCGCGGTCGCGCGAGGTGTTGGAAAGGTTGCAGGATGCGTTGCACCTCGGCTGTGGGGATGAAGTCACCGGTGTTGCTGACAGCCAGGACCGGTCGTGCGGCGTGGATGTCAGCGGCCGGCCCGGCCGATCCGACGGCGGCGGCATCGCCGGTGGCTATGCGGATGCTCCCCCCGACGACGTTGTGTCGAATGGCGTTCTCCAGCAGGTTCGTCACCAGAACCTCCATCAGCTGAGGGTCGCCGTCCATCGGCGCCCGCTCCAGCGCGGTGTCGAGTCGCAGACCTCTGCGGCCGATCTCCTCGTGGTGCGCGTCGACCACTCCTTGTGTCACCTTCGCGAGGTCGAAGGGCTCGCGGTGGTCGAGGCCGGCCTGGCTGCGAGCCAGGGTGAGGAGGGCCTGGATCAGGTGTTCCTGGTCGTCGGCGGTGACGAGGACTTCGTGGCACGCCGCGCGCAGGGCGGGCAGGGTGAGGTCGGGATCGGCCAGAGCCACTTGGAGGAGGGTCTTGCCGAGCATGATCGGAGTGCGGAGTTCGTGCGAGGCGTTGGCCACGAAGCGTTTCTGCGAGTCGAAGGCGGATTCAAGTCTGGCCAGGAGGGCGTCGATGGTGCCGGCCAGGTCCTTGAGCTCGTCGTCGGGCCCGGTGTGGGCGAGCCGGTCGTGGAGGTTGTGTTCGGAGATGGTGCGCGTGGCGCTGGTGATTTCGCGGAGCGGGCGCAGGGTGCGGCCGGCCAGGAGCCAGCCCAGCCCGACCGACACGACCGCCATGATCGCGAGGGCGATACCGGACTGGACGACGAGCTGGTGCAGGTCGGCGGTCCGTTGGGCGTGCAGGCTGTCCGCGGCGGACGTGGTGGCGTGCGCGTGTTCGGTGCTCGCGCTGTCCGGGCTGGACCCGGTCGACACCTGGAGGCGGGACAGCCGGGTGTTGACGAGCGCGTAGGTGATCCCGAGCAGCGCCGTGCCGGAGGCCACGAAGCACAGTCCGTACAGCAGCGTGAGGCGCAGCCGCACTGTCGGCCTCGGGAGAAAGAAGACCGAGGAGACCATGTCGGCTCGTCTGGGCGGGGAGGCCATGGTCAGTCCCCGCCGATGCGGTAGCCGGCTTTGGCCACGGTGGCGATGAGCGGCGGATCGCCCAGTTTGGCCCGCAGGCGGCTCATCGTGGTGCGGACCGCCTGGCTGAAGGGGTTCGCCATCTCGTCCCAGACCCGCTCCAGCAGTTCCTCGGCCGACACCACGGCACCTCTCGCGGCGAGGAGGGTCTCCAACACCGCGAACTCCTTGGGGTTGAGGGTCAGCTGACGGCCGTCGCGGGTGGCGACCCGCCGTGACGGATCCAGCGTCAGGTCCGCGTGGGAGAGCACCGCGGGCAGTCCGACCCCCGGGCGTCGGCCCAGCGCGCGGATGCGGGCGACCAGTTCGGAGAAGTCGCAGGGCTTGGGCAGGTAGTCGTCCGCGCCGATGGCCAGGCCCTCGATCCGGTCGCCGACCGCGCCGGCCGCCGTGAGCATCAGGACCCTGCTCCCGGCGCCGCCGGCCGCGATCCGGCGGCAGACGTCGTCGCCGTGGGTGCCGGGCAGGTCGCGGTCCAGGACCACGACCTCGTAGGCGGTCTCGGCGACGCGTTCGAGGGCGTCGTCGCCGTCGAAGACGACGTCGACCGCCATCCCGGCCCGGCGCAGCCCCGCGGCCAGGGTCAGCGCCAGCTTGGCGTGGTCCTCGACCAGCAGCACCCGCATGGCTCCAGGATGCCACCGCCACCTGTTGCAGAAATGCAACTGCGTTGCGCCGCCGCAATCGGGTGCTCCGTAGAAGTGACGGCATGGACAGTGAAATGAGAGCAGCGGGACCGCGGAGGCGCACCGCACGGCCCCGCGCGCTGACTGTGATGGCGTTCGCGCTTGCTGGGACGGCGGTCGTGCTGGCCGGAGTGGCCGCGTGCAGCAGTGCCCGGCCGAGGATGGTCACCTCCGGGTCGGTGCTCGGATCGCCGACCGCCTCGGCAACGGCGAACGCGATGAATCCGGCCGACCCGACAATCCCGATGAACCCGATGAATACGAGCAGCGGTCCGGTGGCCATCCACCCGGACGCCGATGTGACCGGCACCGCGCAGCGCGGCACCACCGTCTCCTTCACCGCCGACTTCGCCCGCTGCATGCGCGCGAACGGCGTGCCGGCGTTCCCCGATCCGGAGGCTGCCAAAGCGGACTGGCTCGCGCCGGGCAGCGGGGTCGACCCCGCGTCGCCGCAGTTCCTGGCCGCCCTCAACGGCCCGTGCCGGACGTTGGCGCCGGCGGCGTGGCTGTCGAGCGGACCGGTGGGGGCCCAGTCATGAGCCGGACTCGTACCGACCGTACTGACCGTGCCGCGCGTGGCGACCGTGAAGACCGCGCCACCCGGCCCGATCACGGCCTCGGCCTCCGCCCGGACCGCCCCACCCGCCCCCTCCGCGCCATCCACCCGCTCCGCGAGGTCCGCCGCCGCTGGCGCCAGACCCTGCTCTCCGGCGCGGGCCTCGGCGTCGGCATCGGCCTGGTCGTGACGGTCATGGCGGCCGCCAACGGCCTCGGCGACGCCGAGCGCGCCGTGCTCCACTCCCTCTACGGCGTCGGCACCGACATCTCGGTCACCAAGGCCTCGCCGAGCGCCGGCGCGCCCGACCCGAAGGACCTGAACGCGTCCGGATCCTCGGGCAAGGGGATCGGCTACTCCCCGGGCAAGGACCCGCAGCCCGTCGACCAGCTGACTCCGGCCCCGGGCTTGAGCTGGCTGCCGTCCGCCGCGGCCGCGCAGGCCGGCCGGCTGCACGGCGTGGCCGAAGTGGCCGGCGGACTCACGCTGTCGGACACCTCGTTCATCGTCCCGGCCCTGTCCCAGATCGCCCCGGACGGCACGCCCCCGGCCAGTGCCTTCCCGACCACGCTCCTGGTCAGCGGCGTCGACGTGGCCCATCCCAGCCTTGGTCCGTTCGCTTCCGCCAAGCTCGTCGCCGGACGCGGTTTCACCGACGCGGACCGCGGCGCCGATGTGGCCGTCGTCGACTCCGCCTACGCCGCCGCGCACAGCCTGGCCGTCGGCGGGTCCGTCACCGTCGAGCTGCACCGGTTCACGATCATCGGCCTGGCCGCCCAGCCCGCCGGCAGCGCCGACGTCTCGATCCCGCTGGCCCGCGCGCAAGCCCTCGCGAAAGCCTCGTCCACGAGCCCTTACACCGGGATGACGAGCCCTGACATGGTCACCGACATCTACGTCCGGGCCGCCGGCGCCTCCGACGTCGCCGGCGTGCGCTCCGGCCTGGCCCGCCTCCTCCCGGCGGCGACCGTCAGCAGCGCCTCCAGCCTGGCCGACCAGGTGAGCGGGTCGCTGAAGGACGTGTCGCGGCTCATCAACCAGCTCGGCCGGTGGCTCTCGGCGGGTGTGCTGACCGCCGCCTTCGTCCTGGCCAGTCTGCTGACGCTGGCCGCGGTGAGCAGCCGGCGCCGGGAGCTCGGCACGCTGCGGGCGCTCGGCTGGCCGCGACGTCTCGTGGTCGGGCAGATCACGGCCGAAGCCCTGGTCACCGGTGCCGTCGGCGCCGTGTTCGGCGTGGCAATCGGACTCGGGGGCGCCGCGGTGCTGTCGGCGATCGCGCCGAAGCTGACGGCCACCGTCGCGAACAGTCCGGGGAACGTGGCGCCGAAGAACGTCGGCATCAACGCCACCGGCATGCACGTCACCGACGCCCCGGGCTCGCTCCACGACCTGGCCGTGCGGATGGCCGCCCCGGTCTCGGCCTCGCTGCTCCTGGTGGCAGTGGCGACGGCGCTGGCCGGGGGCCTGGTCGCGGGCCTGGTCGGCAGCTGGCGCGCGTCGCGGCTGCCACCGGCCGCGGCGATGTCCGACGTCGGCTAGGCCAGAACTCATCAGACCTGACAAAAACCCTGAGACACCTGGCAGGAGAATCCATGTACACCCTCAGCAGCGTGACCAAGACCTACCACCGCGGACGTGAAGGCACCGTGACCGCCGTCGACGGCGTCGACCTGGTGATCGCCGACGGCGACTGGCTGGCGATCAAAGGACGCACCGGCAGCGGCAAGAGCACCCTGCTCCAGCTGCTCGGCGCCATGCACCGCCCCGATCGCGGCGCGGTCGAGTTCGACGGCCGCGACCTCGCCGGTCTGCGCGAGGCGGAGCTGACCCGGGTCCGGGGCGAGGCGATCGGTTTCGTGTTCCAGACCTTCAACCTGATCCCCACGTTGTCGGCCCTGGAGAACGTCGAAGCCGCCCTGGTTCCGCTGCGGCTGCCCGGGGCCGAGCGACAAACCCGGGCCGCCGCCGCCCTGGCGGACGTCGGCCTCGCCGACCGGGCCCGTCACCTGCCCTCCGAGCTCTCCGGCGGGCAGCAGCAGCGGGTCGGCATCGCGCGGGCGCTGGTCAAGCAGCCCAGGGTGCTGCTCGCCGACGAGCCCACCGGCAACCTCGACACGGCGACCCGAGACGAGATCCTGGCGCTGTTGGAGACGCTGTGGCGGGAGCGCGATCTGACGCTCGTGGTGGTGACGCACGACGCCGACGTGTCCGAGCGCGCGCGCCGGGTCGCCGTGATGGACGCCGGGCGCCTCGCCGTCGTCGTCGGCTCCGAAGGAAACTGATGGCCGGCCATCGCAGGTCCGGCCCGAGGTGGCCGTTCGGGCTCCGCTATCTGTGCAGTGAGCTGCTGAGACGGGCTCGCAGGACACTGCTGAGCGCGGCCGGTCTCGGGCTCGGCGTCGGGCTCGTCATGGTCGTCTCGGCCGTGTCCGCCGGAGCCGACCGCGCGCAGAGTTCGGTGCTCCGGTCGCTTTACGGCGTCGGCACCCAGCTGACCGTCGATCAGCCGATGCGTTCCGTCGGCGCGCTCCAGGACTCCTCCCACGCGCTGACGGGCACTTTGGAGCCTTTGCCGCCCTCGCAAGCGGCGACGATCTCTGCGCTGCCACACGTCGCCGCTGCCAGCGGCGGTCTGCAACTGGCCGAGCTCACGCAGTCCGGCGCGCTGTTCTCCCGCACCAGGGTGGACGGCGTGGACCCGGCGCAGGTCGCGCCCGGACCGCTCGCGGCGGCCGACGTCGTCGCCGGACGGATGCTCGCCGCCGCCGACACGACGCGGAAGGTCGCCGTCCTCGACGGCGGCTACGCCACCGCGCAGCACCTGTCGGTCGGATCCACGGTCACCGTCGCGGGTGCTCCGTTCGAGGTGGTGGGCATCGTGAAGCGGTCGCAGGAGATCGGATCGGCCGACGTCTACCTGCCGCTGGCCGCCGCCCAAACGCTGGCCCGGGCGCCCGACGGCCGGCCGTTCGCCGACCGGGTGAACGTCGTCTACGCCGCGGCGGACAGCGCTTCGCACGTCGCGGACGTCCAGCGCGCCATCGTCCACCTGCTGCCCACCGCGACCGTCACCGGCGCCGACGCGGAGGCGAACGCCGTCACCGGCTCCCTGCGCCAAGCGGCCGACCTGATCGGCGAGCTCGGCACCTGGGTCGCGGCCGCGGCGCTGACGATGGCGAGCGTGGTGGCAGGCCTATTCATCGTCGGCGGGGTGGCCGCGCGGCTCCGGGAACTCGGGACGCTCAAGGCGCTCGGCTGGCCCGCCGGCCGGATCGCCGGGCAGGTCATCGGCGAGTCGGCGGCCATCGGGGTGCTCGGAGCGATAGCGGGAGCGATCGCCGGCTTGGCCGGAATCGCCCTCGTCGGCGCCCTGGCCCCGACGTTGTCGGCGACGGTGCCGCAGGATCCGCAGAGCATTCAGAGCTCTACTGTCGCCGTCCATCTCGCACCGCATGCGGACGCCGCGCTCATTGCCGGAGCAGCGCTGCTCGCGGTGCTCGGGGGAGTGCTGGGCGGTGCCGTCGCCGCGTGGCGAGCGGCCCGGCTCCAGCCAGCCGTTGCCTTCACGCGGATCGCGTGAAGGCAACGGCCGTGCGCCACCGGCCCACCCTGGCGGACTATCGGGAAATGCGGGCTGTTGGTCTGTGCGTATGTACGTCTCAGCGCATCAGCGCCTCGGGCCTCAGCGCCCGGGCGCTGGCGGCAGCTCGGCCAGCACGCGACGGATCCGCCGGCCGAGCCTGACGCTGTTGACCGCCGTCTCCCAGCCGAGGCCGCCGGGGACGATCTCGACCTCGGTCTGCCCGGCCCGCCGAGTGAGCGTGACGTGCGCGCAGAACAGGCGGTTGGAGCCGCGGCCGACCAGCACGGTGTCGGGCGTCGTCGGCTTCGGCCGGGCCAGCGGCTTGCGGCTGGTGCGCAGGCCGGGGAGTACGTTGTACCCGGCGCCCAGGCGGGCGCGCAGGATGTCGGTGACTTCCTTCGCGGTGAGATCGGATCGGTCGATGGTGAGTGAGGACATGGGTGTTCCTTCAGGGTTGCGAAGCAGAACGGCGCGCCCTTAACTGAGACATCATTGTATCAAGTGAGACTGGACTGTATCAATTGAACGCCACCGGCTCCGCGGCCGCCCCCGATCCGCAGACCCCCGACCTCCGGTCCGACGCCCGGCGCAACCAGCGGCGCATCCTGCTGGCCGCGGCCCGCGTCCTGGCCGACGACCCGGCGGCGAGCATGCAGCGCATCGCCGACGAGGCCGAGGTGGCCCGGCCCACCGTGTACCGCCGCTACCCCACCCGGGAAGTGCTGATCGAGGCGATCGGCCGGGAGGCGATCGAGGAGTTCGCCGCCGCGCTCGACGCCGCCCAGGACCAGGACGAGGACTCCGCGGCGACCCTGACCCGGCTGATCCGGGCCCTGGCCCGCATCGGCGCCGACTATCCGATCGTGCTCGCCGGCGGGACGCACGCCCACGACACCGCCGCCGTCGTCGAACGCGTCGACAGCCTCATCGTGCGCGGCCAAGCCGCCGGCGAACTGCGCGCCGACGTGACCTCCGAAGTGCTGCGGCACGCGCTGTTCGGGGCGTTGACGGCCGGCCTCCGACTGGCCCGGGCGGACGGCCCCGCCGCTGACAACGGCGCGTCGCGGCCCGATCCGGAGGCGATCGGCGCCCAGATCGCCGCAATCCTCGTGGAGGGAATGCGCGCGGAAAAGTGAGCCCGACAGTCCATGCCGCACCGGTGTGGCATGGACGCGACACCGCTGACACCGCCACGCTGTAGTGAGGCTTCGCCCGAGCAGGACTCACAGCGGATGCAGAGCGGATGATTGCGGGACGGTACCAGCTGATACGTGCGCTGGGTCGCGGCGGCATGGGCGTCGTGTGGCTGGCCCGCGACGAGCTTCTTGGCCGCGAGATCGCCGTCAAGGAGCTGGCGCTTCTGCCCGCGATCGACGGCGACGAGGCGGCGGACCAGGTCGTGCGGCGCGCGGTGCGTGAGGCCCAAGCGGCTGCTCGGCTCAAGCATCCGGGAATCGTGACAGTGCACGATGTCGTCACGCATGACGGTCGGCCGTGGATCGTCATGGAGCTGATCAACGGCCGGTCGTTGTCGGACGTGCTGAAGCAGGAGGGGCCGCTCGCCGCTCCCCGGACGGCCGCGATCGGCCTTCAGGTGCTCGGTGCGCTGGAGACGGCGCATCGGCACGGGATCGTGCACCGGGATGTGAAGCCGGCCAACATTCTTCTGGACGGCGAGCGCGCGGTCCTCACCGACTTCGGCATCGCGGCGATAGGCGGGGCTGCCGCTCTGACCAGTAGCGGGATGCTGGTCGGCTCGCCGCAATACATGGCTCCGGAGCGGATTCTCGGCCGCGACGCGGGTCCGCCAGGCGACCTGTGGTCGCTCGGCGTCACCCTGTATGCGATGGTCACCGGACGCTCGCCGTTTCAGCGGGACAGCGTTCAGGCCACCATCGCGGCGGTGCTCGGCATCGATCCCGATCCGTTGCCGACGGCCGGGCATCTGACGACGGTTATCAGTGGGCTGCTGTGTAAAGACCCGGATCAGCGGATCGGCGCCGAGCAGGCAGCAGCGCTGTTGGCTGCCGTGGAGTCGGCATCAAGCACGCAGACGGAGCCCAACCCCGCTCCCGTGGTCGCTCCCACGGTGCCACCGAGACCACGGAAGTGGCTGGTACCCGTGCTGTTCGCTGCGTTGCTGGCCGCCGGCGCAACAGCGTGGCGATTCGACCGGGGCGCCGCAGCACCGCCGCGAGCGGAAAGCTTCTTTTCACCACAGCCGTCGCGGTCGCTCGCACCAACGTCACCGATTAGCGTGTCGGTGACGCCGGCAGGCGCGACCGTCGCTCCCACTCCTACCGCTCCCAACACTCCCACGGCTTCCACCATCACTCCTGTGCCGTTCTCACCACGTCCCGCCCCACCGGGATTCACGCCGATGGACAACGCCCGCGAAGGCTTCTTCCTCTACATTCCGAAGTCATGGGTGGGCAGCTCCACCAGCTGGGCCAATCGCACCGGCGACAAGCCCGGTCCCTTGATCTCGGTGGAGGTCAGCCACCGCCAGCTGTCTTCGCAGAGCTCGATTCTGGACGACCTCACAGGTCGCGAGGCTTCGACATCCTCGCTCTTTCCCAACGGCCAGTACCAGCGCGTGGCGCTGAGCGCGTTGACCGCGCCGCCCTGGGCGCACAGCGCGGCGCGATGGGAGTACACCACAGCGCCCGGCCACCCGGGCCTGGTCTACAGCCACATCTTGATGCGCGCCTACATCGGTCCCGACAACGAGGCCTACTACCTGACCGCCTGGGTGAACGCCGGGACAGCCTCGGATACAAGCAGCGCTTGGTCTGCCGCCCAGCCGACTCTGACCACGATGTTGGACAGTTTCCAGGTGCTCGATTGAGTGCGAGTGGAGCGGGAGTGGGAGGGTGCTGATGATCAGAAGGCTGGCTGGAAGCTGCTCAGCGCGGTCGCGAGTGTCGGTTGCAGATCGGCCCACACCCGTGCCCGGTCTGCTTCGCTACGAGCTGAGACGCTGGCGGTGATGACGAAGATGCCATGGTCGGGTAGGACGAGCTCGTAGACCCGGTACCGCATGTACGTCGGGGTGGTGGTCCACCAGCCGGGAGTCGTTGTGTAGTCCCACTGGGCCTCGCTGGAGGACGGTGGCTGGGGCGTGACCGAGGTCAAGGAGAGGAGCCGGTATTGGCTCTCGTTCCCGCGGGTGTCCATCTCGGTCAGCGTCAGGTCGCTCAGCGCCGAGTCCGGCGGGCGGGCGCGGGTGACGGGACTGCCTTGGATCTCCACATGGATGTCTGGCGGGTAGTTGTCTGTGGCTGAGCCGTCGTTGATCGTGGCCCCCCAGTCCTGGGGCACCGCGATGCCGAAGCCGTTACCGATGTTGATGAATTTGGATCCGGCAGGCGGAGTCGGCGAGGGGGGAAGGCTGCGGCTGCTGCTCGGGGGAGTGGTGGGAGTGGGGGTCGGAGTGTGGGAGGGCGGCGGAGTGTGAGAAGCCAGCGGAGTGGTTGCCTGCTCCTTGGCGCGGGTATTCCGGTGCGAGGTGTCTGCGGAACCGTTCGGGCCCGACCAAGCGAGGGCTCCTGCCAGGATCAGGATCGCCAGGATGGGAATCGCCGAAAGCCAGGCGGTCTTGCTGCTGCGGGCTTTTCTGACCGGTGAGCCGAGCCCCGGACCCGACACCACCGACACCACCGCGCTGAGCAGACGCACTGCCTGGGCCGCAGTCAGCCTTTCGCGGGGATCGCTCTCCAACAGCCCTTTGATAGCCGGCCACAGCGGGCCCACCCCGGTCGGAGGCTTCGACAGACCGGCCAGAACGGCCGCGATGGTGGCTTGCGCGTCGGACCGCCGGAAAGGCGTGTCGCCGGTGACCATCACACACAGCGTGACGCCTACGGCCCACAAGTCGGCGGCGGCCCCGACATCACCTCCGGTGATGCGCTCCGGCGCGAGATACTCGGGCGACCCGATCACCTGACCAGTGGCCGTGAGACCGGTGGCCCCGTCGAACGTCGCGATGCCGAAGTCCGTCAGCACCGCGCGCTCGCCGTCGAGCAGGATGTTGCCCGGCTTGACGTCCCGATGCCGGATTCCCAGCCGGTGCGCGGCGTCCAGCGCCTCCAGCACTTGGATCCCGATCGCCGCCGCCCGCTGCACGGACAGCGCGCCATCCCTCTCGACCACCTGAGCCAGCGACGGGCCGTGGACCAGCTCCATGACGATCCACGGTCGCTCGTCCTCGACGACGACGTCATGGACCAGGACGATCCCCGGATGCTTGAGACGGGCCGTCGCCTGAGCCTCGCGCAGCGCCCTGCGCACCGCGACCTGGACGGTTTCGTCATCACCGACCGGGAGACCGTGGATCTCCTTGATGGCGACCTCGCGCTCAAGAAGGATGTCATGGGCCTGCCATACCGCACCCATCCCGCCGCGCCCCAGAACGTGCACCAGCCGATAGCGTCCGGCAAGCAGCTGCGGAGTCACTATGTCAGAGTACGGTCATCCTCCGGCGACGCCGTACCGGGCGAGGAACATCTTCACGCCGCCCCGGACGTAGGTGTCGATGACGTCCTGGGCGGGGGCGAAATCGGTGTTCATCATCGCGATCTCGACCGGGATGATCATGGTGCGGGCGTAGAAGGCGACGGTGAGCTGGGGGTCGGGGTCCAGGGTCATCAGGCCGCGTTCGGCCAGGGTGCGGAAGCGGGGCTCCAGGATCTTGCGGACCTGGCCCGGACCGTGGTCGTCCCAGGCGGCGGCCAGGTGGGGGAGCCGGGCGGCCTCGCCGATGACCAGCCGGCGCAGGGCCAGGACGTCGGGCTGGAGCATGATGCGCAGCCAGGCCCGGCCCACGTCGGCCAGGTCGGCCTCCAGGTCGTCGCTGTGGTCCAGGTCGGCGTCGCGGATCGCGTCCGCTATGGCGGACAGGACGTTCTGCAGGATGTCCGCGACCACGGCCAGGAACAGGGGCTCCTTGCCCTTGAAGTAGCGGTAGAGCGTCTGGCGGGAGACGTCCGCCTCGGTCAGGATCATGTCGATGCTGGCGTTGGCGTAGCCCTGGTCGAGGAAGACCTTCAAGGCCGCGCGGCGGATCTGCTCGGGCTTGGCGGGCGCGGTAGCGACGGGGGCGGCCGGCTGCCAGGTGGCCGGATCGGATGTGGGCATGGTTCCTCCCGGATCGCGGCGCTCCACGACCAGACTAGACGTTCTGATCTGTCAGACTATGCGGTCTGATTTTGCCGGTCAATGTGACCCACGTCACACTCATGAGCCTCTTGCGTCCCTCGTCGGCGCAGGTCTAACGTCTGCCCCAGATCAGACGGAACAGTCTGATCCGTCAGACCGAACAGTCTGATCCTGTTGATCGCCGACCGGAGGAAGTCATGAACACCAACGCCGACACCAACGCCAACGCCAACGCCAGCGCCGACACCAACACCAACCCGCAGCTCTCGAACGTGGTCCTGGTCCACGGCGGCTTCGTGGACGGCTCGGGCTGGCAGGGCGTGTACGACGCGCTGACCGCCGACGGCTTCACCGTCGCCGTCGTGCAGAACCCGACCTTCTCCCTGGCCGGCGACGTGGCCGCCACCCTCCAGGCGATCGAGGCCATGCCCGGCCCGGTGGTCCTGGTCGGCCACTCCTACGGCGGCGCGGTGATCACCGAGGCCGGCACCCACGAGAAGGTCGCCGCGCTGGCCTACATCGCCGCCTTCGCCCCGGACAAGGACGAGTCGGTGGCCACCCTGATCGCGAACCCGGCCCCGGGTGCCCCGGTCCCGCCGATCCTGCCCCCGGTCGACGGCTTCCTGACCCTGGACCCCGCCCAGTTCGCCGACTCCTTCGCCGCCGACCTGCCCCCGGCCCAGGCCCGCTTCATGGCCGACTCCCAGGTGCCCTGGGGCCTGGAGGCGCTGAACGGCGCCGTGACCGAGCCCGCTTGGCGCGGCAAGCCCGCCTGGTACCTGGTCGCCGCCGACGACCGGATGATCCCGCCGCCGGCCCAGCGCGCCATGGCCGAGCGCATCGGCGCGACCACCGTCGAGGCCCCCGGCGCCAGCCACTCCGTCTACGTCTCCCAGCCCGCCGCCACGGCCGACCTCATCAAGCAGGCGGCCCGGGGCTGACTCGACCCGCCACTGACTCGACCCGACCCGCCGCTGACCCGACCCGACCCGCCGCTGACCCGACCCGCCGCCGAATTCCGACTTCCCCAAGGAGCGCCACCATGAGCACCCCCACCAAGCGCCGGACCTACGCCGCCGCCTCGACCGCCGCCGCAGCCGCCCTCGGCCTGGCCGCCTTCGCCACCTTCGCCCCCTCAGCCGCAGCGTCCACAACACCGACCGCTACCACTGCCCGGATCACCGCCGCCCAGATCACCGCCGCCGCGGCCAACCACCACGGGCCCAAGCCCACCGTGGTCCTGATCCACGGCGGGTTCGCCGACGCCTCCAACTGGAACGGCGTGATCAAGCTGCTCGAAAAGCAGGGCTACCCGGTCATCGCACCGGCCAACCCACTGCGCGGCATACCGACCGACTCCACCTACATCCACAGCGTCCTGACCTCGATCAAGGGCCCGATCATCCTCGTCGGCCACTCCTACGGCGGCGCGGTCATCACCAACGCCGTCCAGGACAACCCCAACGTCAAAGCCCTGGTCTACGTGGCCGCCTTCGTCCCCGACACCGGCGAACAACTCGGCACCCTGATCACCAAGTTCCCCGGCAGCCTGATCGGCGCCGACCTGAACCCGGTCCCCTTCACCAACCCCGACGGCACCACCGG
This sequence comes from Catenulispora yoronensis, assembly GCF_039531695.1. Lineage (NCBI taxonomy): Bacteria > Bacillati > Actinomycetota > Actinomycetes > Catenulisporales > Catenulisporaceae > Catenulispora > Catenulispora yoronensis. The sequence continues at coordinate 19,573 of NZ_BAAAQN010000016.1, forward strand.
CACCGACCTGTACCTGCAACCCGCCAAGGTGGCAGAAGCCTTCGCCGGCGACCTGCCCAAGCAAGACCAAGCCCTGATCGCCGCCGAACAACGCCCCTTCGCCGCCACCTCCTTCACCGACCCCACCACCTCCGCGGCCTGGCACACCCTCCCGGTCTACGGCGTGGTGGCCGGCAAGGACAACGCCATCCCCCCAGCCCTCGAACGCTGGGAATACCACCGCGCGAACGCCAAGAAGATCGTCGAAGTCCCCGGCGCCTCCCACGTGGTCATGATCAGCCACCCGGACGCGGTCGCGAAGCTGATCGAGCAGGCCGCTGAGGACAACAGCTGACCTGGCACCGCTACGTACGCAGAGCTACTCGCCGACTGCTGCAAACCAGAGGCCGGGAACGGATGGCATCCGTTCCCGGCCTGGTGTGCTGAGAACCCGCCTCGGACTCACCGCCGTCGCCGAGTCCTTCGGCAAGGCCTATCAAGTGCTATTCACCATGAGAATTCCTCTCAGTTCAGTTCAGCCCAGTTCAGCCCAGTACCTGGACCGGCCCGACCTCCGCATGTTCAGCGATGAAATCCAATGCGCTCCCGACGACCTGCGGCCTTGCCAGGATTCCGCGATGGCCGAGCCGGCTGGTCACCACCAGCCGTGCCCTGGGCGCGTGGGCGTTCACGATCCGGTGCGCCTGCTCCAGCTCGACCATCTCGTCGTCCTCGTCGTGGATCACCAGGATCGGGATGCTGATGGTTGTGGGGGTGTGGTTGGCGGAGAACTGGTCCCAGACCCCCGTTTGACCGGGGAACAGCTCTTGCTCGATGCGGCGGCGCAGGTCGTGTCGGGTCTGGGTGCGTAGTCCGAGTTCCTCGGAGAACTTGTCCGGCAGGTAGCCGAAGTCGCAGACGCCGCTGACCGCCACCAGCTTCTCCGCCTCGGTGCCCGTGTTCAGGGCGTAGAAGGCGCAGGTCACTCCGAAGGAGTTGGCGATGATGGCTCGGAACACGCCGTACTGGTCCTGGAGTTGGCGGATGATCTCCCGGTATTCGAGGATCGTGGTGCTTGTCCCGCGCGAGGCGCCGTGGCCCGGAGCGTCGAAGGTGATCGGTGTGTAGCCCAGCGCTTGTAGTCGCGGCACGAGTTCTGCGTAGCGGGAGCCGCGTGACTGCCAACCGTGGACCAGCAGTACAGGATCGGCGCCGTCGCCCCATCGGTAGGTGACCACGTCTTTGCCGCAGACCTGCATGGTCCCGACCGCGGCCTGCGTGTGGACGCCGCGCTCTGCGGCGCGCACTCGGCCACGCCGAATGGGGTGGCAGAACAAGGCGAACGCCAGTCTCCCGGCAAGGGGAGGAGCGATGCGCGAGATGAGGTTCAGAGTCGAACCGGTCATGGAGACGGCGATGTTCAAGCTTCAGACCGTGGGCCAGGACGGCGGTCGGCCGAGGAAGGCGACCAGCTGCTGGGTGGGGGAGGCGGCCGCAGTGACTTCGACCTCGATGTCGAACGCGGCGTTCGGGCGGTCGTCGGGCCAGCGGTGGGCGATCGCCAGCGCCGTGACGGCCAGTTCCTCCTCGAACTCGATCGGGGCGCCGATCGCCTTCGCCACGTCCCAGCCGTGCACCAGGAAGTCGACGAAGTGCAGGCTCAGGGCGATCTCGGCGCTGAAGACGCCGAACTCCCGTACCTCGACGTCGCGGCCGAACACGTCGTCGTCCGCGAACGCCGCCGTGACCAGCTCGGCGGACTCCAGGTAGGCGGCGTGGGGGTCCTCGCCGAGCCGGCCGCCGTCCCAGACCGACCTGTCGGGGACGCCGCGCGCGTTGACGGCGAAACCCTGGTTCTCGCTGACCAGGTGGCGCAGCAGCTCACCCAGCGTCCACTCGGTACACGGCGTCGGCAGGCCCAGCTGGTGGGCGCCGACCTTCCCGACGATCTCGCCGGTCGCCGCCAGAGCCCGGCGGTCCAGGTCTCTCAGGTCCAGCTCGCGCAGCTCCATCGAGTCCCCCTCAATATTTATGTACGAACGATCGTGCATATACTTTTGCATGTACGCTGGCCGGTACGCAAGGCTGCCGGGACGTTGGGCAGACCGATCGTTCACGGTGTTGACGGGCGAGGAGACGGAGATCGACGCACGAACCGAGGGGCGCACCGACGGACGCGTGGCCCGGGGCGACGAGACCCGGCGCCGGATCCTGCGCCGAGCGGTCGACATCGCCTCGGTGGAGGGCCTGGAGGGGCTCTCGATCGGCCGGCTCGCCAAGGAGTTGGAGATCAGCAAGAGCGGTGTGTTCACCCGCTTCGGCTCCAAGGAGGAACTCCAGCTGGCAGCGGTGCAGGCGGCCGCGGTCATCTACCGCAGGCACGTGATCGAACCCGCCTTGGCCGTCCCTCCCGGCCTACGCCGGGTATGGCAGCTCTGCGACAGCTGGCTCGACTACTCCCGCCAGCGGGTCTTCCCCGGCGGCTGCTTCTTCTTCGCCGCGAGTGCGGAGTTCGACGCGCAGGTCGGACCGGTCCGCGATGCGTTGGCCGCCGCCGGCCGGGACTGGAAGCGGTTCGTCGAACGGACGGTGGAGGACGCGCGCCAGCTCGGCGAACTGGCCGAGGACACCGACGCCGGACAGCTCGCGTTCGAGCTCAACGCGTTCCTTGACGCGGCCAACGCGACCTCGATCATGCACGACGACCCGGTCGCCTACGACCGCGCCCGGACAGCTATCCGCATCCGGTTGGAAGCCATCGTGACCGGACCGCTGACACCGGAATGACAGCGGCCTGGCACCCCGCCAGCCACCCGCCCGGCTCCTGGCCCGCTACCCCGCCCGCCACCGGCCTGACCGACCTCGCCAAGTGCACTCCGATGCCCATGAAATGTGCACTGGAATGCACAAAAACTCGACGACTACGCCGGCTCCCGGAGATCCACAACGCGGATGAACCGCGTCGGAACGTCCGCATCACCCGCCGCGAACGCATACTCGCGATCGCTCAGCAAGCGTGCGGCCGCGCCGGCTTCGAGCCGTGTGGCGCGCCCCTCCACCTCCACGCTCAACGAGCCGTCCAAGACCAGGATCAGCTCCTCCGACCCCGCCGGATCCGGCTCGCCCTGGTAGCGCTGGCCCGGCCCGAGCGTCCACTCCCACAGCTCGGGCCCGCCCGCGCGGCCACTGGGAACTTGCAGCACGGCACGGCTGTCGCGCGGGCCGCGCCACACCTCGACCGGCTCGGAGACGTGCAGCGGATCCTGTCCGCACTGGGTCACGAGGCCGGCGAAGTCGGTCCCCAGCGCCCTGGCGATCTTGTCCACCGTGACCAGGCTCGGATTGCCGTCGCCCTGCTCGATCTGGCTCAACCCGCGCCGGCTCAGGCCTGCGGCGTCCGCCAGACCCTGCATGGTCAGACCGGCGAGCCTGCGGCGCCGTCGCACTTCGCGGCCCAGGCGCTCGATGAACGGTCCAGCCGGGGTGCCTGCCGGGTCCTCCGCGGCCTCCGGGCTCTCCGCAGCCTCCGCGGGTTCGCTCCCGGTCGGCGTCGACGGTATCGACGGTATCGACGGTATCGACGGCGTTGACATCAGCACCCTCCCTATGTGCACTATAATTTACATGACGAGCACCAGTATATCCGTGGTCGAACAGGTCCCGGCCCTTGACGCCATTGCCGTTCTCGACGCTCTGCGCAGCGCGTTCACCGAACTGGGGCGCGGAAACGCCGCTCAGCCGCCGCAGACCGTCACCCTCCTCCCGGGCGGGGGAGACGTCATCCTCTATCAGGGTCAGCTCGGCGCCACATACAGCGTCAAGGTCTCGCCGTACCTGCCCCAGACCGACGGCTCCGCGGTGGTCACCGCGTGGACCATCCTCCTCGACACCGCCACCGGCCGGCCCGAACTGCTGGTCGACGCGGCCGGGCTCACCGTCGAGCGCACCTCCGCCACATCGGCGCTGGCCGTCGATCTGCTCGCCCGCCCGGACGCCGCGACGCTCGCGATCATCGGATCAGGCGCCCAGGCCCGGGCCCACCTGCGCTATGCCCGAGCAGTGCGCGAATTCACCGACGTGCGCATGTTCTCGCGGAGCCTGACGCAAGCCGACGCCCCCGAGGGGGTGAAGGTCGCCGCGAGCGCCGCACAGGCCGTGTCCGGCGCGGACGTCGTGCTGCTGTGCACCAGCGCGGGCGAAGCCTTGATCGACGCCGCGAGCCTGCCGCCCGGCACCGTGATCACCTCGATCAGCACCAACGTGGCGCGAGCCCACGAGATCGACCCGGCGGCACTGCCCGCGCTCGACGTCTACGGGGACTACCGGCCCACCGTCGTGCGCTCCGCGGGCGAGATGGTCATCGCCGCCGAGCGGGGCGACTGGACGGCCGAGCAGCTGCGCGGCGATCTGCCCGAACTGCTCACCGGCGCCTGCCCGCCGCCCTCCGGAACCCGCCCCGTCTTCTTCCGGTCCATCGGCATGGGCTTGGAAGACCTCGCCATTGCCCGACTCATCCTCGAACACTGATACTCGCGAAAAGGGACACTGAACAGTCGGTCAAGGCGACGACGTCCGTTCCAGCCGAGCCAGCGCGTCTCGCAGCGCCGCGCGAGACGCGACCCCGAGCTTCGGAAAGGCCTGATACAGATGAGTGGACACGGTCCGAGGCGACAGGAACAGCCTCTCACCGATCTGCTTATTGGTCAGTCCTGCGGCTGCGAGGCTCGCGATCTCCCGTTGTTGCGGCGTCAACATCGATCCGTCGACCCTGGCGGTCGAGCGCATGAGGGTGCCGCAGGCACGAAGCTCCTTGTCAGCGCGCGCAGCCCACGGGGCGGCTCCCAACCGGGTGAAAAGCTCCGAGGCGGCAGCCAACTGCTCCCGAGCCCGGGCGGCGGCCCGGTTCCGTCGCAGCCGCTCGCCGTAGTACAGCCGGATGCGGGCCTGATCGAACGGCCACTGCTCACCGTCGTCGACGGACAGGGCTTCGCTGAATCCTCTGACCGCTTCGTCATAGTCCTCCGCCGCGAGAGCCGCCGAGGCGAGCAGGACCATACGCAGCCGAGGTGACACATCAGCCAGACCGAGCCGCCTCGCCGCCTGGACGTGCTCGAATGCACTGTCGCGCCGGCCGGTCCGCACCGCGGCTTCCACCTGATCGAGCACCGACCACAAAGCATGCCCGGCAAAGGGCGCGAAGCTCCCGGTCGGCGTGATGACGCACGCATACCGATGGGCCTCCTCGAAATCGCCTCGGGACAGGGCGATCAGGGTCCTGGCATGAGCGGCGTAGCAGCGGACGGCGTGGCCGCGGTGCGGTCCGGCCCACTGGTCCATCTCATCCGCGCATCCGGTGGCGGCTGTGAAGTCGCCGCAGACTGCTGACAGACACGCCAGGACCCACCTCCCGGTCCAGGAACGCAGCGAATAGTCCAGCTCGTCGCACAACGCGAGTCCGTTGCCGACGACCTGGCGGAGTTCCCTCCATTGGCCGGTGTGGAACGCATGGCTGCCCCATAGGAACGAGGCCTGGATGGCGGGGAAGTTGTTCGCTCCTGTGTATCCGCCGCGGGCGGTGCGGAGCAACGGTTCTTCCATAGCGCCGAGACGGTCGGCATAGGCGCCGGCCGTGGCGATCCGCACGATCCGGACCGGATCCGAGACCCCCGGCAGGGCCGCGATGGCGGCGTCGAGCCGATCCCAGTCGGCCGCGCGGGCGCGCGCCGGATCGGCGAACGTCGCGCGCAGCAACCGCAGTGTGTCGGGGACGGACCTGCACTTCGCGACGACATCGTCGAACTGGCTCCACAGTTCGGCCTTCCCGCCGTGGACGCAGACGATCAGCAGTGTGGACAAGGCTTCCGCCATCAACGGATCGGTCAGGTCGTAGGGCTCGGGCTGGAGCGCGATCGTGCCGGAGATCAGGCGATGAGCGGCATCGATATCGCCGTAGCTGTCGAGCAGATAGACCGCGGTGGCCATCGCGGCGGGTAAGGACTCGGCGTCGGGCGCGGCCTGCCGGGCGTCCCGCAGCAAGCGAGGTATGTCGCGGACCTCGCCGGTGAGGTTCGCGCCGAGGTAGGCGGCCTTGGCCAGCCGCCGGGCTTGTTCGTCCCCTGACGGACTCAGATCGGCGGCTCGCAGCAGCGCGGCCACCGCGTTCGGGCCGTCACCGCGCCGGGCACTGACGTCGGCACTGTCTTCGAGCAGGGCGGCGACCTGTTCATCCGGATCGATCGCGGCCTGTGCCAGGTGCCAGGCCCGCCGCTCCGGGACGGCGCCCCAGGCTCGCGCCAACGCCAGATGCACGCCACGTCGCTGGTCGCTGGTCGACAGTTCCACGACAGCCGAGCGGATGAGCGAATGCCGGAAGCTCAGCGTTCCGGTCCGCTCATCCACGCGGACGAGCTGGGCCCGCTCGGCGGGGGCCAGATGCTTCAGGCTGCACCGTCCGGCCACCGCGCGACGCAGGGTTCGAATATTGTCGCTGCCGTCCAGCGCCGCCACCAGCAGCAGGTACCGGGTGGCTGCCGGAAGGGCCGTGATCCGGGAGGCGAAGACCGCTCGCAGGCGGTGCGTCAGCAGGGTGTCCTTGGAATCGGCCTCCGTCGTCACGTCCCCAGTGAAACCCCCGACGCCCGGCGGTCTCCAGGAAAAACGGAGTGAAAAAGTAGACCGACCCGGGCCGGCGAACTACGTCACATGACGGGAGCGGCCCGGTCGGCGATCTTCCTACGGTTCTTCGCAAGGGCACATCGCAGTGCCCGCGAGAATCTGGAGGTTCGATGAACGACAGCGCGCAGCGCGGGAACGTCGTACTCGTCCACGGCGGTTTCGTGGACGGCTCGGGCTGGCAGGGGGTCTACGACGCCCTGACGGCCGACGGCTACAACGTGGCCGTCGTGCAGCACCCCACGGTCTCCCTCGACGACGACGTGGTCGTCACGCACCGGGTGATCGACGCGATGTCGGGCCCGGTGACCCTCGTCGGCCACTCCTACGGCGGCGTGGTGATCAGCGAGGCCGGCACCCACGACAAGGTCACGGCCCTGGTATACATCGCCGCGTTCGCCCCGGACAAGGGCGAGTCGGTCAACACCTTGATCGCCGATCCGCCGCCGGGCGCCCCGGTGCCGCCGATCCTGCCGCCGGTCGCCGGGTTCCTGTTCCTGGACCGGGACAAGTTCGCGGAGTCCTTCGCCGGCGATCTGCCGTTGACGCAGGCCGCGTTCATGGCCGACTCCCAGGTCCCTTGGGGCGTGGACGCGCTCGCCGGCGCGGTGTCCGTCCCGGCGTGGCGCAGCAAGCCGTCGTGGTACCTGGTGGCCCAGGACGACCACATGATCCCGCCGCCGGCTCAGCGCGCGATGGCCGAGCGGATCGGCGCCACCGTCGTCGAGGTCTCCGGCAGCCACTCGGTTTACGTGTCCCAGGTCGCCGCCACCGCCGGAATCATCAAGCAGGCCGCCCAAGCCTGACCGCCCACCCCGAATCCAAATATGAGGAGCCCCATGAACACAGATGTCTCGCGCCGTCGGCTGCTGGCCGCCGGAGCGGCAGTCGCCGGGTCGGCGGCGTTGATCGCCGGCGTGGAGGGCACCGCCGCCGCGGCGCCGGCCCCGGGCCGGGCGGACGAGGGGAGCAGGGCGGCGAAGCCCACGATCGTGCTGGTGCACGGCGGCTACGCCGATTCCTCCTGCTGGAACGCCAGCATCCAGGAGTTGCAGAGCCTGGGCTACACCACGATCTGCGGGTCGAACCCCCTGCGCGGCATCCCGACCGACGCCCCCTACATCGCCAGTCTGCTGGACTCCATCAGCGGACCGGTGGTGCTGGTCGCGCACTCGATGGGCGGCACGGTCATCACGAACGCCGCCGCCGGCAAGGCGAACGTCAAAGCGTTGGTCTACATCGCGGCGTTCGTGCCCGACGTCGGCGAAACGCAGGGGGACCTGATCAGCAAGTTCCCCGGCAGCGAGGTCCTCCCGGTGAGCGTTCCGGTGCCGTATACGAAGGCTGACGGCACCACCGGAACCGACCTGTACCTGAGCAAGGCCGGCCAGGCCGCCTTCGCCGCCGACATCTCCAAGACCGCGTTCCAGGTCTTGCAGGCCACGCAGCGGCCGTTCGACGCCGCGTCGTTCACCTTCCCCACCACCGCCGCGGCCTGGAAGACGATCCCGACCTACGGGCTGGTCGCAGGCCGGGACAAGGCGATCCCGCCGGCCTGCGAGCGCTGGATGTACGGCCGCGCCAACGCCCGACGGATCGTCGAAGTGCCGACCTCGTCCCACGTCGCGATGCTCAGCCATCCCAAGACCGTCGCAGGCCTCATTGATCAGGCCGCCCGGGACACCTGCCGATGAACCGGGATCAGCTGCTGGGGCCGTCCCACTGTGCCAGCAGCTGATCGGCCTCTTCGACGTCGGCCGCGGCCTTCAGCTCCACGAACCTGGCCCGGGCCGCGCGCAGTGCCGCCGCGGCCTCGGCGTTCCGGCCGGTCCGGTGCAGGATCCGGGCCAGCGAGACCTCGGCCTTGCCCTGATACAGCGGCAGGCCGAGGCGCTCGGCCAACGCGGCGGTCGTGCGGCAGGAGTCCTCGGCGGCGGCGTCGTCGCCGAGTCCTCCGTGGACGCGGGCCAGGGTCCAGTGGCCGCTCAACGACGCCATGTCGGCGATCATCCGCTTGGCCTCGCCCTCTTGCGGGGCGCGGGCCATCTCCAGCGTCTGTCGGGCCTTTTCGGCGGCGTCCTGCGGCCGGTTCAGGAACAGCAGGGCGGCGGACTGGGTCACCAGGACCGACAGACGGCCCTCGATGTCTCCGGCCTCTTCCATCAAACGGTCCGCCTGCTCGGAGTAGCGCAGCGACTCGGCCGGGTCGATGGGTATCAGCGAGTGCGCCGCGTACTGGTAGCCCCAGCCCTGCTGGACGAGGTCGCCCGCCTGCTCGGCGATGCGGACCGCGCTGAGGCCCAGGTCCGCCGCTTTGAGGCGCTCGCCTCCGGCGCCGTGGGCCCACGCCAGGTTGTTCAGCTGGGTCGCGTGCGCGACGACGTCGCCGAGCCGGACGGCCGCCGCGACCGCGCCGCCGAACACCTCCCGCCAGTGCTCCCAATGGTCCCAGTGGTCTGAGAACCAGTGGAAGGCGTCGGCCGTGGCCACGACCTCGCGGTCCCATTCCCGGGCCACGGCGACGCGGTAGGCGCCGAGCCAGTTGTCGGCCTCGGTGTGCAGCCAGGCCGAGGCGGCGTCCGACGTCGACAGGTCCACCGGCTCCTGCCAGCCGACCGGGGCCGCGCCGTGGGCGGGCTCGAACCAGCGCCCGGCGGCGGCCGCCACCGTCAACAGCCAGTCGACCATCAGCTTGAGCAGCCGCTCCTGCTCCTCGGGCGGCTCCTCGGCGGCCAGGCGGTCGGCGGCGAACAGGCGGATCAGGTCGTGGAAGCTGTAGCGGCCGCCGCCGCTCTGGGTCAGCAGGCCCAACTCGTAGAGCTCCTCCAGCAGGTCCTCGGTGTCGAAGACCGATGCTTCGCAGAGCACTGAGGCCAGGCCGGCCTCGAAATCGGGGCCGGGGACCAGCGCCATGCGGCGGCACAGCCGCTGGGCGGCGGGCGTCAGCTGGTCGTAGGACATCGCGAACGCGGCGGTGATCTGGAGGTCCCCGGCGTTGATCTGCCCCAGGCGCCGCTCGGAGTCGGCCAGCCGGTCGGCGAGCTGGCGCGCGGTCCAGTTCGGGCGGGTGGCCAGCCGGTTGCCGATGATGCGCAGGGCCAGCGGCAACCCGCCGCACAGCCCGGCGAGGTCGGCCAGGCCATCGCCGCGCGGGCCCCCGGTGTCGCCGACAATGTGACTGAGCAAGGCGATTCCGGCGTCGGCGGCCAGCACCGGGACCGGCAGCCGCGCGACGCCCTCCAGCCCGGTCAGCAGCCGCCGGCTGGTGACGAGCACCGGAGCGCTTCCGACACCGGGCAACAGCGGACGTACCTGGTCCTCGTCCCGGGCGTTGTCCAGCACGACGATCGCAGGCTGCTGTTCCAGCAACGCCCGCAACTGCCCCGAGCGGCCGTCCACACCGTCCGCCAGGTCGCGGTTCCCGACGCCCAGCGCCTTCAGCAGCCGGAACAACGCCGTGGCCAGGTCCAGCGGCTCGGCGTCCATCCCTCGCAGGTCGATGTAGAACAAGTCCAGCCCGGCGGCCTCCGCCAGCCGCCGCCCGGCCTGCACCGCGAGCGTCGTCTTCCCGATGCCGCCGGGGCCGGACAGCACCACCACCGACGCCGCAGGCCCGGAACCGCCGGCCAACGCCACGATCCGATCGAGCTCCGCATCACGCCCGGTGAAATCCGGCACCGGCCGCGGCGGCACGCACCACCCCGCCGGCGCGGTTACCGGCCGCGGCCGTCCGACCTCCGCCAACTGCTCCAGCCCGGCCCGCTCGGCGACGCCCAGACCCAACCCATCGGCCAACGCCATCACGGTCCGCCGCTGCGGCCCGAGGCTGTGCCCCCGCTCCAGCCCACCGATCGTCCGAGCGCTGACACCCGAAGCCTCCGCCAACGCTTCCAGCGTCAGCTGAGCCCGCTGCCGAAGCCGCCGCAGCTCCGCAGCGAACGTGATCTCCCGACGGTCGTCCTCAGCAGCCATTCCGTAGTGCTCCTAGCCTCCCGGGTGATCAATGAGCAGACGGTACAGGAAGTGGTTCGGCAAGCTCATCTGGTTCTCTGCCGTAGCGCCCTAATCGACATCCCAATGCGAATCCGCGGCTCCGCCTGCCTTTGCCGGAGGAGGAACGACTCGCTCGGGATGCAGATGCTCGAAGTTGTCGGCGAAGTTCTGCCGGATCTGGGCGAAATTGGTCGCCTGCCGGAAGGCCGGCAACGCGTAGAGGTCCCGCGCGTACCGCCATAGCGCCGGAAAGCCGCTCGGCCGACGCAGGGACTCGATCAGCAGCCTGGGATACGCGATGTCGAGCCGCACGAGGGAGAGCCACAGCCGGATGTCGGGCTCGACGAGGTCGGCGCCGAACAGAAACCGCTCCGATTCCAGCCGGTGTTCCAGCTCCACAAGCCGTTCGAACAGCACATCGATGACGCGCGCGTGCTCGGCAGGGTCTGCCGCATGCCCGGCGTGGTGCACGGCTCCGTTGACGTCCACATGCAGGCTGGCGTTGAGCGCGTCCATCTCCGGCCGCAGCCGCTCCGGGTACAAGTCCACCGGCGTGCTCGCCCACGTGTCGAACTGGGTGCTCAGATCGAGACTGATGGCTCCTGACTCGTTGCTGATCAGCCGCCCGGTGACGCGGTCCCACAGCGCCGGCACCGAAGCACGGCCCGGCCAGCCCGGGACGGTCGCCTCGTAGGCGTCACGAAGCCGCGAGAACCCGTTGACCGGGTCCGGCCCGGACACGCCGCCGAACGTCCAGCCGCGCTCGTCGGCCGAATCGTCGACGTAGGACACTGACACGACGTCTTCCAGCCCCTTGAGCCCGCGCACCACCACCGCCCGGTTGGACCACGAGCATCCCCACGCCACATACACGTGATAGCGCCCAGGCTCGGCCCGGTAGCCGCTGGATCCGTCGGCAGTGATGCGACCGCGCAGCTGTTCGACCTCCCTGGCCGGGGCCTCCACAGCCAACGTCCGGTTCTGCGGCACATCGATCGTCATGCTGACTCCTCACATAAGGGAAGGGCTCCGCAGGGCATTCGCCAGGCGGTTGACGGAGAGGGTGACGGCAGCGAGCGCCAGTCCGGGCAGCGCCGTGAGCCACCAATGGCTGCCGAGATAGTTCTGGCCCTCAGCGACCATCGCGCCCCACTCGGGGGCGGGCGGCTGCGCGCCCAGCCCGAGAAAGCTCAGCGTCGACACCGAAAGGATCGCGGTCCCGAGTTCGAGGGCTGCCAAAGCCAGCACCGGCCCGTACGCGTTGGGCAGAACATGTGTGAGGATCACGACAGGCCGCCGCACACCCGCGGCGAACGCCGCCTCGACGTACGGCTCCTGCCGGACCTTGAGCACCTGAGCCCGGGTGACGCGGGCGAAACCGGCGATGCCCGCGACACCGACGGCGACGGCGACCTGCGCGGTCCCGAACCCGAGCGCGGTGACGACGGCGAGCGAGACCAGTATCCCCGGGATCGCGAGCAGGACGTCCACCAACCGCATGAGGACGGCGTCGACCCGGTCCCCGAGGCAGCCCGCCGCCAGGCCGAGGACGGTCCCGCAGAGCAGTGCGAGCCCGACCGCGATGACCGGCGCGCGCAGTGACGGCGCCGTGCCGTGGACGACCCGCGAGTAGATGTCGCGGCCCAGATAGTCGGTGCCGAACCAGGCACCGGAGCTTGGCGGGGTGAAGGCCCGGGTGGGGGCGGCGGTGAGTGGGTTCCGCGCCGTGAACGCGTCCGGCGCCACTGCCCATGCGAGGACGGTCGCCAAGGTGAGTACCGGCAGCACCAGCCCTGGGCGCGACCGCAAGGCCTGGACGACGGCCGCGCCCGGGGCCGTTATGCGGCGCGCGCTCCCAGCCATCGCCGTCCGCTCCTTCCGGAGCCGGAGCCGGAGCCGGAGCCGGAGCTGGAACTCGAGCCGGAGCCGGAACTCGAACCGGAGCCGGAACTCGAACCGAAGCCGGAGCCGCGCCTGGCGAACCGCGGATCAAGCAACGGGTTGAGCAGATCCACCACAAGCCCGACCACCGAGAACACCACCGCGCCGAGCACGACAGCACCCTGAACCACCGGGATGTCCTTCGCCTCGACGGCCGCGGCGGTGATCCGGCCGAACCCGTTGCGCGAGAAGACCGTCTCGACGACGACCGACCCGGCCAGCAGGTTGCCCGCCACGAGCCCGGCCAGTGACAGCAGCGGCACGGCGGCGTTGCGCGCCGCGTGGCGTAGCAGGATCCTGACGCGCCCGGCGCCTTTGGCACGTGCCGTCGTGATGTAGGGCTGGTCCAGCGTCTCCGTGAGGCTGCGCGCGAAGACCTGCGCGAGCACCGAGGCTGTGGGCAGCGCGAGCGTCACGGCGGGCAGGATCAGGCCGACGCCGAGCGGTGCGCCGAAGGCGGGCAGGAGGTGCCACTGGAACGACACCACCTGAAGCAGTGCCAGGCCGACGACGAACTGCGGCAGGCAGACCCCGACCGGCGGCACGGCCCCGAGGATCCGGGCGAGCCACCGGGACCGCGTCATCACCGCCGCGACTGCGACGCCGAGCCCCAGGACGCAGGCGAGCGCCAGCCCCGCGCCGGCCAAGGCGAGGGTCTGGGGCATCGCGGCGGTCACCGTGTGGACGACCGTGTCCCCGGTCTGGAGCGAGGTCCCGAAGTCTCCGTGTGCCGCGGCGTCGAGCCGGCTCAGGTATTGCGCGGCCAGCGGTTTGTCCAAGCCGTACTCGGACCGTAGCGCGGCGATCTGGGCGGGCGTGGCGTCGGCCGCCGCGTCCGCCCCGCCGAGCATGATGACGACGGGGTCGCCGGGAAGCAGGTGGAGCATCGTGAAGGAGAGCGTGAAAGCGGCCCATACGGTTATGGCGGCGTGCAGTACCCGGCCCGCAAGGTAGCGTCCTGTGACAGTCCTCATCGGGGATCAGCGCGCCAGCCAGGTGTCGAACAGCTCGGGCTGCGCGGAGGCGTCCAGCGCGGCGCCGTGCACGCTCGGCGCGAAGGCGTCGAACTGGATCTGCTCGTAGACCGGGATCGCGTAGGCGTCACGGACGATCAACTGCTGCGCCGTGGCGGCCAGTGCCTTGCGCTTCCCGGCGTCCAAGGTCGCGGCCTGGTCGCCGAGAGCAGTCTCCAACGGGTTGCCGGCGGGCAGTCGGGCGCGGTTCTTGGCCGAGACCGCGAACGCGGTGCGCAAGATGTCCGGGTCCGCGCGGGTGAGGCCGAACCAGAGCAGGTCGTACTGGCCGGCGTTCTGGGCCGGGGCCAGCTGGTTGAGCGCGAGACCCTGGAGCTGGGCATCAATGCCGACCTTGGTCAGCTGCTGCTGGACGAGTTGCAGGACATTGCGACTCGTGGTGTCGACGCCGGGATAGACGAGCTGGACCGTCAGGCGGGTGCCGCCCTTGGCGCGGACGCCGTCGGCGCCGGGCTTCCAGCCGTCGGCGTCCAGCAGCGCCTCGGCGCCCGCCGGGTCGTAGGCGAGGTCGCTGGAGAGGTTGGTGTAGTCGGGAGTGGAGGAACTCAGGATGCTGGTGGCCGGTTTGTAGTGCGGGGACAGCAGTGTCGAGGCGATCTGTGCGCGGTCGATGCCCTTGGTGATCGCCTTGCGGACGACGTCGTCGGCCAGGATCGGGTGGGTGGTGTTGGCGGTCAGGTTGTAGACGATGCCGGGCACCGAGCGGGTCAGTTCGACCGCTCCCGCGTTCGCGAGCGTCCGCTCGTCCTGCGGGTCGACGCCTATCACCCCGGTCACCTGTCCCGAGGCCAGGCTGCCGGCCCGGACGGCGGACTCGGGTACGACGTTGTAGTCGATCTCGCTCAGGAAGGCGGCGCCCTGGTGCTTCCACAGCGAGGAGCCCCAGGAGTAGCCCTGGCGGCCGGTCAGCTTGATCTGCTGCCCCTGCCCGGCATCTTTGAGGACGAAGGGTCCTGATCCGGCGAGTCCCCGGCCCTGGCAGCGGTCCTGCGGCGATGTTGCGAGGGACGCGGGCGACAGCAGGCCGAGCGCGGCGGTGGAGGTGGCCTGGAGGAACTGTGCGTTCGGTTGGGTGAACGTCACTGTGGCGGTGAGCGAGTCGATGATCTTCGTGTCCTGGTACCCGGTCAGGTAGCTGGAGCCGACCGCGTCCACGGCGCCGAGCTTCACGATGGTGTCGAAGTTGGCCTTGACCGCGGCGGCGTCCACCGCGGCGCCGTCGCTGAAGGTGGCGCCGGCGCGGAGCTTGAACGTGAAGGACGTCGCCGTGGCGTCGCTCTGGAAGGACGTGGCGAGCCAGGGACGAGGCTCGCCGGTGGCCGGGTCCTGATCGGTCAGCGAGTCCACCAGCTGGCGGCTGATCGCGGTGTTGCCGTTGGAGTTGTTGTTCTGGGGGTCGAGGCACAGCGGCTTGCTCGCGATGTCGACCGTCAGCGTGCCGCCAGGACGAGGCGTCGCCGCGCCGGTCGCGGATCCGGCCGCCGATCCGGAGTTGTTCGAGGAACAGGCTGCGACGCCCAGGGCGAGCACCAGCGCCAGTCCTGAGCGGACCGCGAGCGTGCTCGTCCCGAATTGTTTCCGATTCTTTTCGCGCAAAGGCAGCACGAAGGCGTGACGCATAGTGGGCTCCTGGGAATGAACGACGGAAAAGCATCGCGACGCGAATGCGGTATCGGCGGCGACGGTGACGGGAAATCAGAAGGCTGACGAGGTCGCGGCGGCGACTACAGCGCGCTTGCCTTTCGGGCCAGGTCGACGTCGAGACGACGCACCAGGGCGGGGGTTTCCGAGATCACGGATCGGAGCCTACAGTGGTCATTCACAGCGCTGCTACGCCGAATATCCGGGGTATCGGAGAGGCTGTTTACTTAGTGAATAGCGCAGATACATAACAAAGGAGGGGGCCGCCATGGACGACAGCGGGTCGGAGGATCCGTCCGGTAGCGGCGAGATGGCCGAACGTCTCGCGATCGGCCTGATCACCTGGGCGTTTCCGGCCGGGCACGTTGATCTGGTGCTCGCCGCGACCGGGCGCACCCAGCAGCGCAAGCGCCTGCTTCCCGCTCGGGTGGTGGTCTACTTTGTCCTGGCGCTGTGCCTTTTTCCGTCGCTTAAGTACGAGCGCGTCGCGCGGCTGCTGTCTCAAGGGCTGATATGGGGGCTGGGACGCCCCACTGATTGCCCGGTGCCGACGGCTGCGGCGCTCTCCCGCGCCCGCGCCAGACTGGGGCCGGAACCGTTGCGGGCACTGTTCGCAGCGCGCGGCGCGGCTCTCCCGATCCTGCCTGCCTTTCGCGGCTATCGCGTCTTGGCGGTGGACTCGACGGGATTCGCTGTGCCGGATTCCGAGGAGAACCTTCGTCATCTTGGTTCGGTGGGGAGCCGTGACGTTGGTGTCGAACTGCCGCGCGTCATGGTGACGGTGTTGGGCGAGCATCTGAGCAGGATGCCGATTGCCGCTGTTATTGGTGGAGCGGCTGGTGGTGGTACGCCTTCCTTGCTGCCATTCCTGGGCCACGCCGGCGACGGTGATCTCGTGCTGGCGGACGTCGAGACGATTGGCGCCCGCTCCTGGTGCGCGGCCCGCGAACGTGGCGCCCACCTGCTATGGAGGGTGTCGATGACGGCGGAACTCCCGTGTCACGCCGTCTACCCGGACGGCTCCTACCGCTCGGTGCTCGACGACGCCGGGAGCTGCGCGGAAGGCGACGGCGCGCTAGCCGTTCCGGTGCGGGTCGTGGAGTCCGAGGTGATCGGCGTACCGGTTCGGCTGATCACAAGCCTGCTCGATCCGGCCGAGGCGCCCGCGAAGGAGCTGATCGCGCTTCATGGTTCCCGCTGGCGGTTCTCCCAGACCCTGGCCGAGCTGACGCGCGGAGGGGACGGCGCCGAGCCGGTTTTGCGTGCCCGGACCGTTGCCGGCGTCGAGCAGGAGATCTGGGGTCTGCTGATGCTGCACCAGGCCATCAGTGGGCTGCTTCGCCCCGCCACTGCCGGCCTGGCCGTCCCGACGAATGTCGAAATGCCAATGAGGGGAAGGGCGTCGTGACCACCGACCTGAGCAGCGGTGCCGAACCGGGCAGCGGCGCCAACCCGTCGCAGGCGGCTACTGCGCTACTGGAAATCAGAGGGCTGCAAGTCTCCTATCCCACCAAGAGCGGCTCGGTGACGGCCGTGGCCGGAGTCGATCTCTCCGTCCGGCCGGGCGAGATCCTCGCGCTCGTCGGCGAATCGGGCTCTGGCAAGAGCACTACGGCGCTGGCGACCATGAAGCTGCTCCCGCCTGGAGCGCGGATCGGCGAGGGCGAAATCCTCTTCCGAGGGAACGACTTGCTCCGCCTGCGTGAGAACGAGCTACGCCGCCTGCGCGGCCGCGAAATCGGCCTCATTCCTCAGGATCCGTCGGTCTCGCTCAACCCGGTGCGCCGCATCGGCGACCAGATCGCCGAGGTGCTGCGCATCCACGATCTCGCGCGAGGTGAACAGGCGCAGGACCTCGTCATCAGAGCACTGACACGAGCAGGCATGCCCGACCCCGCGCTCCGGGCGTCCCAATATCCTCACCAGCTGTCGGGCGGCATGCGCCAGCGGGCCCTGATCGCGATGGCCCTCGTGGCCTCCCCGGACCTGATCGTCGCCGACGAGCCGACCAGCGCCCTGGACGTCACCGTCCAGCGACGGATCCTGGACCACTTGGAGGACCTGTCCCGTACCGACGGGCTGGCGCTGCTGCTGGTGACGCACGATCTGGGTGTCGCGGCGGACCGTGCGCACCGGGTGGCGGTGATGTCGAACGGAGTGATCGTCGAGAGCGGCGAAGCCCGCCAGGTGCTCGAAGATCCGACGCATCCCTACACCCGTCAACTGGTCGGAGCGATCCCTGGACGGCGTCGATCGACCCGGGCTGCCGCGCCCCGGGCCACCGCTCCCCAGGCCGACCGGAACCAGGACTCGGACACACCCCGCGTCCCCCTGCTCGATGTACGAGGCCTGACCAAGGACTTCCCCCTCGCCCGAACCACCGGCGGCAGCCGCACCCTGCGCGCCGTCGACAACGTCAGCTTCACCCTGAACCACGGCGAGGCGCTCGCCATCGTGGGCGAATCAGGAAGCGGAAAGTCCACAACTGCCCGCCTGGTCCTGGCCCTGGAGAAACCGACCGCCGGCTCGGTCCACATCAACGGCACAAACATCAGCACCCTGCGAGGCGCCCCCCTTCGCGCCCTCCGCCGTCGCGTCCAAACCGTCTACCAGAACCCCTTCGCCTCCCTCGACCCGCGCTTCACCGTCTCCCGCATCATCGAGGAACCACTCCGAGCCTTCCGCACCGACACCGCCACCCGCGCCGACCGCCGAGCCCGCGTCACCGAACTCCTCGATCTGGTCGAACTCCCACCCCACCTCGCCACCCGCCACCCCGCCCACCTCTCCGGCGGCCAACGCCAACGCGTAGCCATAGCCCGCGCCCTGGCCCCCAACCCCGAACTCCTGATCTGCGACGAACCCGTCTCAGCCCTCGACGCCTCCGTCCAATCACGCATCCTCACCCTCCTCTCCCGCCTCAGCACCGACCTCAACCTCACCTGCCTGTTCATCACCCACGACCTACCCGCCGCCCGCGACCTCTGCGACCACGTCCTCGTCATGCACACCGGCCACATAGTCGAAGCCGGCCCCACCGACCGCGTGTTCGAGCAACCGGAGCACGAGTACACGCGCGAGCTGCTGGCGGCGGTGCCGGGTGGCTGGCGGGCTCTTGCGTAGATCGCGACAGCCACCACCCATACTTCTGACATGCAGTCGTTGCCCACGAACCCCGACCGCCTCGAACAGCCCGTCTTGCTGATCGACGACGCCGGAGATGCCTGGCAACTTCGCACGAAGCGACTGGACCTACGCGTTGTCCGGCGGCTTATCAAAGACAAAGCGGCGGTTGTCGTGTTGGGAGAGAGCGGGGGCACTCGTCCTCGACTTGCTGTCGACGACGAGCGCTCGATTCTCTGGGGCAAGCTCAAGGACAGCTACATGGGCCCGGGTGGCGAGTGGTCAACGGGGCGCTATCTCGCACACGAGTTCCACGCCGAGGCTGGCCATCGCATGCTCTACATAGAAGACCACTGCTGACCTCCATCAGCCCGGCGTTTCGGCCAGCGGCGGGGGAGCCGGGCAGCCTCGACCGGCATTGCTTCGATCGGGTGGAGAATCGCCCGAATATACCTCCGCCGCTGGCGTGTCGGACGGCGCCGCGACGTGGCCGGGGGGTACGGATACGGGGTGACACAACGCCGGATTCGCGCGCCGAGGCTTTCGTTCAACGTCGTTCGCCGCTTGGTGGTCCTGGGCTGTTTGCTCGGGGCGTGCCTGGCCGGGGAGCAGGCGGCTGATGCGCGTGATGCCGGTGTCGGGGCGGCGGGTGGTGTGCCTTCGAGCGCGATGGCCTGGCATGTCCCGGACGAAGCGCTCGGGGCGCGGCTGCCGCAAGCGGCGGGGGTGCCATCTGATCGGGACTGCGGGGCGCATGCTGCGGCGCCGCCCAAGTCGCGCTCGGTGTCGGGGGCTTCGCGGCCTGAGCGCTCGGGCGCCGGGACGCTCGCCAATACTGGCAGCGGCCGGTCGGTGGCGACTTTGCTGACGGCGTGTGCGCTGCTGGGTAGCGGTTTGGTGTTCCGGCGTGCGGCGCGGCGGCGGAAGGACGGCGTTGTAGAGGACTGACCGGTGGCGGGGGCGGCTGGGATGGTTGCAGCGGATCATGCGGATTTGGGCGGGGGAGCGCCGGGGCGGAGTGCGCCCGGCGAGGCTGGTTCGCGCCGGCCTGCGCTTGACCGCTGATAGTTGTGTGGGCCGGGTCGCGCTGAGCTGTGCTGGACCGTGTTGGAACTGTGTCGGGCCGGGCCGCCCTTGACCGCGCTGAGCTGTGCTGGACCGCGTTGGAACTGTGCCGGGCCGGGCCGTGCTGCGCCTGACCCCGCCGGAGTGCGCTGAGCTGGATCTTGGCGGACCGGACCGCCTCCTGCCGGATATCGGCCCGGCCAGTTGAGCCACACATGGTCGGGCGACGTTGGTTCGCACCGCATCGGATCCACCTGGTTCCCCTGTGGCCGAGCCTGGCTCTGGATTTCCCAGGATTTCACCCCAACAGCCACTCTTTCCGGGTAATGCCTGGCGCGCCTTGATCCACATCCCCATCGCGATCTCTAAGGTCCGATGCCATGACACCTGGGCGTTCCCGACCCACCTCCCTCCTCGCGGCCCTCGGCCATCTCCTCTGCGCCGCTGCCGTCGTCCTCCTCCTCCGGTGGGCGATCGCGGCGCCGACTGAAGCTGCGGCGGCGGCGACTGGTGGGGAGCCCGTTGGCCTCGCGGTGTCGACGGGTTCGGCCGCGAAGGTCGGCGACCCTGTCACGCTCACGTTCACCGTGACCAACCGGTCTGCTGGGCCCTGCGTCCTGGCCGCGCTGGCGGATGGCACCGTTGGGCTGACCGTTGCTCGTGACGGTATGCGTCTGGATCCCGTGTTCGGGCATTTGTCCTACAGCACCGCCTACAGTGCTGTGCTCGCAGCGGATTCCCACACGGTGGCGCCCGGGGCTGCCCTCACGTTCGACCTGAGCAGCACTCGCGGTCCGGCCGGTGTCGGGCCCGCCGGTGGGCAGGTCCTGACTGCCGTGTCGGCGCTTCCCGACGGCGCTGCGGTGACCGCGGTCTGGAGCCTGGGGACCCCGGGTCGCTACACCATCTCGGCCACGTATGCGATGCCCGCCGGGTCCGGCTCGTGCAGCGGTGTCAGCAATGTCGCGACGATCAGCTTCACTGTGGCAAAGGATTGCGATAACGGAGCATCGGTTCTCGTCCCGCTGTTCCTCGGCGGTAGTGGAGGGGGCCTCATCGTCCTCGCCGCCGTGCGCAGGACGCGGCGTCGGCTCCCGCGGCTTGGGGGACTCGTCGCCGGGGCGGCGTTGATCAGCCTCACCACGCCGACGTTGGCGAGTGCGTCGTACAGCCTCGATCCCTCCAGCGACGGTGTGTTGTCCGGTGAGTTCAGCAAGTGCATCGCGGACTACCGCAAGCCCGGCCACGATCCGGAGGGCATCCTCGGCACCATCAATGGGAGCCATCAGATCGTCATCGGTCGTCATTCGGGTGCCAGGAACACCGCGCAGGCGATCGGCGATGTGACGGTCATCAACTGGAACCCGTTCTATACCGGTCCGGTGGACATCGTCGCGGGTCCGCCCTCCATCCCGTGCGCGGAGCTCTATCACGAGCTCGCCCACGCCCAGGACGATGAGCGGAACCAGGACGACCTCGTGGAGTGCGACTCGACCCACATCGCCTTGGACGAGGTCCGCGCGACCCGTGTCGAGAACGCCTATCGCAGGGCCCTGGGTCCGAGCACGCCGATCCGTAAGAAGTACGGCCCGTCGGACAGCCTGCCGCCGGGGAAGGCCACCGACCCCTCCAGCGTCCTCGGCGACTGCGGCCTGCCCAACCACCCGCTTCCCGGCCACTTCCCGACCCATGGCAGCACCGGCCACGGCGGCAACGGCGGCGGCAGCAACGGCGACCCCCACATGACGACGTTCGACGGCCGCCGCTTTGACTTCCAGGCGGTCGGCGAGTTCGTCCTGGCCAAGGGCGACGGCCTGCAAGTGCAGGTGCGCCAGACGCCGTTCCCCGACTCCCGCGTCGTGTCCGTCAACACCGCGATCGCGCTCCAGGTCGCCACCGACCGGCTGGCGTTCCGCACCGACGGCACCGCGGTCGACACGCTCGTCAACGGCAAGGACACCGCGTACGGCGCCACCGCGGCGAAGCTGCCCGGCGGCGGCACGTACGGACTCGACGAGGACGGCCAGTACATCGTCACATGGCCCGACGGCACCGAGGCGGACATCGAGCCGATCAGCATCTGGGGACTCAGGATCCTGCTGTACCCGGCGGACGCCCGCAAGGACAATCTCACCGGGATGCTGGGCGACGACGACGGGAACCCGGCCAACGACCCGGTCATCAGCACCGGCTCCGGCACGGGCTCCGGCAGCGGTTCCGGCACAAGCACCGTCCTGGCCGACCCACCCGCCCACGACCAGCTCTACGGCCCCTTCGCCGACACCTGGCGCGTCACCGACGCGACCTCGATCCTGCCCTACCCGCCGGGCACCACCACGGCGTCGTTCACCGACAAGTCCTTCCCCGACAAGATGGTCACCGCCGCCGACCTCGACCCCGGCCGCCGCGACGCGGCGCGCGCTCTCTGCCGCGACCTCGGCATGCGCGACCCGGTGTCGCAGGACGCCTGCGCCGTCGACATGGTCCTGACCGGCCAGCCGGCGTTCGGCGTCAGCGCCGCCCTCACCGAGCAGGGCGTCGGCCAATCCGTCCGCCCGCAGCCCGGCAGCGGCGGACCGCGGCCGGGCCAGACGGTCCACGACGGCGACCGGATCGACCAGGCGATCACCTCGGCCGGCCAGGTGGACAGCTACCCACTGGACCTCGGCGAGGCGACGGTGATCCGCCTCGCGGACGTCGCCGGCGAGGTCGGCGCGTCCGGCAATCCGACACTGACCGTCGCGCTGGACGGACCGGACGGCAGCGACTCGCCAGGCTTCACCGTCACGAGCAACTACCAGTACCGGGTCGTGAAGGGCGGCTCGTACACGCTGAAGTTCTCCAGGACCGACAACGACACCGGCCCCTACGCGTTCCGCTTCGTGACCGCGAAGGAGCGCCGCATCCCCATGACGATCGGCCAGCACGTGACCGGGAATCTGGACGTGGCAGGGCGCGTCGACCTCTACACGTTCACCGCCCCCACAGCGGGCAAGATCCGGCTGGCGGACGACGCCACCGGCTGCGACCAGTCGGTCGCGGTGGTGGAGGACGGCCCTCAGCCGCGCGTGTTCTCCCCGGCCGGGATGTGCTACGGCATCGACCTGGCGACGCTCGAAGCGGGCAAGCAGTATGTGCTGATCGTGTGGTCCGACGACCAGACGACCGGGGCGTACTCTTTCACGCCGCTCCTTGAACCATGACGTGGCGTACTACGGTTTCACGGCAGGGGATACGCGGCTCCCTTGGCCAGGACGTCCTCCATCAGAGGGCCCAGATCCTGTGTTACCTGGCCGTGCGGCGTGGCGATGCCGACCGTCTCGGCGAGCCGCTTCACTGTCGTGTCCACCACGGATTCGACCAGCTCGCAAAAGATGCGAATGTCGTGCCTGCCCCGCTGCCGTGCGCTGATGGCCACAGCCGCGCCCGCGACCGCGGCAGGCCACCAGACGCAGCCCACCGCAAGACACGCCAAGCCCCACACAAAGCGCGTGGCCGCCGCCTGGTAGCCGTCCCAAGCCTTTTGGACCTCGCCGCGCGCGGTGTCGGTAGTCAGGAGCCAGATACGGGGCCACACGATCCCGAGGTGTAAGCCGTACTGGTTCGTTACGCGTGTTTCGGTGAGTTGAAGGCGGTAGCCGGCGGCATCGGCCGCTTCGGGTCGATGCCGCTGCGGCGCTTGGCGGCGTATCACTCTCAGCAGCCACGGCGGCTTGCCGAGCCACATGGCCGCGACCTCGGCGCCGAGCGCCTCCGCGAGAAGGTCGGCGATGGCAGCGACGGCGAGGATCACCGTCACGAGGACGGCCGTCTCGGCGGCGGTGTGGTGCCAGGAAGCCCACAGCACGTCGGCCCGGTGGGCAAGAAGACGCGTATCGAAAGCATGGCCCTGGCCTAAGGCGTGAGCCACCATGAGCAGCGCGACGAACGGCAGGCCATTGAGACATGCCTGACCCAGCCAGCGATTGATGATCCGGGCATTGAGTCCGTCCAGCACGCTCCCCATAGGATCCTCCGGTTCGTGGCTGTGGCTGTGGCTGTGGCTGTCGTTGTCGCTGTGGTTGGGGTTGGGACTGGTAAGGAGCGATCAGGACTGGTCGGGCGCGATCGGCCGCATGGGCGCGCCGTCCAAGTGACACTGTGGTGTGCGACCGCGCTGATCACGTTGCGCGATCCGCGAGCAGGGCTGGACGGTGCGCGGGCACAGGTATTCACGGATGGCGGCGACCGGCGACCAGGGGATCCCGCTCCCCGCTGTGCCTGTGCCGCGTTCCTGCCAGTTCTCATCGAACTCGTAGCCGAGGTCGGTCAGCACGTCGACCGGCGAACGTCCGGCGTGCAACGCCGCCAGCGCCGTGTCGAGGACGTCGGACCAGTCGTCGGACTCGGCGTCGTGTTTCAGGGCGGGCAGGCTCGCGCACAGCCGAGTCAGGGCCCGTTGATTATCGGAAGCCGTGGACACGGCCCCCATCGTGACGCATTGACCGACGGTCAGTCACTATCAGCAGCCTTCAGACGCGGCGGCCAGGGACAGCGATCAGAGGCCGATATGAAGGTAGGGCGACCAGCGTGCCGGAGCCGTCGGACGCTCGTCGCGCGCGGCGAGGACTGCCTGCCGCAGCGTGTGGGCCAGGAGCGGCAAGGCGGCCGGACCGAGGTCGTCCCATCGGCAGTAGAGCGCCTCGGCGATCCTGCTGGCTTGGGCGTCGGGTATCGGTCCCAGGGTGGCCACGACCTGGCGGAAGCCGTGAAGGTGCAACAAGGCGGCTGGATGAGCGGACTCGTTCAAGATCCGATGGTCCGGGGTGGCGCTTTGGCAGGCTGACAGGTAGGCGAACTCCGCGTTCATGGTCGGGGCCTCGGAGAGCAGCCGTGCGGACAGCACGCCATCGTGGAGAACGATTCCGGCCGCTGCGGGCATATCCGGGTCCTGCGTTCCGTGACATGCGAAATGCACCCACGTGCACTCCGGGAGTGCGGACTGAACCGCCGCCAGCGTGGCCGTGGACCCGACGAGGACCCGGCAGTGCCCCTGGAAAGCCTTCTCCACCGTCCGACGCTCTTGAGCGGCGCCGGGCAACGCCGCATGGCCGGGTGTCTGTGGCATCGCCACGACGAGGGCCCTCGACTCCGCGGAAGCCGCTGGAAGGTCCCGTATCGCTGACAGGGATCTGAGAGTCGGTGTGTAGGAGCTTGCAACGCGGTCCGGCACTGTTTCTCCTGTGCCTTTCGCATGGTGGCCGGCGGCGTGCAGGGGCAGCATCGCGAGCGGGCCGCTGGGACACCACCAGACACGAGGCGCCTGCTCTGCGGGGCTTGTCGGGCTGGTGTGCCCGAGGGCCTCCAGAACTGGTGCGGCGACCGCGTCCCACAGCCACTCCAAGGTCCCAGCCAACATCCGGTTCAACCTGATGCGCGCGATCCCGGCGCTGTCCGAGTCCGCCACGGCGCCGAGGTCGCCCGACGACTGTTCCGCAGGTACCGGCACCGGCACCGGCCTGGAAGCCACCTCCAAACGTCGCAAGCGCGCCTGCACCTCGTCCAACCGCAGCCCGGGCAGAGGCACGAGCTGAGGCGCCTGGCCGGCTCTGACCACCAATGCATCCGATCGCCGGGACGCGACGTTGACCAGTACGACGGGCCCGTCCGCAGCGGCGGCGCCCAGCTCCTCCACCCCCGGCTTCGGCACCGGATCCACCATCGCGATGAGGGCCTCGTACTCCCGGCTCAGCGCCGTCCTCTGCTCGTCGCTGATCCCTGTCGCCAACGGCAGCCTGCGTTGGATCTGCCTGGCGACCCAGTTCGGGGCGGAACCCGCGGTGTCGAGCAGGGCTCTGATGGAGTCCAGCCTGGCGATCGTCTCGTGGTTCGCGTTCGATCCGGAGGAGTAGGAGCGACGCAGGTCGGCCAGCTGCGACCACAGGATCGCCCGCCCCTGCTCGAACACTTCCACGGCGCCGGACAGGTCGCCCGCGTTCAGCGCCGCGGCGACGGCCTCGGCCGGCAGATCTCCCCACGCCGACAACAGCCATTCCTGGTCGTCTCGGGCGACTCCGCGCCACACCAGCCGAGGCAGCAGATCGACCGCCACTCGGTAGGCGGTCCATGCTTCCTCCCACTCGCCGGCCTCCGCGGCGGCCTGTGCCCACCGCCTCGCCGCCCTCAGCCGATCGACGGCGGGCGCCGTCAACAGCCCCGCGGCCTCCCGCCACCGGTTTCGCGCCTGCGAGGTTGCGGGTGCCGACGTGGGTGCCGACGCGGGCGCGGCTCCGGCTCTGGCTCCGGGTTCGGGCTCGGGTTCGGGTTCGGCTCCAGGTTCGTGCGCGCCGCCAGCCGTCGACCAAACCCAGAGACACTCAGCGTGCTGAAAGATCCGGGCGGACAAATATGGGGACTGGTCCGACGTGCGTTCGACCGCCCGCTGCGCGTCGCTCAGCGCATCTCGAACGAGGCTCAGGTCCCTGTGATGGTCGTCCCGGTGCAGGTGGAACCGCAGCAGCAAGGCCCTGCTCCGGTCGAAGTGCGCGCGGGCCCGCAGCCGCCCGGAACGCCACCGAGCAGGGCGCAGGAGCCGGTCCGCCGAGCCCAAGGCTTCGAGATCGTCGAAGTGCTCGGCGCGGACGAGAAGCAGTTCGGCAAGGTTGAGCCGGCGAGCGCCAGGAAGCAGTGAACGACGGCCGCCACCGGCCTCGTAGGCCTCATGGATTGCCCGATCGAGGTCTGCGACGCTGCCCGACCGTGCCCAGCGGGCCGCGAGCACCCGACTGGTGAGGTGAGCGGTGATGCGGGACGGCCTGCGGGTCGTGAACCGTTTCCGGCGGAGCTGCTCGGCGATCGCGACCGACTCCGCCAGCGCGGCCGTGGAATGCAGGCGCTCAGCGCGGATCCGCAGCACATAGCTCATCGTCGGCATGATCACGGTGCTCAGCACACCGAACAGGAAGCCGTCGGGGATCTCCAGCGAATCCGCAGCCTGACGCAGGTCGGCCAGCGCGGCTTCGACGACGGCTTCATCCCCGGTGGCTTCCAGCCGGTTCACCAACGTGGCGGCCCGCAGCACCGCTGCCAACTGGCCCAGCGAGATCTCGACGTCGGCGGTCTTCTTCGTGTTCTGCCAAGGCTTCGCCGCCTGGTCGAAACGTGCGACCTCGCCGGGCAGGACGAAGAACGACGCCCTGCCCACCGAGCGAACGAAGACAAAGCACGCCCTGATCACGTACCAGCACCACGGCGCGAACAGCGTTCCAACGACCGTGATCGCGGCGAGCACCAGAATGAGAGGGCCGACGTCCCACACGGCGAACGCCGGGATAGTGGTGTCGGGCTCGTTGGTCGGCAGATCGAAGCTTCCCGGCTGGAGGTGGTTCCCTACGGAAACGAGGACCCAGACCACCAAGGAGGCGCCGCCGATCAACCCCGGCAGCCACAGCACCCATAGCGGCCGTGCCCAGCGCGGCGACAGCTGCCAGCCTTGCCGTACGCGATCCCAGAACCGGATCACCCACCGCAGCGATGCTCCGAGCAGCCCCGCCAAAAACCAGTCCTGGACATAGGTCCACGCCGTCGGCCGCCAGTCGGGTACGTCGCCGAACACCACGCGTCCCGCGGAGTCCACATACCACCCCGGCCCGGGCCGATAACTGGCGGTGAGGGTCTGGTCGTAGTACCAACCCCATGTATGCGGGCCCTGATACCAACTGCCCGTTTCTTCCCGGTGCCAGCCCGGAGGCGGATGGGAGAGGATCGTCGCGGCGCCGATCGAGAGCGTTGTGCCCAAGGCCAGCGTAAGCGTGAGTCCGGCCCACAACGCCCATCGATGACGAGCCGTCAGCGGCGGACGGCCGCCCGGCCTGGCGCGGGCCCGTCGTCGATCCGAAACGGTGGGCGCCACTACGAAGAACAGTGTCCACGCGGCGTAGGTCAGGACGGCTAAGCCGGCGCCGATCTTCTCGCCGAGCTGTGCCTGCCAACTCGTTGTCGCCACCCCCGAACGTCGAACTCCGCAAGCCCGGGCACAAGGCACAAACCTTTATGACGCTGCCACGAAGCATGGCACGTCGACAGTGGGCTGTCATGGTCGACGCCTCAGACGGAGCTGGGATCCCACTGGCCGACGAGATCCGCGTACAGCGGTGACGCGACAAGCAACTGCGCATGTGTGCCGATGAGCGGGTGCGTGCCATCGAGCAGCAGAATCCGGTCGGCCCGTCGGGCCGAGCTGATCCGGTGCGCGATCGTGATCACGGTGCCCGGGCGACGGTGGAAAGCCTCCTCGGCGCGGGCTTCGGCGGCCGCGTCCAGGTGCGAGGTCGCCTCGTCCAGGATGACCGTCCAAGCCGACGACACGTAGGCCCGGGCCAGGGCGATCTGCTGTTTCTCACCGGTGGACAGTTGCGCGGGGTCGAGTTGGGCGTCGAGGCTGCCGAGCCGGGAGAGCAGTCCGTCCGCGCCGAGGCCGGTCAGGGCTTCGAGCAGGCGGCGATCGGTGATCCTCGCGGGGCTGTCGGCGAGACAGCCGAGGTTCTCACGCAGTGTCCCGGTGAAGACATAGGCGTCCTGGGGGAGCAGGACGCGAGCGCGATACAGGTCGGCCCTGGCCACTCGGGGCAGCGGGACCTCGCCGTACGCGACCGTACCGTGGTCCGGGACGGTCATCCCGGCCAGGATGTCGGCCAGGGTGGACTTCCCGATTCCCGAGGGCCCCACGACGGCCAGATGCTCGCCCGGGGCGATGGTGAGGCTCAGGTCGCGCAGGATTGGCTCCGCCCCCGCGCCGTACGCGAACGTGACATCGCGCAGCTCCACCGGAAAACCGGCGGGCACGGCCGTGGATTGCGCGGCGGTCCGGTCCGGCGGGGGGCACGAGGCCTCGGCGAGACGTTCGGCGGCGATCTCCAGCCGGAGGAGCGAGCCGCCCACTCCTTGGACAAGCAGCCGCAGGGCCGGTTCCAGGACGCCGGTCAGATACGTGAGCACCGCGACCACACCGCCCGCGGTCATCCCTCGCCGGGTCAAGGCCGGGATCGCCAGCAGGATCAGGACGATCGGCACGTGCGCGCCGAGCGCGACGACGAGCCGTCGCAGCGCCGCGACGCGGGCCAGGGAACGCGCGGTGGCGGCCTGGGCCAGGACGGCCTGGTGGGCGCCGGCCATCCCGGCTTCCAGCGCGCCGCAGGAGACCAGATCGCGCAGGGATCCCAGCGTATCGACCGACACCCGGGCGAGGCGTTCCTCCGCGAGGTAGGCGGCCCGCTGCCGGCGGATCATGCTCGGTATCAGCATCGCGAACAAGCACAGTGCCAAGCCCAGCGGTACCGCGATGAGCGGCACGGCGGTCGGGGCCAGGGCCGTGGTGCCGAGGATGACCGCCGCCGCCGTCAGGACGAACTGCCAGACGATCATCAGCTGACCGGAGGCCGAGTCGCGCACAGCCTCCACCTGCCGGGTGATCTGCGCGACGGCGACCGCGGACCCGGCCCCGCGGGGCGCACCGGGATCGGCGGCGCGCTTGAGGGTCCCGGTCACGACACCGCGCAGCAACCGGTCCCTCAAAGGTTCGACGATGTCGGCCAGCGGGGGGAAAGTCTGTCGTCCGGCAACCGCGCCCACGAGTGTGACCAGGGCGAACACTGCGAGCCACAGCGCGGCCGCGCCGGTGTCGTGCGCGAGGAACCCGCGGTCGATCGCATTGGCGAGGACCTTTCCCGATACGAGCGCCGGCGCCGCGGACACCAAGGACCACAGCGACAGCAGGAGCATGGCGCGCCGACTGTGCCGCAGACTCTCGGCGAGCAGACGCAGACCTTGCCGTCCGGTCGGCGGCCGCGTCGACGTGTCGGAGTCCGCCCGGGGCGCGGTTCGCACCTGGACCGCGGATACGCGGAGGGTCATCGGCTGCCGCCCCTCACTCCGGCGCCGGTGACGAGCTGAAAACGGCGCGGTACTCCGGGTCCTGCCACAGTTCCGCATGCGGAGCCGCCGCCCGGACGCGGCCTCCGTCCAGCCAAGCGACGATGTCGGCGCGGGCCGCGATCGCGGTGCGATGCGTGATCACCAGGCGGGTCCGGTCGCTCAGCGCCTGGTCGAACGCCCGGCTCAGGACGGCCTCGGTGACGGTGTCCAGGCTGGAGGTCGCGTCGTCGAGCACGATGAGTCGCCCGCCGTGGGCGACCGCGCGTGCCAGGCCCAGTCGCTGGCGTTCACCGCCCGACAAGGGCGCTCGGGCCACCGGGGTGAGGTAGCCCTCGGGCAGTCGTCGGATGAAGGCGTCGGCCTGCGCCGCGCGTGCCGCCGCCCGGACGCGCTGCTCGGGGACGGTCCACGGGGCCAAGGCGATGGCGTCGTGCAGGGTTTCGCCGGGAAGTGAGGGATCTGCGAACGCATACGCGACCGCCGCGCGCAGGTCGTCGTCACGGATCCGGTCGACGGGGACGCCGTCGAGCACGACGGTGCCCGACTGCGGTTCCGTCAGGCGGCCGGCGAGGGCGGCGAGCAGGGACTTGCCCGAGCCGGAGCGGCCGACCAGGGCGACGCAGGAGCCCGCGGGGACGGTCAGATCGAGCTCGTCCAGAATGGTCGAGCCCGCTCGGACCACGCGGACCGAGCGGAATTCGAGCCGTCCACCGCCGGGCGGGAGCCGGAGGGTGCCCGGCGTGGGAACCGGCTGGTCCAGCACCGCGGCGACGCGTGCGGCCCCGGCTCGCGCCCTGGACAGGATGAGCAGGCTCTGTGCCGTTCCGAAGAAGCTCAGACCCACGGTGGTGTAGCCGAGGGCGGCGAGCAGGCCGCCCGGGCTCAGCGCTCCGGTGCCGACGGCATAGCCGGCGGTCGCGAGCAC
This sequence comes from Catenulispora yoronensis, assembly GCF_039531695.1. Lineage (NCBI taxonomy): Bacteria > Bacillati > Actinomycetota > Actinomycetes > Catenulisporales > Catenulisporaceae > Catenulispora > Catenulispora yoronensis. Next base: position 49,858 of record NZ_BAAAQN010000016.1, read on the forward strand.
CGCGATCTGGGTCGCGGGCGCCAGCAGCGCGCTGTACCAGGCGATGCGCTGCTGGCTCTGCCACAGATCGCGGCCGCGCTGGGAGAGTTCCGGCACCGGACGCAGCACCCGTTCGATCTCGCGGTCCACCATTCCGGACGCGGAGATGGTGCGGATCCCGGTGAGCGCGTCCAGGAGCAGCGCGGCCACGGCGCCCTGGCCCTTCTGATAGCCGACGACCAGGCGGGTGGTGCGGCGCAGGTAGCGCTGGACGAGGGCGAAGCACGCGGGCGCGGTCACGAGGAAGGCCAGGGCCAGCGGCGGGTAGAGGACGACCAGCGCGACGATGGCGCCGAACGACATGGCCAGCTGCGCGGCGGAGTAGACCACTGATGTCACGGCTGTACCGGCCTCCGCGGCGTTGCCGGTGAGCCGTGCGATGAGGTCGCCCGGCGCGGCGAAGGCCGGCACGCGGCCGACCGCCGCCGTGCGGCGCAGGAAATCGCCCCGCAGGAGCGCGGTGGCGTCGGCGGTGGCGTGCGGGTCGGCGAGCTGGGTGAGCGCTTCGGCGATGATCAGCACGGCGAGAACGGCCAGAGCCGGCACGCAGGCGCTGTCACCGCGGCCGGACAGCACTCCGTTCACCGCGTCGGCCAGGGCGGCCGGGAGCGTGAGCGCGGCGGCGGTGCTGATCGCCACAGCGACCGTCAGAACCAGCGGCCATCCCGGGGCCCGCCGGACGAGCTGCCGCAGCAGCCGGTCCGCGGACGTGAAGTCGTGCTCTGTCGCAGTGGACGGCCGGACGGCTGCGGTTGCGCGCATCGGTGTACCTTGTCAGGTGCGGAGGGTGCCGGGGTTTCGAGGACGAACGTCGAACCGCAGGTCGGGGGTTTCGGGGTCAGGGACGCCGGCCCGGGCGGGCAGATACCGCCCGGACCGGCTCTGTTCACTCAGCCGCGTGCGCCGCGTTCGCGGTCACGGGACCAGGAGCGGGTACCTACAGGCACAGCAGCGTGCTGACCGTGCTCGTGGTGCAGTTGACCACGCTGAGCGAGCTGAGCGAGCGGAACTCGGTGCTGGTCTCGGGGGCGGCCAGGGCCTGGAGGTTGAGGATCGCCATGGTGTTCTCTCCTTCTTGCTTCGTGCTGCTGGGTGGTGCTTCCGGCGGGGTTGCCGGAACTCGTGGGCGACGGGTGGTGCCGTCGCGGTGGGAAGCGGCGCCGACGGTCAGGGGGTGCTTGCCGGAGCCGGGGCCGGGGCCGGGGCCCAGAACGGGAGGGCGGGGACACCGGCGAGGGCGGAGCCCACACCGAGGAGCACGCCGGCCGAGCCGGTCGCCAGATCCATCGACAGCCGGAGCAGCTGGTCGCCGGGAAAGGCGGCGTGGCCCTGATAGGGCACCAGGTGCAGGCCGAGCAGCCGGATGTGACGGCGGATGGTCTCGTCCTCCGGTGCCGACGTCCCGCACAGGCGGGCGAGATAGGCGATGAGCCCGGCCCGGCCGTTGAACAGTCCCGACTGGACGATGAACTCGGGTTCCGCGGCCCGCCGGATCAGATCCTGGCGCTCCTGGAGCCGGGGATCCGCCCGGTGCGTCAGGTATTCGTGCAGGACCAGCCCGATCCCCGCGCTGCCCGACTCCACGTACGGCAGTACCCGGAAGCCCTCGTCGACCTGGAGGGTGCCGTCCTCGCCCACGAGGCAGTGCGCGAGGTCGCGATCGATGGCCTCGCCGGCCAGGGCGAGCATGCCGTCGTCGCCCGTGCTCTGGTAGAGGCGCAGGAATAGCAGCGCGGCACCACTGGCGCCGTACAGCAGTCCCGCTCTTTCCGCGGCGGGCTGCTTGTCCGCGGCGTCCGGCGCCGTCGCCGGGTTCGTGCGCTGCAGGGAGCGCAGTCGCAGCGCGTCGGCCAAGCGATCGGCGGCGTTCAGGGCCGCGTCCCGCAGAGCGCGGTCGTCGAGGACGGCTGAGAAGTGCAGCAGCGTCAGCGCGATACCCGGCAGGCCCGCGAACAGATCGACACCCGGTTCGTCGGCGGGCGCGGCCATGAGCCGGTCGAGGAGGTTCACCGCCTCCTTCGTGCGGCCCAGCCGGTCCAGCACGTAGGCGACGCCGTGCGATCCGATGTACAAGCCGGGCATCGCGCGGTTCCGCGCCGTCGCGTCCAGGAGCCATTGGACGTGGCAGGGGTCCACCGCGGCACCGGAGACGTGCAGTGCGTAGAGCACTCCCGCGGCACCGTAAGCCAAACCCAGGGCGTCGTGGGTGAACTGCGCCGGGTCGCCGGGGAAGAGGCGGTCGGTGCGCTCAGGTGTGGCGCTCGCCGTGATGGCCGCCGCGAGCGAATCGCGGAGGGCGGGCCAGCTCGCGGGCTTCCCGTCCAGGAGCCTGCCCGGATCCTGATCGGCCGAGGCCCGGGTCGGGATCCCGGTCCTGGGTCGGTTCGGAGGCGGAGTCGAGGCGTCGGGTGGCACCTTCATGCGGGCGCGCACGATCGTCATCAGTTCCGGGGGCAGGTCGAAGCGGTCCTGCGCGGCTTCGGCGAGATCGTCGATCTTGGATGCGTCCAGCGCCGTCAAGGGAAGCAGAGGAAGGAAGCTCCAGAGGGTCAAGGCCGCGTAGGCGTACTCGTCGACTTCGAAACCCTTGGCCGTGGCGGGTGCCGCGAAGCCGGCGGCGCCGAGCGCCGGTCGCAGGAAGGCGTCGATGGGCGAGGCGAGCTCGAAGTCGACGAAGGCGACGCGTTCGTCCGGACGGACGATGAGATTGCGGGGATGCAGGTCCCCGAACACGATCCCTCGGTCGTGGATGGCTTTCAGCCCGTCGCCGACGGAGGCCAGCACCCTGAGGGCCTCCTCGCGGTAGTCGGCCACCGCCTGCCGGTCGACATCGGGGTGGATGAGCGGGAACCGCTGCCCGAACCAGAGGTTGAGCGGTTCCCCCTCGATGTGTTCCTGGACCAGGAAGTGGTGCTCCCAGGCGGTCAGGTAGCCGAGTTCCGCCGGGACGGCGTCGAGGCCGGCCAGGCGGCGCAGGATGTCGCGTTCGTGGCCCAGCCGCTGCACGGCGTCCTCGCCGCGCTGGTCGAGGCCGGCATGCGGCCGCGCCTCCTTGAGCACGACCTGGCGGCCGCCGTCCGCGGGGGTGGCGAGATAGATGCCGCCGCCGTTGGAGAAGTGCAGAGCACGCTCGACGGCGAACGGGAAGTCCGCGACGCTCTGCGTGTCGCGCGCGGCCAGCACGTCCCGCAGCACATCGGGGGAAGGTGCCCACTCGGGCACTTCGAACACCGCTGCCCGCAGGTCGGGCCGCAGTCGGCCGGAGGGCTCGCGCACGGCGAGCACGAGTTCGCCCGACTCGGAACGGCAGTACAGCTCGGTGAATCCTCCGTAGCGCAAGTAAAGGGGGCCGTTTCCCCATCGCAGATCGCTGAGGATATATGGTCCCTGCTGGCCTTCGAGAAGCTGCTGGAGATCGCCGAGACTCCGCTCCAGCGCACTGTCGTCCAGCGGATAGAGGGTCATGAACTTTCCGCTGGATCCGCGAGAGGCGTACTTGCTGTTCTGGGCGTGGACGATCGCCGGGCTGCGCAAGAATTTGAACGCCAGCCCTCGCTCAAGGCAGTAGGAGTGCACTATGGAAAGGATCTGCTCGGCGTTGTCCAAGCAGGCGGTCACGTGGATCTTCCAGCCCTGTTCCGGCAAACGCTGCTCCTGAGGCTGAAGGACGACCCACACCTCTCGGATATCCCGCACCCATCCCGCCGGTAATGGTTCGTGGACCGCGGGGAACTCTTCGAGGGATCCCCAGCGTGTCGGTGAATCATAGAAAAGCCTATCGGCGTAGGAGTAGGCCTCGTAGAGCGTGTCCATGACGGATCCCCTCGGAAGAACTCTCAGAACTCTCGTAAGGCACGCCCACCCCGGCCCCTTCTAAAAATTATCCGGCGTGGGAGGAGTGTCAATAGGCCCTCCAAGATCTCCGATAGTCGACCACCCCTTGTGATTCCTGCATATTCCTATACCTCTATAGAGGGTTCGCTGAGAATAGTTGGCTCTCTGACATGGAACGGCCGATGAAGTGTGGCACATATGTCCGCACGCTCATGTTGTGAAGCTGTCAACCATCTGCGTATTTCAGCGACCGGGGATCGAAGTGATCTGTCTGCCGCACGGCCGCCGAGGGGGAATTCGGGGCGCATCCGGGGCGCGCAAGGGGCGCGCTACGGCGTGAGCGGTACCCTGTCGCGGAAGAAATGGGTCCCGTGTGCGCGATGTATATCGACCGGCCGCCCGAGCGGTCATTGATGGTCGGTATATTGATGTCAACATAAGATGTTATGAACGCGTTATGTCGCTGTGTCCTCGGCGATGCATGACGGAGGCGGAGACGAGCCCTGGCTCCCCTCCGATGGCTTCCGCCGAACATGCGCCGGAGTTAACACGGCTCGTACAACCGCGTCACGGGGCGGTGACCAGCGGCCCTCACTTTAGGCGATACCTGTCGAGCGACAGGTATTCCGAGCCCCCGTGAGGTCCGCGATGAGCCAGCACCAGAACGTTGCGCCACACGATCAACCACCGTCCTTGTCCGGTGCCGCGGCCTCAGCCGCCGCGCCGGCCCCGGCCGCCGCCCTCGCGCCGGCCGTTCCCGAGGCCGCCGCCCTCGCCTCCCTCGGCTACCGCCAAGAACTGCGCCGCGGCGTCGGCTCCTTCTCCTCCTTCGCCGCCGGCTTCTCCTTCGTCAGCATCCTGACCACGGTCTTCCAGCTGTTCGGCCTGGGCTTCGGCTTCGGCGGCGCGGCCTTCTTCTGGACCTGGCCGCTGGTCTTCGCCGGCCAGTTGCTCGTGGCCCTGAACTTCGCGCAGCTGGCGGCGTGGTGGCCGGTCTCCGGGGCGATCTACCAGTGGTCGACGCGCCTGGCCGGGAAGGTGCTCGGCTGGTTCACCGGCTGGACGATGATCGTGGGCCAGATCCTCACCGTCGCGGTGGCGGCCGTGGCCTTGCAGGCGGTGCTGCCGAGCATCTGGGACGGGTTCCAGATCGTCGGCGGATCGCAGGCCGACCCCACGCCGACCTCGTCGACGGGGGCGGAGAACGCGGTGCTGCTCGGCTGCCTCCTGCTGGTCGTCACCACGGTCGTGACCATCGTGTCGGTCCGCGTCATGGCCCTGGTCACCAGCGCCGGCGTGGTCGTCGAACTGGTCGGCGTGGTCGCGCTCGTCGCGCTGCTGTTCTTCCTGCCGAAGCGGTCCGCGACCGTCGTGCTGCACACGACCGGCGCCGCCTCCGGCGGCTCATACGTGTTCGCGTGGCTGGCCTCGGCCTTGATGGCCGCGTACGTCCTGGTCGGCTTCGACGCCGCCGGCGAGCTCAGCGAGGAGACGCACGCGCCGCGCCGCACGACGCCGAAGACGATCGTGCGCGCCGTCGCGGTGTCGGGGCTGGGCGGGGGACTGCTGATCCTGGCCGGCCTGATCGCGGCGCCGAGCCTGAGTGACGGGCACCTGGGGTCCGGCGGGTTGGCCTGGGTGGTCTCGGAGCGGTTCGGGTCGGTACTGGGACGGCTGCTGCTGTGCACGGTCGCGGTGGCGGTGTTCGCCTGCACGCTGGCCTGCCAGACGGCCGGGGCGCGGATGGTGTTCTCCATGGCGCGCGAGAAGGCGCTGCCGTTCTCCGGGACGCTGGCGAAGGTGTCGCCGCGGACCGGGACGCCGATCACGGCGAGCCTGGTCGTGGGCGTCGGAGCGGTGGCGGCGCTGATCGTGAACATCGGCCAGACCGCGCTGTTCACGGCCCTGTCGAGCCTGTGCATCGCGATGCTGTATCTGGCGTACCTCGGCGTGACCGGCCCGCTGCTGTGGCGCCGGCTCTCGGGCTGGACCTCGCGGTTCGACGGCGAGCAGGACGAGGACGGACGCGCCGTCTTCAGCCTGGGCCGGTTCGGCGTCGTCGTCGGAGCCGTCGCCGTGCTGTATCAGGCCACGATGGTGGTCAACCTGCTCTGGCCGCGCACCGCCGTCTACGACACCACCGGACACACCTGGTGGCTGCGGTGGTCCGGAGTCCTGTTCATCGCCGGGGCCACGGCCGTCGGCGGCCTCTACTACGCCGCCACGCACCGACGCCACCGAGTGCTCGGCAGCCTCGCGGTCGGAGCGGTGGCCGAGGCGGCCTCATGACCACCCGCCGCACGGACACCATCGCCGCCGCCCGCGGCGACGCACGATCCCAGGCCGCCTCCGCCGCCGCGACAGCGGCCCAATCAATGCCCTACATCCCTGCGGCGTCCTCCCCGTACCTCCCGCCGGACGTCTCACCGAACGCCCTCACCTGGGCCGAGACCGTCCCGCCGGCCGCCTACACCCACCGCGTCGTCGCGCGCGGCACCCGCATCCGCTTGCAGGACCCCACCGGCGACGCCTGCGCACACCTGTTCCTCTTACGCGCCGACGCGCCCTACGAACGCCTCAACATCGCCGACACCCTCAAGATCCCCTGGCAGGCCTACCTCGGTCCCGGTCACCCCCTGCTCTCCGGCGACGGCCGGGTGCTGGCCACCCTCGCCGCCGACACATCGCAGCACCATGACGCCTTCCTCGGCACCGGCTCCGACACGTGGAACCTCGCCAAGTACGGCGACGCCCGCCCCGAAGGGCCGACGCCGTCCGGGCAGTCGCTGCTGACCCTCGCCGCCGCGAAGCACGGCCTGACGATGCGGGACCTCGGCCCGACCCTGTCCTTCTTCCAAGGAGTTCGCGTCGCCGAGGACGGCGCCTTCCAATGGCAGGGCGCTGCCGGTCCCGGAACCTCGGTCGACCTGATCGCCGAACTGCCGCTCATCGTCCTGATCGCCAACGTCCCGCATCCTCTGGACCCGCGTCCCGACTACACCGTCGGCCCCCTGCGCATCCACGCCTGGCGCGGCACCCCGACCCGCCCCGGCGACGCGTCCTTCACCGCCAGCCCCGAACGCACCCGCGCCTACCTGAACACCATCGACGACTGGGAGTCCCGTCAGTGACCGTCCTGAACTGGTCCAGCTCTCTGGTTCCCGGCCCCGTGGTGCGCGACGACCGCGTCCCGGCGCGCGCCTCGTGGTCGGCGGTCGTGTCGGCCGGGCACGTGCTGACGATCGTCGACGTCGGCGGGAACCAGAGCGCGGACTGCCTGCTGTTCGACGCCGCCGATCCGGCCGAGCGCTACAGCGTCCCGGACACGCTGGCCTGGTCGGGCAACGCCTACGTCCGCACCGGTACGGTACTGCGCTCCAACCATGGCAATCCCCTGATGACCGTCGTCGACAACGAGGTCGACCGGCAGGACACGATCGGCGGGGCCTGCTCCAAGGAGTCCAACACCCTCCGCTACGGCCACCACACGGCCGCGGACCACGCCTGCCGCGAGAACTTCCTGTTCGAGGGCGCCAAGTGGGGGTTGGGCGTCCGGGACCTGGTGTCCAACCTGAACTGGTTCATGAACGTGCCGGTCGAGGCCGACGGATCGCTGGGGATCGTGGACGGCCTCAGCGCGCCGGGCAAGCGCGTGGCGGTGCGGGCCGAGCGGGACGTGCTGGTCGTCGTGTCCAACTGCCCGCAGATGAACAACCCCTGCAACGCCTTCGACCCGACCCCGCTGCGCATGATCGTCACCGCCGCCCAGGAGGACGCGTGAACCCCCGCTTCGACACGGTCCTGATCGCCAACCGGGGCGAGATCGCCCGGCGCGTGATCCGCTCGGCCCGCGAACTCGGGCTGCGGACCGTCGCCGTGTTCTCCGACGCCGACCGCGCGGCGCCCCACGTCCGCGAGGCCGACACGGCCGTCCGGATCGGCCCCGGCCCGGCCCGCGAAAGCTACCTGCGGGCCGAGGCGATCCTGGAGCTGGCCGTGCGGCACGGCGCCGCCGTGCACCCCGGCTACGGCTTCCTGTCCGAGAACGCGGAGTTCGCCCAGGCCGTCGAAGCGGCCGGCCTGGCCTTCGTCGGCCCCACCGCCGAGCAGATCGAAGCCTTCGGCAGCAAGCACACGGCGCGCGCCCTCGCGGCGGCCGCCGGAGTGCCGATGCTCGCCGGCACCGAACTGCTGGCCTCGGCCGACGACGCGCTCGACGAGGCCGTGCGGATCGGGTTCCCGGTGATGCTCAAGGCGACCGGGGGCGGCGGCGGGATCGGCATGGCCGCGTGCGCCGACGCCGGCGAGGTCCGCGAGGCGTTCGACCGGGTGAGCCGGCTCGCCGGCGCGAACTTCGGCGTGGGCGGGGTGTTCCTGGAGCGGCTGGTGAGCCCCGCGCGGCATGTCGAGGTACAGCTGTTCGGCGACGGAGCCGGCCGCGTCGCGGTGTTCGGCGACCGCGACTGCTCGCTCCAGCGCCGGCACCAGAAGGTGATCGAGGAGGCCCCCGCTCCGGGGCTGCCCGAGGATGTACGAGCCCTGCTGCACGAGTCGGCGCGCGCCCTGCTGGCCGGCGTCGGATACCGGTCGGCCGGGACCGTCGAGTTCGTCTACGACCCGCTCCGGTCCGAGGCCTCGTTCCTGGAGGTCAACACCCGGCTCCAGGTCGAGCACCCGGTCACCGAGGAGGTGTTCGGGGTGGACCTGGTGGCTCTGATGCTGCGGCTGGCGCGCGACGGCGCGTCAGGACTCGATGACGCGGTCTTCGCTCCGCACGAGCCGCGCGGCCACGCCGTCGAGGCCCGCGTCTACGCCGAGGATCCGGGGCGCGGCGGGGCCCCGAGCTCCGGCCTCGTCACCTCCGCGGTGTTTCCCGGCCAGGGCACGCCGCCGCTGGCCGGCGTGCGGGTGGACGGCTGGCTGGAGACCGGGATGGAGGTCGGCGGCCACTACGATCCGATGCTCGCCAAGGTGATCGCGTCCGGGCCGACCCGGGACGACGCGCTGGACGTGCTGCGCGAGGGCCTCCAGGACTGCCGCGTGGACGGGATCGTCACCAACCTCGGGCTGCTCAGGGCCCTGACCGACGACGCGGCGCTGCGCTCGGTGACCCATTCCACCTCGACGCTGGCCGAGCCGGGACGCGCCGGCGATCCCGAGCCGCGCGTGGAGGTGCTGGTGCCCGGCTTGCAGACGACGGTCCAGGACCTGCCGGGCCGGATCGGGCTGTGGTCCGTCGGCGTTCCGCCGAGCGGGCCCTTCGACCCGGTGTCCTTCGCCGAGGCCAATCTCGCCGTCGGCAATCCCGCCGGGGCCCCGGGGCTGGAAGCCACCGCTTCCGGTCCGACGCTGCGCTTCTCCACCGCGACGATCGTCGCCGTCACCGGCGCGCCGTGCCAGGTGCTGCTCGACGGGGAGCCGGTCCCGATGTGGGAGCCGGTCGAGGTCGCGGCCGGGTCCGAGCTCGCCGTCGGCGCGGTCGCCGGGCCGGGGCTTCGGGTCTACCTGGCCGTGCGCGGCGGTCTCGACGTGCCGCGCTATCTGGACAGCGCCTCGACCTTCACCCTCGGCGGGTTCGGCGGCCACGGCGGCCGGGCCCTGATCACCGGGGACGTGCTCCGCCCCGGATCGCCGGACTCCGACCGGCCGCATCCGGCGTTCCCGCCCGGCGAGCGGCTGACGCGCGTCGGGCCGCCGACCCCCGCGCACCGCCGCCCGGCCTTCACCGGCGACTGGCAGATCGCCGTCACCGAGGGCCCGCACGCCGCGCCGGAGTTCTTCACCCGTGCGGACATCGATACTTTGTACGAGTCCTGCTATACGGTGCACCACAACTCGGCGCGGACCGGGGTGCGGCTGCTGGGCCCGAAGCCCGCGTGGGCCCGGCCGGACGGCGGCGAAGCCGGACTGCACCCCTCGAACATCCACGACACGCCGTACGCCGTCGGCGCGCTCGACTTCACCGGCGACACGCCGATCATCCTCGGACCGGACGGGCCCTCGCTCGGCGGCTTCGTGTGCCCGGCCGTGGTGGCCGGCGGCGACCTGTGGAAGCTCGGACAGCTGCGGCCCGGCGACACGGTTCGGTTCGTCCCGGTCCGGGAGGCCGACGCGGCGCTGCTCACCGACGACCGCGCCAACCCGGCCGTGGCCGTGCTGCTGCGCGGCGGCGACGGGGACGACGGCGTCCTCGGCCGGCTGCCGGCCCAGGACGACCGCCCCGAGGTGACCTACCGGCGCGACGGCGACGGCAACGTCCTGGTCGAGTACGGGCCGATGACGCTCGACATCGGCCTGCGGATGCGTGTCCACGCCTTGCAGGAAGCGCTGGCCTCGCACGCGCCGCAAGGCGTCCTGGACGTGACCCCGGGAATCAGGTCCCTGCAAATCCACACCGACACCCGGAAGCTGCGCGCCTCCGACATGGCGGCGATGCTTCGCGAACTGGAGACGACGATCCCGCCGACGTCGGAACTGGTCGTGCCGTCCCGGACGGTGCGGCTGCCGCTGTCCTGGGACGACCCGGCCACCCGGGTCGCGATCGAGCGCTACATGGCCGGAGTGCGCGACGACGCCCCCTGGACGCCGTGGAACATCGAGTTCATCCGGCGGATCAACGGACTGGACTCGGTGGAGGACGTGCAGCGCATCGTCTACGACGCCTCCTACCTCGTGCTGGGACTCGGCGACGTCTACCTGGGCGCGCCGGTCGCCACGCCGCTGGACCCCCGGCACCGGCTGGTGACGACGAAATACAACCCGGCCCGCACCTGGACGGCCGAGAACTCCGTCGGGATCGGCGGGGCATACCTGTGCATCTACGGGATGGAAGGACCCGGCGGCTACCAGTTCGTCGGACGGACGGTCCAGATCTGGAACCGCTTCCGTCGCGGCGGACTGTTCCGCGAGCATCCCTGGGCCCTGCGATTCTTCGACCGGATCGAGTGGTACCCGGTGACCGCCGAGGAACTGCTCGAACTGCGGGCCGAGACCGATGCCGGGCGCGGCGACTTCGAGACGGCCGAAGGAACGTTCTCCATCGCGGATTACGAACGGTTCCTGACGCGCGAGGCCGACTCGATCGCCGCCTTCCGGGCGCGCCAGAGCGCCGCGTTCGACGAGGAGAAGAAGCGCTGGCACGCCTCAGGAGAGTTCGACCGGCAGACCGAGCCCGTCGCCGCGGACGCACCGGACCAGGCGCAGGTCCAGGTGCCGGACGGGGCGGTCGTCGTGGCCGCGCCGTTCCTGTCCACCGTGTGGCAGCTGCACGTCGAACCGGGCACCGTCGTCTCGGCCGGGCAGCGGATCGCCGCGGTGGAGGCGATGAAGATGGAGTCGGTGGTGACCGCGCCCTGCGCGGGACGAGTACTCGACGTCTACACCCGCCCCGGGGAACAGGTCGCGGCGGGGCAGGCCCTGGTCGCGATCGGGGTGGGAGAGTGAACAGGGGAGTGAACAGGCGAGTGAACAGGGGAGCGAACGCCGACACCGCCCGCACGCGGGTGCGCACCGCGTTCGCCCGGATCCGGGAGGCCGACCGGCCCGAAGTGTGGATCAGCCTGCGCCCGGAGGCGGAGGTCCTGGCCGAGGCGGAACGGATCGACAGACGCGCCGACGCCGGGGAGCGGTTGCCCTTGGCGGGAACGGTGTTCGCCGTCAAGGACAACATCGACGTCCTGGGCATGGCCACGACCGCCGGCTGCGCCGCCTACGCCTACCAGCCGGATCAGGACGCCGAGAGCGTCGCACGCCTGCGCGCCGCCGGGGCGATCGTCATCGGCAAGACCAACCTCGACCAGTTCGCGACCGGACTGGTCGGCACCCGCAGCCCGTTCGGCGCCGTCCGCAACGCCTGGGATCCGGAGCGGATCTCCGGCGGCTCCTCCTCGGGATCGGCCGTCGCCGTCGCCCTGGGCGAGGTCGACTTCGCCCTCGGCACCGACACCGCCGGTTCCGGCCGGATCCCCGCGGCCCTCCAAGGGATCGTCGGAGTCAAACCCACCGTCGGCACGGTGCCGACCTCCGGCGTCGTCCCGGCCTGCCGCTCCCTGGACTGCGTGACCGTGTTCGCCCCCGAACTCACCCTCGCGCGCACCGTCGCCGAAGTGATGGGCGACCCGGCCCCGGCACCACGCACGATGCCCGCGCGTCCCCGCGTCGCCGTCCCCCTCGCGGCGCAACTGGCCGAGCTGGCCGACGGCTGGCCGGAGGCGTTCGCGGCGGCGGTAGCCCGGCTGCGGACCCGCGGCGCCGAGATCGTCGAGGTCGACATCTCCCCGCTCCTGGAAGCCGCGACCCTGCTGTACGGCGGCGCCTTCGTCGCCGAACGCTACGCCGCCGTCGGCGAGTTCATCAGCAAACACCCCGACGCCGACCTCGACCCGACCGTCGCCGCCATTATCCTGGCCGGCGCCGCCCCGACCGCCGCAGACCTGTTCCGCGACCGCGAGCGCCTGGAACAACTCGGCGCCGAAGGACTCGGCATCTTGGAGGACTGTGATGCCCTGCTCACCCCGACCACGACCGGCCACCCCACGATCGCCGAGGTGGCCGCCGACCCGGTCGGCGCGAACAGCCGTCTGGGCCGCTACACGAACTATGCGAACCTCTTCGGCCTCGCGGCGCTCGCCGTCCCGGCCGGGCTCGTCGACGGCCTGCCCTTCGGCATCATGTTCACCGGCGCCCCGCACTCCGACCAGGCCCTGGCCGACCTCGCCGCACGCTTCGCCGCACCGCCGGTGCACGTCGCGGTCTTCGGAGCGCACCTGCGCGGTCAGCCGCTCAACCGGCACCTGACAGGGCTCGGCGGCGTCTTCGCCGAGGACGTCCACACCACGCCGGAGTACCGGCTGTTCGCGCTGCGGACCGTCCCGGCCAAACCCGGCCTGGTCCGGACCGCCACCACACAGGGCACCTCGATCGTCGGCGAGCTGTGGACGCTGCCCGCCGCCGGATTCGCCGAACTCGTCGCCTCCCTGCCGCGCCCGATGGCGATCGGCCCGGTGGCGCTCGCCGACGGCCGCACGGTTCCGGGCTTCCTGTGCGAACCATCAGCCCTCGACGACGCCCAGGACATCACCGCGGCGGGCGGCTGGCGCGCCCATCTGGCCGACGCGCCAAAATGACCACTGTGGAGAAGACGTCACGCGCGGGCCGCCCGCGCGCTGTCCCGGACCCCGCCCCGCAGCTGCCGCCGCGCGAACAGATCCTCCTCGCCGCCGCCGGACTGTTCGTGGAGCAGGGCTTCGGCAGCACCTCGACGCGCGCCATCGCCGACGCCGTCGGCATCCGGCAGGCGTCGCTGTACTACCACTTCGCAGGAAAGGACGACATCCTCGCCGAACTGCTGGACCGCTCGGTACGCCCCAGCGCCGAGCTGGCCCGCCGCCTGGAGGAGCGGGCCGGTGCGGACCCCGCAGCCGCCGCCGCGTCGCTCTACGCGCTCGCCGTGACGGATACGCAGCTGCTGGCCCACGCCCCGCACAACATCGGAAGCCTTTATCTGCTCCCTGAAGTAGGGGATGCGCGCTTCGACGACTTCCGGGCCCTGCGCCACGAACTCCAAGCGGTCTACGGGCGGCTGGGGGCCAAAGCCGGGCACCTGGCGGCGGACGCGGTCCCGGAATCGGTACTCGGAGCACTGCTGATTCAGGTCGTGGAAGTGGTCATTCCGCTGCGTCGGTTGGGTGGCGCGGCGGTCGAGCCGGCAGTCGTGGCGGCGGCGACACTGCGGATGGCCGGGCTCGGTCCGGCCGAGATCGAAGCCGCGTCGTCACACGCCGCGGAACTGGCGTGATGTGCGTTTGACACCGCACGGCGCGAAGCAGATCCTACCGATGTCATCGGCATCTCATGGGGGGCTCCTTACTTGCCTACTTTCTTTGTCGCGTCACAGGGCGTGTCCGCACGCCGCCGCGTCGCACTCATGGCCGTCTCGGCGCTCGCTTCCGGAACCGCAGTGCCCTTCGTGGCGTCGAGCGCCCACGCGGACACGGTCGCCGCGACGGTGTTCGTCGGATCGACGAGCGGTGCCACCTGCAACGACACCGCCGCCGGAGCGGGGACCTCGGCGATCCCGTTCTGCACGATCCAGGTGGCTCTGGATTCGGCGCTGACCGGGCCGGGGACCACGGTGCTCGTCGCGCACGACTACTTCGACGGTCAGGTGAAGGTGTCGAAGTCGGGGACGCCCGGCCACCCGATCATCCTGCGTTCCGCGTCGCTGGCCCAAGGCACTCGGGCTGTGCTCCAGGGTTCGTTCCTGGTCAGCGGCGCGCACGACGTCACCATCGACGGGTTCGACGTCGACGCGGACCAGACCGGGGTCGACATCGAGGGCTCCTCGGACGTCGCGGTGACCCGCACCCTGCTGTTCGGCACCGGCGATCCGGACGTCGCGGCCGTCGGCGTCAAGGCCGCCGCGGGCTCGTCCGACGTCACGGTCAGTGACGACGTCATCAGGTACTTCGGCAGCGGCGGCGTGGTGGCCGACTCGGTGTCGGGCCTGAACGTCGTCAACAACACCATCACGCAGAACACCCTGTCCGACTTCACGGCGAGCACCATCAACGTCACCGGGACGTCCGACGCGGTCGCCGTCCGCAACAACATCCTCGACGCGGCGCCGGCGGTGCCGGCCGGGTCCGCCGTCGACTACAACGTGATCACGACTGGCACCGTCGGTCCGCACGACATCAAGGGCGACGGGCAGATCGGCGACGGCTTCACGCCGAGCGACGCCTCGCCCGCGATCGACTCCGCCGACGCGGCCGCGCCCGGCGTGCCCGAGACCGACATCTTCGGAAACGCAGCCGTCGACGACCCGCTCGTCGCCAACACCGGCACCGGTTCGGGCATCCGCGACCGGGGCGCCCGCGAGCGGACCCACGGCGAGACGCGGTACACCCTCGCCCTGACCCCGGCCTCCGGCGACGCGCCGCTCACGGTCCAGGCCGCCGTGACCGAGCACCTCGGATGGGGTCAGACCTCGCGCGCGGCCTCCTACGCGTTCAACTTCATCGGGCTCGACCAGCCGGCCACGGCCAGCCCGACAGCTCAGTACACGTACACGAGCCCCGAGTTCGACCGCACTGTGGGCGTCACGATCTACGACAGCGCGCACAACATCATCGGTACCGCGAGCGCTGTCGCCAAGGTGGGCCAGAAGGTCGTCGCGACGCTCACTGTCCAGGCCTCGGGCCTCGACGTCAACGCCACGGGCACCATCTCCGACGCGACCGCCGACGACTGGACCATCAATTTCGGCGACGGCTACGTGGCGCAGTACTCGCGGATGATCCCGCAGGCCACGGCGAGCCACACCTACGCCCACGCGGGCAGCTACACGATCACGCTGACCGCCCCCGGGCTGGTGCCGGACGACGTCGCGACGGTCATCAAGCACATCACGGTCGCCGCGCCGCCTCCGCCGCCGTCGGCCGTCGACACGACCCCGGTCGTCCACCGCATCGCCGGCGACGACCGCTACGCGACCTCCATCGCCGCCTCCCAGGCCCGCTGGAGCGCCCCGGCCGGGCTCGACGGCGCCCCGGCGAACGACCAGGCGCAGGCCGTCGTCCTGGCCCGCGGCGACGCCTTCCCCGACGCGCTCGCCGGGGTCCCGCTGGCCAGCTATAAGCATGGTCCGCTGCTGCTCACCGACCCGACGGCGCTGAGCCGCGCCACGCTCGACGAGATCCGCCGCGTCCTGCCCGCCGACGGCAAGCACACGATCTACATCCTCGGCGGCCGGAACGCGGTGTCGCCCCAGATCGAGGCGCAGCTGCGCGGGCTCGGCTACCTGACCGTCCGCTACGGCGGCAACGACCGCTACGGCACCGCGGTGCAGATCGCGCACCTCGGCCTCAACGACCCGGAGCACCTCATCGTCGCCACCGGCGAGGACTTCGCCGACGCGCTCGCCGCCGGGCCGTTCGCCTCCAACAGCGCCGAGGTCGTGGACGGCAAGCCGGCCGCGATCCTGTTGTCCGGCAAGGCGAACGGGAACGACGCCATCACCGACCCGGCGACCGCCGCGTACATCGACGCCAAGGTCCGGACCAACGGCGGCGTCGACCGGTGCGTCAACGTCAACCTCATCACCGCCGTCGGCGGCCCGGCCCTGCGCGCCTTCATCGCCCTGGAGCACTCGGGGAACAAGGACGCCTGCGTGGACGGGATCGTCGGCAACGACCGGTACGAGACCTCCGCCCGGCTGGCCGCCCAGTGGGGACCGCCCGAGCACCCCGGCGTCGCGGTCGGCACGAACTTCCCCGACGCGCTCAGCGGCGGTGCCTACGAGGCGAGCATCGGCCAGCCGCTGCTGCTCACCGAGCAGGCGTCGCTGTCGATGTGGACGACGAAGGTGCTGGCTTCGATGTTCCCCGCCTACCAGGACACCCGCACGCGCTCCGTCGTGGTCTTCGGCGGTCCGTCGGCGGTGAGCGACGAGGTGGAGAAGCAGATCGCCTCCGCCGCGCACGGCGTCGTCCGATAAGGCCGAGGGTGCTGAGGGCTGAGGGCTGAGGGCTGAGGGCTGAGGGCTGAGGGCTGGAGGCCGAGGGAGCGTCATCCCCTCGGCCTCAGCAGCGCCGCCGGCTGAGTGGTCGTCGCGGGGGAGTCGGCGTAGGCGGGGAGCTGGGCCCTATGAGCGGTGCACGACAGGGCTCCCCGGCCCCGGCGGCAGCGCCTGGCGCAGCCGGGAGACGAAGTACGCGATATCAGTGTGCTGTCCCGCCGCGAAGACGTAGAAGTCCGGTCGGGCCAGGAGCGCCTGACAGCGGTGCCGGGCGAACCACTGCTCGTAGCCGCCGTCGAGATCCCGGACGGGGCCCGCGTCGGACAGGTCGGCGACCACGCCTCCGATCCGTCGGAACCAGGCCAGGTCGTCCTCGCTCAGGAGCTCTCCGGGATCCCCGGCGCGGCTGATCAGCTGCCAACCGCCGCCGAGCACGTCGTCGAACAGGCCGCTGCGGTCGCCGACCCGGATCCGGCCCTGCGGCGCCAGGCCGCCTTCGGCACCGTTCTCGTCGAGGACCATCCGGACCTGGCCGGCACGCTCGGGTCCGTAGCTGTCGAGCACGAACGGCGTCGTCAGGCCGCGGTGGACCAGCGCCAGCCGCCAGGTCAGGGCTCGAGCGTCGCGCAGTCCCGCGCAGAGCCCCAGTCCGAACAAGGGCGATGCGAGGCGGGCCGCGTCGCCGGCGAGGAAGACGTTCCCGTCCCGCCAGATGTTCGCGCAGCTTGCCCGGAAGCCCAAGTCGGAGCGGACGGCGCTCTCGGCCCCGTCGGCACCGATCAGCCAGCGCGCGCGAATCGGGGCGACCCGCGTCGGATCGTCGGTGGCGGTCGCCAGGACCGACACCGCATGGCCGGTCTGCGTCAGGGACAGGAAGGTCCAGCCCCGATGGACGGT
The DNA here is from genome assembly GCF_039531695.1 of Catenulispora yoronensis. Taxonomy (NCBI): domain Bacteria; kingdom Bacillati; phylum Actinomycetota; class Actinomycetes; order Catenulisporales; family Catenulisporaceae; genus Catenulispora; species Catenulispora yoronensis. The sequence continues at coordinate 67,145 of NZ_BAAAQN010000016.1, forward strand.
GACGCCCGGCGTCGCGGCGGCGAGGTCTTCGAGGGCTGCTTCCAGATCCGCCTGATGGAAGCTGTTGGCGGTGGCCCACCCCGCCTGGGCGGCGCGTCCCCAATCGACCGCTTGCAGGATGCGCATTGCTTCATGATCGACGGTGCAGGCGTGCGGCGCCGGGTAGCGCCGGGCCCGGCGCTCGACGACCGCCACCCGCAAGCCGGCCTGGCCGAGGAGGACGGCGGTCAGCAGGCCGACGGGACCGCCGCCGACGACGACGCAGTCGACGTCCGGAGGGATGGTCCGCGGACGGGGAGGCGGTGGCGTCGCCTTCGAGTCCGAACGGGGCCGCATCGCGGCGGGAACGGCCCGGTGCAGCCGCGCGGTCATGAAGTCCTCCCGGGGTGGCGATGGTCGTCGGCGGTGCCGCGGTCCCGCACGACCTCGCCGTTCCGGTGGCGGCGCTTCAGGCGGTGCTGGTGCTGGAACTGGGATTGGTGCTGATGCTGGTGCTGGGATTGGCGCTGGTGCCGGGATTGGTACCAGGGCTGATGCTGAAGGAGGAATCGGCCAGAATCGCCTGCGTGCGGTCGACGTGCGCCTCGAAAAGCGCCACGCCGTGGTCCGCCTCGTGCGCGAGGGCCGCGTCCAGCAGGCCCTTGTGCTCGCCGGCCACGTCGCGGTGGGTCTCCCGGGTTCCGGGTCCGGACCAGGCCCGGTACAGTTCGGCGGCGTCGGAGAGCCGGACGCAGATGTCGAGCAGCACCGGGTTGTCGCAGGCCTCGATCAGCTTGTGGTGGAAGATCAGGTGCGCCCGGGCCCACTCCTCGTTGCGGGTGCTCGGATCGCCGTCGAGATAGATGGGCAGGCTGGCCATGCGGTGGTGGGCGGCGAGGACCTCGGACTCCCAGGTGACGTCGCCCCGCTCGATCGACAGCCGCAGCGCGGCGCCTTCGTTGATCTTGCGGGTGGCGGTGAGGTCGGCCAGCTCGCGCAGCGACAGGGGGGTGACGTGGAAGCCGCGGTTGCGCTCGACGCGGACCAGGCCCTGGGCGGCGAGCAGGCCGAAGGCTTCCCGGACCACGCCCAGGCTGACCTCCAGCCGCTGGGCGAGCTCGGCCGGCTTGAGCCGCTCGCCGGGGGCGACCCGGCCGTTGAGGATCGACGAGCGCAACTGCTCGTAGACACTCTCGACAAGACTCTCACTGCCAGCTCTCTTCGCCACACTGCAATTCTAACACTTGTATCGAAAATCGATTAAGAGAAGATAATTGACTTTCAAGGTCAGGTCACCGACCGCGCGGCGGCCACCCTGCCCTTGATCGCCTCAAGATCGTCCCGGCTGTGGAAGCGGCCCGCCCGCAGCACGCCGCGGATGTCGTGCAGATGGTCGGTGCGCTCCAGCGGATTCGCCCCCAACAGGACGAGGTCGGCCGCCTTGCCCGGCTCGACGGCGCCCCGGGTGTCGCCCGCGTCCAGGAACGCGGCCGCGTCCGAGGTGACCGTCTGCAACACGCGCAGCGGCGACAACCCCGCCTTGGCCAGCTGGTCGAACTCCTGGTGCAGGGCGAAGCCGGGCACCTCCCAGCCGGCGCCGCACGAATCGCTGCCGGCCAGGATCTTCACCCCGGCCCGGTCGAACAGGCCGGTGATGCGCATTCGCAGCGCGTACGCGTCCCGGAACGTGGCCTTCACCGGGGCGGCGAGAGCGGCGAACTTGCCGCTCGCCTCCCGCCACTGGCGCAGCGTCGGCTCCGCGACGTAGCGCAGGTTCGGGTCGTCGCGATACTCGGGGTCGTCGCTCAGCTCGCTGGTGCGCTCCCTGATGAGGGTCGGCACCTGCCAGGTCCCGTCGGCGACGAACCTGGCCGCCAGGGCGAGGGCCTTGTCCTCGTCGAAAGTGTCGATCGCGCGGCGCAGGACCTCCACATCGACGTCGCCGGCCATCAGCGACGGGTTGACCACCAGCTTGCGGATCACGCGCGCCGCGATCTTCTCGGCGAACGGGACCTTGAACGGCGGCGCCTTGAGCCGGGACGGGGCGCTCGCCAGTCGCTCGACGATCTCCACCTCCGCCGTCGAGCATCCGGCGAGGATCCCGACGCCGGGGCCGAGGTGCTCGATGGACTTCATGCCGCCGCGAGAGGCCGCGACGACGTCGATGCCCGTCGGGAGGTGCCCCACGATGGGGATCCCCAGCCGTGAAGCCTCGGCCTGCGCGGCGAAGAACACCGGCGGCGTCACGAACCCGACCTTGATGAAGTCCGCTCCGTTCGCCTTCTGCCGCCGGACGGTCGCGACCGCGGTCTCGGCGGTACCGGCGTTCAGCGGGTTCAGGATCTCGCCGGGCATCAGGAGCAGTTCCGGAGCGTTCGGCGGGATCGGCAGCGTGCCCGCGCGGCGCTGTTCGAGCAGCTTCGCCGAGCCCGCCATCTGCCGGAAGCCGGTGATTCCGTTGGCCAGCATCAGTTCCAGAGAGCCGGCGGGGTCCTTCGGGCCGAGCGGGTGCGCGTGCATGTCGAGGTAGCCGGGGACGACGTACTGTCCGGCCGCGTCGACCACTGTGCCGCCGTTCGTCGTGCCGTCTGCCGTGCCGCCTGCCGTGCCGCCCCCAGTCGGCACGACGGACACGATCCGCTCACCCGCGACGGTGACGTCCATGGCCGGCGCGAGCGAGCCGTCGCGGGGATCCACGACCGTCACATCGCGCAGCGTGATGGAACCGCTCATCGAACCGCCCCTTCCTCGGAAGCCTGTGCCGCGAGCCGGGGAAAGAGCTTCACGGCGTTGCGCGTGGTCAGCCCGTGCCAGGTCCCGCCGTCGGGCTGTTCGGCGTCGCGGAGGGAAGCGATCTGCGGTCCGACCACCGGAGCGGGCGTCCAGCAGAAGTCGCTGCCGTAGAGCACGTGCTCGCTGCCGAACGCCGCGACCAACGCCGGTGTCTGATGCGGGAACGGCGTGCCCGCGAGGTCGTACCAGAGCCGGCGGAGCTGCTCGGTGGCGGTCGCCCCGCCGGACGCCAGACCGAACGCGGACCGGAACAGCTCGATCCGGTCGGCCAACAGCGGCAGGGCTCCGCCGCCGTGGGTGAAGACCCACTGGATGTCCGGATACCTGTCCAAGAACCCTGAGAACAGCAGATCGGCGGCGGCCCGGGCGGAGTCGAACAGGAACTCCATCATCGGCCGCGGCAGGCCCAGGCTCACCGCCTCGTGGCCGGGCGGTGAGGTGGGGTGGACGAACACCACTGCTGCGCGCTCGTTCAGCTCCTGCCACAGCGGGGCGAACTCCGGGTCGCCCGGGTAGCGGCCCTCGGCGTTGGTCTCGATCGTCACGCCGTCACTGCCCAGCTCGTCCAGGGCGTGGCAGGCCTCGGCGATCGCGCCGTCGACGTCCGGCAGCGGCAGCGAGGCGAGGTGCCCGAAACGGTCCGGACGAGCCCGGGCGGTTCCGGCGCCGAACTCGTTGACCTCGCGGGCCAGGGCCCGGGCGGCCTTGTCGTCGCCGAAGTGGATGCCGGGGGAGGAGACGGAGAGCATCGCCGTGGCCACGCCCCACTGGTCCATCAGCCCCAGGTGGGTGTCGGGGTCCCAGGACGGCCAGCCGGGCATGCCGTCGGGCCGCAGGCGGCCGGCGGCCTTGGCGGCGTCGGCGTACCGGTCGGTGACGAAGTGCGCGTGGACGTCGATGAGCCCGTTGGCAGGCCCGTCGACGGGCTCCGGTTCGAGGCCGGATGACGCGGGGCCGGGCGATGCGGGGCCGAGCGTTGCGGGGCCTGGCGACGCGGGGCCGGGCGTTGCGGGGTCGGACATGATGGGTTCCTGTTCATGGTTCGGCGCGTTCCGCTGACGCCCGGCGGTGTACCTGTCGATTCGGCTCGACAGGGTTCTGAGCTGCTCGGACTATATCAATGGTGTGATCTGGTCCTCGCGGTTCAGCAGGGCTTTGCCGTACACCTCGTAGTTCACCGCGGGCAGGACCACCGCGTGCCGGGCGGCGACGGCGGAGTCGCGCCAGAGCCGCTGCAACGGGCTGACCTCGGCGAAGCCCGCGGCGCCGTGCGCGAACATCAGCAGGTCGATCGCCTGGGTGACGTGCTCGACCACCCAGGCGGTGTCGGCGCGCACCCTGGTCCGGGCCAGGACGTCGGGGTACGCGCCGTCGCGCGCGGCCTGGTCGATGTCGTCGGCGGCGCGGTAGGCGTGCAGGTGCGCGGTGTCGATCAGCATCGCGGCCCTGGCTATCTGCAACTGGAACGCGACCGAGTCGGACTGCGCCGTGTAGAAGGTGTACGAGATCGCCTTCGAGTCGGCCTTGGCGCGGACGAGCTCCAGCGCCTTGCTGGCCATCCCGAGCTGCGGACCGGCCAGGACGAGGGCCAGCACGGGCACGAACGCCGACCGGTACAGCGCCTCCTCGGTCTGCTCGGTCCCGTAGCCGCCGGTCAGCGCGGGCGGTACGGACATGACCCGGTGCTCGGGCACGAAGACGTCGTTCGCGACCAGGCAGTTCGAGCCCGAGGACCGCATGCCGGCCACGAACCAGGTCTCCTCCAGGTCCATGTCCGCCCGGGAGATCAGGGCGAGGCCCTGATCGACCGCCGCGCCGGACTCGTCGGTGATCGGGATGCCCAGCACGGCCCAGTCGGCGTGCCAGGACCCGGAGTTGTAGTACCAGCGCCCGGTGACGCGCCAGCCGCCCTCGACCTTGACCGTCTCGGCGGTCGGCGCGAGCACGCCGGACACCCGGGCGCCGGGGTCGGCCTTCCACACGTCGTCCTGGGCCTGCTCGGGGAACAGGCCCGTGAGCCAGGCGCAGACGTTGGACAGCGCCACGACCCAGGCCGTGCCGCCGTCGGCCTCGGCGACCGCCGCCGAGACCTCGAGCATGGTGCGGATCGAGGTCTCGTAGCCGCCGTACCGCCGGGGCTGGGCGGTCTTGAAGGCGCCGGCCTCGGTGAGCGCGGTGATGCTCTCCTCGACGACACGGCGATCCTGTTCACCCTGCGCGCCGTTGGCCGCGATGAGCGGTTGCAGGGCGCGTACCCGGTCGACCAGCTCAGCGGCGGACGGGACGGCATCCTGGGCCGGGGACGTAGCGGTGGTGGTCATGGTGGGCTCTTTCCGGAGGTGATGGAACAGGGGGACAGAGGGAACGGGGGCGGGACAGGGGCGGGCCAGGGACAGGCCAGGGACAGGCCAGGGATGGAACAAGGCGGGTCAGTGCGCGCAGGCGGCGATCTGGTCGACGATCCGCGCCCGCGGCCGCTGGTCGAAGCGGGAGTGGGTGCCGAACGTGCGGTGTGCGTAGACCAGCGGGGGCAGTTCAGCCCGCCCGCCCGCGGTGACCAGCCCGATCAGCAGCCGGTGGTCGCCGCCGGGAACGGCGTCCCGCAGGGTGCAGACCGCCCAGCCCGCCGCCCCGGCCAGGCGCGGCAGCCCGTGGTCGAGGTGCCAGTCGGCGGCGGCGAACCGGTCGACGCCCGGCCGGGCGAACAGCATCGCCAGGTCCTGCTGGCCGTGGCCGAGCAGGTTCACGCCGAACCTCCCGGCGCCGACCAGCCGGGGCAGCAGGCTGGAGCGCTCGTCCAGCGCGATGGTGATCAGCGGCGGCTCCAGCGACAGCGACGCGAAGGAGCTGACGGTCGCCCCGAAGGGCCGGCCGCCGTCGACGGTGGTGATCACCGTGACCGGCGCGCACACGCCGGCCAGCAGATCGCGGAAGACCTGCGGCGGGACGCCGGTCCCGGAGGCGAATTCGCGCGTCAAGAGCTGTGACTCCCGGTCAGTCATGAGCTGTGGCTCCCGGTCATGAGTCCGGCCAGGTCCTCGGGGGCGAGGAAGGACGGAGGCGGCGGCGGTCCCCAGTTGTAAAGGCCCTTCATGCCCGCCACCACGGCGGGCTCCCACAACGCGTCCTCGACGATGCAGTCCAGGTCGGAGTAGTACTCGGAGAAGTTCCCGGCGGGATCGCGCAGGTACCAGAAGAAGTTGGAGCCGATGTGGTGCCGGCCCAGGCCCCAGACGTGGCGCTCGGGGTGGCCTTCGAGCATGGTCGTCGCGCCGCGTCCGACCTCGTCGACGTCGTCCACCTCCCAGGCGGTGTGGTGGAGGAAGGCGACCGGGGCCTGCTGGACCAGGACGTTGTGATGGTCGGTCGAACAGCGCAGGAACGCGGCCAGGCCGGGCACGGTGTCGCTGGTCCTGAGCCCCAGGCCCTCGACGAAGAACCGCTGGGAGCCGGCCTGGTCGGTGGAGCCCAGCACGACGTGCCCGAGCTTGCGGGGCCGGACCCCGGCGGTGCGGACGACCCCCGGCGCGCGGGTGTCGGGCCGCGTGGTGCTGCCGGGCGCGTTGTAGGGCGGCGTCGGGGTCGCGGCCTGATCGGTCCGGGCGGACACCTCGACGACGACCATGGTCTCGGTGCCGGGATCGTAGGCGCGGATCGCGTCCCCGGAATCGGTCGCCGGGATCTCCAAGCGCCTCAGCGACGCCGCGATGCGATCGATGTCGTCGAGGTGGTCCGCGCCGATCCGCAGCTCCAGCAGCCGCCGGCGGTCGCCCGGGACGAGGCGGAGCTGGTCGCCGCCGTCCCGCGTGGTGAGGACGGTTGTCCCGCTGCCTGCCCCTAGGCCGAACTCGGTGTAGTACGCACTGGTCGCAGCCACATCAGGTACTGCGACGGTGATCTGGTTCAGTCGATGCAAAACCATGTCCGTCGGTCCTTTCGGGACGGTCGCGGATCGAGTCGGTCGCGGATCGAGTCGGTGCGGAATCGTCGGTCGCGGATCGAGTCGGTCGCGACCCGACCGGTTCGGTCGCGGAGCGTCAGGCGCCGTCGGCCGCGCCCTGGCCGCCGACGAGTTCGTTGCGCAGTTCGCCGAGCCCGGCGACATGGCTGACGAGGGTCGTGCCCGGCACGAGGAACCGCTGCGGATCCCGCGCCATCCCGACGCCCGAGGGGGTGCCGGTGAAGATGATGTCGCCGGGCAGCAGCGGGCAGACCGCCGACAGCCGGGCGACGAGCTCGGGGACACTGAAGATCAGGTCGCCGGTGCGGCCCCGCTGGAGCACCTCGCCGTCGACGGCGCAGCCCAGCTCCAGGTCGTCGGGATCGGCCACGTCGTCCGCCGTGACCAGGGCCGGGCCCAGCGGCGCGAACCCCGGGAAGGACTTGCCGAGCGAGAACTGCGGGATCGGCCCGGCCAGCTGCACGGCCCGCTCGGACAGGTCCTGGCCGACCATCAGCCCCGCGACGTGGCTCCAGCCGTCGGACTCGGCGACCCCGATCGCGGTCCGGCCGATGGCCACGACCAGCTCGACCTCCCAGTCGACCGAGGCGCTGGGCAGCCGCACCGCGGAGCGCGGGCCGGTGATCGAGGTCGGGAACTTCGTGAAGACCGGCGGCGAGTCGGGCCGCGCGAAGCGGGCTTCGCTCGCGTGCTCGGCGTAGTTGAGGCCGATCGCGAAGACCTGCCGCGGCGCCGGCGTGGGCGCGCCGAGCTGCGTGTCGTCCACGGCGAAGTCGCCGCCGGGCGCGGCTCCGGCCGCCCAGTCGCGCAGCGCGTCCCAGTGCTCGAACAGGGCCTGCGGATCGGAGGGGAAGCGGCCGTCGCTGGCCTTGGCGACGTCCAGGCCGGTTCCGTCCTGGTGGAGGAGGGTGGCTCGGCCGGCGACGTTGGCGATACGCATCTGGTGCTCCGTGCTCGATCAGGTGGGGGATCTTGTTTCGCCGACATGACCGGGCGGTGTCGGGCTGATGTCCTCATCCTTCTCGCGCACTGATCGACTGTCAAGAGAAAATCGATTCTGTATCTCATTGACGGTTGTTGCAGGGATGATCGGTTCCAGTTTTGTGCCGTTGGAGGGCACTCTTCCGCGCGTCAGGGGTATTTGCCGGATTTGTTCCTCTAGGTTGGGCCGGTGACTCGACTTCTGTCCCGGCCCGCGCTGGGTTCGGCCTTCTTCGGATGTGTGTTCGCCGCGTGCGCGCTGGGACTGTCTCCGGCGTCGGCCGCTCCGCTCCTGCCGAGCTCAGGCTCGGTCCTGCTCGACGAGCCCTTCACCGGCACGTCGGTGGCGAACCCCGGCTTCAACCCGCTCCAGGACGCCTGCCTCACCGGGGCGACCGCGTCGGCGCCGCCCGGATCCTCGACGCTGGGACCGTGCACGGGGGCCAACCAGATCACGCCGCCGGTGCCCACACCGGGACAGCTGCCGGGCTACCTCCAGCTCACGGACCCGTCGATCTTCCGGGTCGGCAGCACGCTGTACAACCGGCCGCTGCCCGGCAACGGCGGCCTCCAGGTGACGTTCAAGCAGTACCAGTACGGCGGCTCCGGCGCCGACGGCATCGGGTTCTTCCTCGTCGACGGGAGCACCGACCTGACCAGCGCCGGCGCCGACGGCGGCTCGCTGGGCTACGCGCAGCGCAACGGCACGAACGGCGTGGAAGGCGGCTACATCGGCGTCGGGCTCGACGCCTTCGGCAACTTCGCCAACGACTCGGAGAACCGCGGCCTGGGCTGCACCGGCACCGAGGTGAGCCCGGTCCCGCAGCACACGGTCGTGCCCAACTCGGTGGTCCTGCGCGGCCCCGGGCAGGGCCTGAACGGGTACTGCTTCCTGGCCGGGACGGTCACGCCGGACCCCGCCAACCCGCCGAACTACAAGACCTCCCTGCCCGGCACCCTGCGGGCCGACGGCACGGACCCGGCGGCCTCCGAGCGCACCGTCCGCGTGACCGTCAGCCAGGACACGTACCCGATGGTCACCGTCGAGATCGACTTCGAGGACGGCAACGGCTTCCAGCCCGTCCTGTCCCACCAGATGACCGAACCGCGGCCCGCCACCTACAAGCTCGGCTTCGCCTCCTCCACCGGCGGCGCGACCGACACCCACCTCATCCGCGACGCGGTGGCCTCCTCCCTGGTCACGCTCGACCAGCTGAACCTGGTCAAGACGGTCGTCGACCCGGCGGCCCGGACCTCCGCCAGGTCCACCCCCAGCGACACCACCTACACCGGCGGCACCGTGTACAACGCCGGCGACACGGTCCACTACCAGTTCCTGGTCACCAACACCGGCACGACGAACCTCACCGACGTGGTGGTGACCGACCCCGCCGCCACCGACATCACCTGCCCCCGCACCACCCTCGGCTTCGCCGGCTCACCCACCGCCGGCATGGTCTGCACCGGCTCGCACACGATCACCCCGGCCGATAGCCAGAACGGCCACTTCGAGAACACCGCGACCGCCCACGGCACCGCCCCCGAAACCGGCGCCGTCACCTCGAACCCCTCCTCCTCCGCGGTCCCGGTGAACGCCTCCAGCCCCCACCTGCTCCTGAACAAGACCACGAACACCCAGACCGCCCACCCCGGCGACAAAGTCACCTACACCCTCACCGTCACCAACCACAGCGGCTTCACCCTCACCCCGGCCACCGCCACCGACGACCTCACCACGCTCCTGAACAGCGCCACCTACAACGGCGACGCGCACGCGTCCACGGGGACCATCAGCGTGACCGACAAGACGCTGCACTGGACCGGCCCCCTCGCCGACGGAGCCACCGCCACGATCAGCTACTCGGTCACGATCGGCGCGGAGGCGGCGGTCGGCAGCACCCTGACCAACGCGGTGACGTCCGCGGTTGTCGGGGCGGAGTGCGGGAGCGGCAGTGCTCTGCCGTGCAGCGCGAGTGTGCGGATCGTTCGGGCGGTGCCGCCGACGCCGCCGCAGCCTGTTAAGCCCGCTAAGCCCGCTAAGCCTGGTCCCGGCAAGTTGCCCGCGACAGGTGCGGCGGGGTTGGTTCCGGCCGGGGTGCTCGCGGTGGGGCTGCCGGTGCTTGGGGCTGTGGTTTATCGGCGCAGTCGATAGAGTCTCGGCCGTACGTTACTGGTGTAGACCAATCCAGTGGGGGGTTGGTGAAGCAGAACCGACTGCTGATAGCCGTGGCCGCGATCTTGCTCGTCGCGGCCACGGCCTGCACCTCGTGCACCTCGTCCTCTTCGTCCCCGGCAGCGGTTCCGCTCGTGGCGGGCGTCCCGTCGAGCCTGCCCGCGGCTTCGGCCGCCGAGGTGGCCGAGGCGCCGCGCTTGACTGTGGCGCACGCCTACGACCTGCCGCCGGGCTGGCATGTTGACGACTTCGGGGCCTGGCTTGGCGGCGACTACGTCGCGTTCGAGGCGGTGAAGCCCGCGACCGGGCCTGGGCCTCAGGACAAGGACGCCAGGGAACTGTGGATTCTCCGCCAGGCTGACGGGTCGTTGCGCCGGATTCCTCCGATCGATCCGGCCAGCGTCATCGCCAACGATGACATCACCGGCGGTTGGGTGACCAGGTTGGAGAAGACGCCGAAGGCGGATGGCCAGTGCCGCCGCCGTACCCAGGCGGGCTGCTACTCCTGGAACCTTTACGCCATCCGGGCGTCGGACGGAGCACGCAAGCTCCTCGCCCAGGCTCCGCATCCCATGGACCAGGTCTGGATTCCGCTTCCCGCCGCCCACGACGGGACCGTCGCCTGGCAGCAGTCCGCCGACGACGGCAAGAGCTTCGACATCATGCAGTGGAAGGTCGACACTCCCGCCCCGGTGAAGCTGACCACGCTGAACGCCCAGTCGACGGTCACCACCGACAACGGGCACGTCTACGTCGAACAATCAGCGCTGGAAGCAGATGGCTCACGCCACGACTCGGTCATCAACCTCGTCGAACCCGGCGGCGTCCTTCGACCCGTCGCCAGCTACAGCGGCCCCTGCTGCGCCGACGTCAAGAACGGCCTCATCGCCTACATGACCGGAGCCCAGGACGGCGACGGCGCGGCCTCGATCACCAATTCCGATCTCCCCACGGAAGCCCACCTCACCGGCGCCGCACCCATCTTCAAGATCTTCGGCATCTACACAGCGCAGATCGTCGACACCCACCACCTCCTCGTCACGAGCATCAGAGGCGACTTCGTCATCGACACCCGACACCCCGAGACCCCGGCGACCATCACCGCGAAGACCCACGCCGGCAACAACATCAACGCCAGCGACGGCCTGATCGCGGATCCGGTGTCCCGCAAAGGCGGCGTCGACACGCTGTACATACTCTCGACAAAGTGATTGGGCCGGCTCCGCCCGAAGGCGAACCCGGCCCAATCAGCCTGCTTCAATCACGAGTCAGTCAACCAACGGTCAGTCGATCAAGAAGCAGTCACCTTCACCCCCAGCGACCCGTACACCAACCCCAACGGCACGATCTGCACCGTGTAAGACCCGGCCGCCAGCGCCGTCATCGTGTACAGCGTGCCGCTGCTGCCACAGCTGAGGCTGCCGCTCTTGATCTGAGCACCGGTGTGATCGAACAGGTAGTAGAACACTGACGAAGTACCACAAGTCCCGCCGGTGATCGTCGTCGCACCCGCCAGCGTCACGTTCTTCGCCGTCGGGTTGCTGAAGGCGATCGACACAGCCTGCGCCGCGACAGTCGTCTTCACCGACGTCAGCGGGCCGTTTTCGGTAGCCGTCGCCGACGACGTACCCGTGCCGAACACCTGGGCGCCGTACTTACCCGTCTGCGGGCCCGGCGGGACGATCAGCACCTTGTAAGAGCCCGCAGCCAGGGTGGCCGTGAACAACTGGCCGCTGGTACTGCACGTGAGGCTGGTGTTCTTCACCTTGGTGCCCGTGCTGTCGTAGAGGTAGTAGTGCACTGATGAGTAGTTGCAGTTGCCAGTGATCGCCGCCGAGCCGGTGATCGTGACCGCCTGGCTGGTCGGGACGGTGAACCCGAACGCCACCGATCGCGAGGCGACCGTCGTGGTCGCGGAGACCGGGGCACCGGTCAGCGCCGCCGTCGCCGACGCCGCCGTGGCCCCGAACACCTGCGCCTCGTAAGTACCGGTGACCGGCCCCGGCGGCACGATCAGCAGCGTGTAAGTGCCCGCCGCGAGCGTCGGGGCGAACAGCGCGTCCGCGCTTCCGCAGCTGAGGCTCGTGTTGTTCAGCTGCGTGCCGGTGTGGTCGTAGAGGTAGTAGTGCACTGATGAGTAGTTGCAGTCGCCGGTGGTCGCCGACGAGCCGCTGATCGTGACGGTCTGAGCGGTCGGTACGGTGAACCCGATCCCCACCGACCGGGAGGCGATCGTGGTCGTCACCGAGGCCGGCGTGCCGTCCAGGGCGGCGGTCACCGGCGGCGTCGCCCCGAAGACCTGGACCCCGTAGGTACCGAGCACCGGGCCCGGCGGAACGGCGACCACCGTGTAGGAGCCCGCCGCCAGCGTCACGCCGTACAGGGCGCCCGCCGTTCCGCAGGTGATGTTCTGGTTCTTCAACTGCGTGCCCGTGCTGTCGTAGAGGTAGAACTTCACCGACGAGAAGTCGCAGTCGCCGCTGGTGATCGTCGCGTATCCGGCGATCGTCACCGCCTGGCTGCTCGGCACCGTGAAGCGCACCGCCGCCGCCTGCGAGGCGACCGTGGTGGTCACCGCCTTCGGCGTCCCGTCCAGCGTGGCGACCGCCGGAATGCTCCCGCCGAAGACCTGGACGCCGTAGGTGCCCGTCACCGGCCCCGGCGGGACCGCCACCACCGTGTAGGCCCCGGCTGTCAGGGCCTTGCCGAACAACAGGCCGGACGAGCCGCAGCTCAGGCTTCCATTGCTGACCTGGGTACCGGAGTGGTCGTAGAGGTAGAACTTCACCGACGTGTAGTCGCAGTCGCCGATGGTCACGGCCGAGCCGGTCACCGTCACCGCCTGGTCCGCCGGAAGCGTGAACCCGACCGCGACCGACTTGGCGGCGGTGGTCGTCGTCACCGAGGCGGGTGTGCCGTCCAGGGCCGCGGTCGCCATCGACGCACCGGCGCCGAAGACCTGGATGCCGTAGGTGCCCGTCACCGGCCCGGGCGGGGCGATCAACATCTGGTAGGACCCCGCCGCCAGCGTCGGCGAGTACAGCACGCCGGCGGAGCCGCAGCTCACGCTGCCGCTCTTTACCTGGGCGCCGGAGTGGTCGTAGAGGTAGAACTTCACCGACGTGTAGTCGCAGTCCCCGCTGCTGATGGTCGCCGAGCCGGTGATCGTCACCGCCTGACTGGCCGGGACGGTGAAGCTGACCACCGCCGACTGCGAGGCGGCAGTCGTCGTCACCGACGCCGGCGCGCCGTCCAGCGTCGCCGTCACCGCCGTGGAGGACGCGCCGAAGACCTGCACGCCCAGCTTCCCGGTCACCGGCGCCGGCGGGACGATGAGCACGGTGTACGACCCGGCGGGCAGAACCGGCGAGTAGAGCATGCCGGCGCTGCCGCATTGCAGGGTGCCGTGGGTCACCTCGGCCCCGGCGTGGTCGTACAGGTGGAAGACCAGCGACGAGTAGTCGCAGTCGCCGTTGGTCAGCGTGGAGGAGCCGGTCACCGCGACGGTCTGGCTCGCCGGGTTGACGAACCCGATCGCCACCGACTGCGCCGCGATGGTCGTGGTGACCACGTCCGGCGTGCCGTCCAGCGTCGCCGCCGGGGTCCCGGCGCCGCCGGCGGTGGCGAACAGGCTGTACGTTCCGACCATGCCGCCGGAGTCCACCGCCAGCAGGTAGCTGCCCGCGGCCAGGACACCCAGGCTGGCGACGCCGCACTGCCCGTGGGCGATCGCGGTGCCGGTGCCGTCCAGCAGCCGCCAAGTCAGCGCGGTGCTGTAGTCGACGGTCGGGCACGAGGCGATGTTCAGCAGCACCGGCGATCCGTCGGACGGCGCGGTGAGCGTGTACATGTCCTGCGACGCCACCGTCTCGAACCGGCCCGCCCCGGCCGCCGCCGCGCCGTTGACCACGTTCGGCGACACGGCCAGCGGGAGGGTCGTCGCGAACGACTGCGGCGCCTCAAGATTCAGCGCGTAGCCGCCCGCCACACCGCCGGCGCTGACCACCAGTCGGTAGCCGCCCGCCGCCAGCGGACCGAGGTTCGAGTACGAGCAGCCGCCGTTCGCGGCGGTCGCCCCGGTCGCCGTGCTGACCAGCTTCCAGCGCAGCGGCGTGGAGTAGCCCGCCGTCGGGCACGTGGTCACGTCGAGATTGAGGAACTGGCCGTCGGACGGCACCGTGAACGTGTACGCGTCCTGCGAAGCACCCGTCTCGAAGTAGCTCGCGCCCGGCGTCGAGGCCCCGTTGAGCGTGTTCGCGGTCGTCGTCAGCGGCAGCGTCACCGCGAACACCTGCGGCGACAACAGATCGAGCGTGTACGGGCCCGGTGTGCCGTTGGCCGCGACGAGCAGCGTGTAGGAGCCGGCCGGCAGCGTCCCGAAGTCCGAGTACGAGCAGCCGCCGTAGCCGGCGTGGACCACGGTCTGGGTCGCGGCGTCGAGCAGCTTCCAGGTACCGGGGGAGTAGTTGTCCGACGCCGGGCACGACCGCAGGCTCAGCGCGAGCTGCGCGCCGCCGGCCGGGACGGTGAAGGAGTACGTGTCCTGCGAAGCGCCGTCCTCGAACACCCCCGCCCCGGTGGTGGCGGTCCCGTTCACGGTGTTCGCGGTCACCGACAGCGGCACGGTCGCCGCGAAGGACTGCGGAGCCTCCACGTTGACCGTGTACGACCCGACGACTCCCGGACCGCCGACGGTCAGCGTGTACTGTCCCGCCGCCACCAGGCCGAGATCCCGGGCGTAACAGCCCCCTGAGGCGGTCGTGCGGCCGGCCGCCGTCGCCAAGGTCCAGGAGATGTCGGCCTGGCTCGCGGTCGGGCAGGAGCCCATGCTGAGGTTCAGATGCAGGCCGCCGCTCGGGACGGTGAACGAGTACACGTCCGCCGATCCGGTGTTCTCCAGCGTTCCGGCGCCCGCCGCGGCGGTGCCGTCGACGGTGCCGGCCGTGACCGCCAGGGGGAGTGCGGCGGCGAACGTCTGCGCCGGTACGAGCGTGACGCCCACCGCGATGTTGTCGACGGCGAGGCTGGTGCCGATGAGGCCCCGGAACCCCGACGGCGTCAGCTGCACCTTCAACTCGTCGCTGTACTGCGGGGTCGTCATGGTGATCCGGTACCGCTGGTAGGGCGCGCCCTGCGTGGTCTGGCCCTGGCCCAGCGCGGTGAGCGTCGCAGGCCCCGACGACACGCTCGCCGTGGTCGGCGTGAACGAGAGCACCGCGGAGGTCGCCGGGTCGCCGACCTTCACGGTCAGCGTCTGGTTCTGGGCGTTGGCACTGGTGAGGCCGATCGCGTAGACGTCGAACGCGACCGTGGCGCCGGAGTGGTCGGGCAGCGACGGGACGGTGAAGCTGTACCCGCTGCCGTCGAACACCGGCCCGGCCGTGGTCGTGCCGCCGATCGACTCGGTGCTGTCGGGGCGGAAGTTGCTGCCGATCGCGCTTTCGAAGTTCTCTGTCACCGTGCCGGCGGCGTCGACGGTGTGCGCGGCGGAGTCCTGAAGGACGTCGGTGACCGCGGCCGCCGCCTTGGCGTAGTTCGCGTCGCCGGTCTGGGCGACGTCGAGCATGCAGGCGTCGAACTGCGGACCGGCGGGCACCGCTTGGGCGTTGCAGGCCTGGCGGGCGAGGTCCTGGTCGGACTGGGCGAAGTCGGCCAGCGTCACCACGTTCGAGGGGAACGTGAGGTCGGTGTACGCCGCGGTGTCCATGCCGTCGTCGTAGGTGAAGTCGGACTGGTTGTCGGTGAGCCGCCAGGAGTTCGCGTACGTGCCGTCGATCACCGCGGCGGTCGGCGAGGTGATCGGCGTGCCGTCGGACGTCACCAGGTCGTTGCCCGGGATGCCGTCGTTGTTGCCGAGCAGGCCGGTGGTCGGCACGCCGGGGGCGATGTCGAAGCCGAGGCTGCTGTCACCGAACGCCAGGCGGGCGTTTCCCGCGCCGAAGGTCGCCACGAACTTGTTGCCGTTGCGGACCAGTACGGCCCCCTGGCCGAAATCGGTCAGCTTCTGCGAGGACGGGATCGGCACCCCGTTGACGACCGCGTCGCCGTCCTGGTTCAGCTCGACATAGGACCCGTTGATCGAGAACGCCACCGAGTCCACCACGGTGAAGGTTCTGGAGCTGCCCTGAGGCAGGAATCTGGCTTGGACGTCGAGGTTGAGGCTGGGGACGTGGACCACCTCGAACTCGCCCTGGTCCTGGAGGTCGTAGGCCAGTCCGTCCAGGGTCGTCATGTGCGGGTCGCCGAACAGGTGCCAGTGCATCATCGCCCAGATCGCCAGCAGTATCGCCGCGGCGATGACCGGGGCCAGGAACAAGGCGCTAAGGGTGACGAACCCGGCGTCCATCGCGACTTCCGCCGCCGCCAGCTCGGCGGCGTCCAGACCCAGCGCCGCCGCGTCGCCAGCGGCGATGTCGGCGCCCGCCGCGGCGACCTCCTGGGGCAGGCTTTCGATCAGCGCCGCCCACTCCGCGTCGATGGCGTCCGGGGCGGCGTCCTCAGTGGCCTCCTCGAGCGCCGTCAGGGCGTCGCGGTTCAACGACACCATGACGGGCTTGGGCAGCGGGTGGAACGCCGGGGCGAGGATCGGGCCGGTCAGGTACCACAGCTCGGGGTGGTCCCGGACGAAGTCCCAGATGTCGTCGACGCCGTTGTGGTCGGCGTCGACGCCGATGGTTCCCTGGTAGCCGCCGTTCTTCTCGTCCTGGTCGCTTCCCCGTTGCCGCGGAGGGCATTCGACCTTGGTCCGGGAGATCCGGATCACGCCGTCGTTCGCCGGGTCGCTGTAGGTGTGGAACTGGTAGTAGGAGTGCTTCGTCGGATCGTCCTTGCAGGCCGGTTCGAGCTGGACCTTGAAGTCGTCGCTGATCGGCGGCGAGAAGTGGTAGGCCGCGGCCGGGTGGCCGCCGGCCGGCCAGTCCGCCACGTACTTGGTGACCTCGGCCACCGGGTCGTCCGTGCTCCAGTTGCCCTTCATCTCCACCAGCCCGACCGGGCCCGCGGCCTTGGTGCGGTCGTACAGGAGCAGGTCCGGGCGGTTGCTCTTGGTGGGCGAGGCGGGGTTGGGGAGGATCGTCTCCCACTGCAAGTTGGCCGTGACGCCCGTCGCCGCGCTGTCGCCGTATA
Organism: Catenulispora yoronensis; assembly: GCF_039531695.1. Classification (NCBI taxonomy): domain Bacteria; kingdom Bacillati; phylum Actinomycetota; class Actinomycetes; order Catenulisporales; family Catenulisporaceae; genus Catenulispora; species Catenulispora yoronensis. Next base: position 84,157 of record NZ_BAAAQN010000016.1, read on the forward strand.
CCCCGGCCGCGTTCAGCTGGGCGATCACGCGGTTCTGGGCGATGTTCTCGGCCTGGAGGCGCAATGGCTTGCAGTCCACGATGTTGTAGGTCGCGTTCGGGACCAGGGCGCGCGGGTCGCTGACGCAGCGTACTGACGTGTAGCTCGCGGTGGCCGGGTTGTACACGTAGCCCAGCGTGCGCCGCGTGGATATCGAGAGCCCGGCAATGCAGCGCGGGCCGCCCGGATCGGGGATCGAGGTGTCGGTGCTGTTGGGCGAGCAGGGCGGCAGGACGAAGTTCGGGGTCACCGCCGGGGCCGGGGCGGACGGCTTGGCGCCGCTCGGCGCCGAGGTCTTCGCGGGCGTCGTCGGTGAGGCGTCAGCGGTCGGCTGCTTCGGGGCGGCCGTGGATATCGGCGAAGTCGGGACCGTGGTTGCCGGATTCGTTTCCGCCGGGCTGGTGTTCGCCGGGCCGGTGTTCGCAGGGCTCGGATTCGTCGCGGACGGAGCGGCGCTCGACGAGTGCGGCGCGGTGGGTTTAGGCGGTGGGTCCGCGTTGGCGGCGACCGTTCCCATCGGCCCGGAGGTCGCGAAGAGGGCCCCCGCGACGATGATGGCGATTGAGCTCGCGAAACGACGAATCGGCACGGAACAGTCCCCCGAATCAGGCACGCAATGCTACGACTTTCATAAAGTCTGTCAGCAGCATAATCTGGGGTCAATGTCCTGCGATCGCTGTCGCGCCGGACGCGGCGGCTACCGAAGATCGTCGACGGATGCCAGAGCTCTGCCGAAATCCGCTCGGGCTTTGTCCAGGGTCGAGTTCGCAGGTCCCTCGGGCCGGAGCCACTCGGTCAGATCCGGGGCCTCGACGACGAACCGCCCTGGTGTGACTTCGATCACAGTCCACTGCGACAGGTCCGAGACAAGACCCATATGCTCCTGGGTGAGGAGTTGGATACCGTGCGCGTCGGGGACGAGCCGGCTCCACAACTCCGCGTGCCCGCGCAGGGCGGCCGCGGTGACCTCCGGCCGCAGCGGCGGCAGCGCCCGGCTGCGCGCGTCCCAGGCGTAGGCCTGGTGCGGCGTCGGCGCCACGAAGGCGAAGTGTGCCTGCGCGGCCTCGGCGATGATCGCCGCGCGGGCCCGCTCGACCTGGACCGTTTGCGGGGCGGACGGGTCATGGACCTGATACACCGCCTGGCCGTTGGGGCCGATCTGGACGAACGCCGCCCGGGACGCCCCCTCGTCGGCGTAGCGCAGCGCGCCCGAGGAGCTCGCCCGCAGTACGGACGACAGGTGCGCCGCGACATCCTTGCTCGTGTCCAGCTGGTTCATCCCGGCACTGGACAGGTAGGCCTCGCCCCCGGCCTCGGACGCCCACTCCACTGCCCGCTCGCACCAGTCGTCCGCTGTTCCACCGGCCCCGGCCCCGACCCCGAGCGCTGGCGCGGCCAGCGCGACGTACGCCGTCACCATCGGCTCCGCGAGCTGCGAGATCCACTCCGGCAACCGGACCAGCGGCGTGGCGCCGATCTCGCCGGACAAGCCGCCGGCCCGCAGCTCGCCGACGAACGCTTCCAGCCACACAGCCACCGCGTCCAAGTCGGACAAGTCCATCAACTTCACGGAGACGCCCGCGATACTCGCCGTCGGCGCCGCGCCCCAGATCCGCTCCGCGGCCACGTCGTTCGCCACGGCGACGCCCCGGCCCGCCACGTCGAGCACCGTCGACTCGTCAGTGCCCTGGGACACGAACTCGACGCGGACGTCGTCGAACCCGTTGTCCTCCAACTGCCGCAGAATGCCGGCAACGTCGACGCGGACACCTTCGTGGTTCGCCATGCCGCCCAAAGTACCGGCGCGGCCCGGTCTACGGTGCGGCGAGCCGCCCGGGCAGACGAAAGCGGGCCCGCCCGCCCCTGTCCGGGACGAGCGGACCCGAGTCGGACCCGAGTCGGACCCGAATCGGGTCCGGGATCGACCTCAGCTGTCGTGCAGCGCGTCCTTCAGGGCCGCGATCGCCAGTGTGCGGGCGATATTGGCGGCACGGGTGTCGCGCAAGCTGTCCAGCAGGAGGAAGTCGTGGACCATGCCCGCCACTCGGACCGCGGTCACGTCGACACCGGCCTCGCGCAGCTTGTTGGCGTACTGTTCGCCCTCGTCCCGCAGCACGTCGGCCTCGTCGGTGATGACCAGCGTCGGCGGCAGTCCCTTCAGCTGCTCCAGCGATGCCTGCAACGGCGAGGCATACGGCTCGGCCCGCTTGGCCGGGTCGGTGGTGTACGCGTCCCAGAACCACTTCATCCCGTCCCGGGTGAGGTAGTAGTGATCGGCGAACTGGAGGTAGGACGGGGTGTCGAAGTCGGCGTTCGTCACCGGGTAGAGCAGCACCTGAGCCTTCAGGTCGATGCCGCCGCGATCCTTGTTCATCAGTGCGAACACCGCCGACATGCATCCGCCGACGGACTCGCCGGTCACGGCGATGCGCGAGGTGTCCATGCCGTGCTCGGCGCCGTTCTCCAGCACCCACTGGCCCACGGCGTAGTTCTGCTCGACCTGCGTCGGATAGCCGTGCTCGGGCGCGCGGTCGTAGACGGGGAACACGCCCACGGCGTCGGCACCCACGGTGAGTTCACGGAAGATGCGGTCGTGGGTCCTGTCGTCACCGAAGACCCAGCCGGCACCGTGGATGTAGATGACGACGGGAAGCGGCCCGGTACTGCCCTTGGGGCGGATGATGCGGGTGTTCACCTTGCCCCACTGGCCGGCGTCCACCACGACCCAGTCCTCGTCCACATCGGGACGAGGCACGCTGGGATCGCTCTGCAGCTCGGCCAGGATCTCGCGACCCTTTTCCGGCGGGACCTCGTAGATCCGGGGATGCGGATCCGTCGCCTCGCACAGCGCCTTCGCAGCCGGTTCGAGATAGGGGGTGATGGGCGGAGGAAGCTTTGTCATGTGCTCTCCAGGTATCGAGCGCGCCACGGCGGAACCAAAGTTCTGGCGCGCTGTCCTGCGCAGCCGGATGACTGCCGTCGACGGCTGCCCAAGGGCAGCCCGGTCTCGGCGACAATCGTGACAAAGCCTCCAAATGCCCGCAACCGGACCGATCGCCGTCGCCGCCCTCCCACCACCTCCTGGAATTGCCTGGAATGCCAGGTCAACCATTCAGGCGACAGAGCGCCTTGGCGTCCGCTGAATCAGATTCCTGCGACAAGAACACCGCAACTGGCGCCGATACCGTGGAATCCGTAGCTGGTGATCCCGGTCTGGAACGCGCTGCACAGGTAGCCACCGGCCACCGCGCGGGACAGCAGCGCCTTCAAGCGCGGGCCCTCGACGGGGTCGGCCCAGTCGGCTTGGCGGACGACGTGGTACACCGACCGGACGAACGCGGTCGGCACGTTCGAGTTCCAGGACTTCGTCGCGGAGTCGATCTGGTTGACGCCGTCGATGGAGCGGAGGGCGTCGAGCGCGCCGGGCAGGTCGGAGCCGCCGCCCCTGCCGTAGTAGACCTGGCCGACGTAGTGGCTCAGCGAATACGGGAAGATGGCGTCGGGGTTCCCGGCGAAGACCGGATCGGTGCCCTCGTTCTCGGCGGGCGTGGTGGCCTGCCAGCACGGTGCCGAGGTGACGGCGATGCCCAGTGCGGACAGGAAGGACGCCCGGGTGGAGGAACCCGCCGGGGGCACGTAGATCTTGATGGCCGTGCTGGGACCGGTGTAGCCGGGGATGTCGGTGATCTGGTTCCACTGCGTGATGACGCAGGTGTAGATGTTGCGCAGGTCCGCCGAGGTGAGATTGGCGGGGGCATGGCCGCCGGTCGCGGCCGACCAGCCGACGGCCTCGGAGCCGAAGGGGATGAACCAGTCGGTGGAGCCGGTGTGGGGCGACCGGTCGACGGCGGCCAGGTCGAAGCAGGCGCTGGTCGTGCCGTTCAGCACGTTGGCGGCGTCGCCGCAGGTCGCGGGCAGCGGCGGCGGGCAGGAGGTCTTGGGCGGAACCGGGACGTGGCAGACCTCGTACGCGTGCAGCTTCGCCACCGCGGTGGTCGCGTCGTATTGAGCCGCCAAGCCGGTTTCGAACGGGTAGAGCAGCGAGGCGTCGATCGAGGCGAGGTCGGTGGCCGGCGGCGTGGTGTCCGCGTCCGCGGTACCGGGTGTGGCCAGAACGGCGAACATGGCGGCCGCGGCGAGTGAGGCGAGGATTCGTGGAAGACGCATGGTTGCTCCCTGTGGGACTGGGTCAGGGGGTTCGCGAACCACACTTATGCAAGAGCTCTGTCACGGCGAGGCTTCCGTGAAGAGGTTTCTGCCGCGGCCTTCCGCCGGGATCGCCGTAGGGGGCTCCCGTTCACCGGGACGGCAACGAGCGCCATGCCCTTGAGGACATAGCGCCCGCGCACTGCTCAGCGAGTGTCTACCCGAGGCTTCTGGCGGCGTCGCGGATGACGTCGAGGACTGCCTTGGGTTGCGAGAGCATGGGGACGTGGCTGCTGTCCAGGCTGATGGTGGTGGCCTTCATGCGCTCGGCGGCTGCGCGCTCCAGGTCGGGGTTCACGGTCTGGTCCTGGGTGCCGACGATGGCCCAGCTGGGTTTGGTGCGCCAGGCGTTGCCGGGTACCTGCTGGTTGAAGATGTCGGCGATCGGTACAGCGCCGGTGGCCAGGACGAGTTTCTGCTCCTCGGGCGGGAGGTCGCCGCAGAAGTGGGTGATGCCCGATTCCTTGAGGTAGACGCGGTTGTCGGCGACCTCGATGTGCTCGAAGACCGGGGTCGCGGCGAACTTGTCTTGTTGTTCTTGGGAGGTTTCGTCGTCGTCGGGGGCGAGGGCGCAGATGTAGACCAGGGCGCCGACGCGGTCGTGGATCCCGGCTTTGGTGATCAGTGTGCCGCCGTAGGAGTGGCCTACGAGCACGACGGGGCCAGGCACGCGGTTGATGGCTCGGGTGACGCAGGCGACGTCGCCTTCGAGGGAGTCCAGGCCGTGTTGGGAGGCGAGAACCTCGTGGCCCTCGGCTTGGAGTGTCGGGATGAGTTTCGCGAAGCACGAGCCGTCGGCCCACAAACCGTGGGCGAACACCACACTTGCCTTGCCAGCCATGGATTCCTCCTTTATGGACGCGGTACGCCGATGATCCACCGGGTCGGACCTCATCCGCCTTATCGTGCGTGGCGATCACGGAACCCGCTCGCTGCCGGTTTGCCGCCTCCGCCATGCGGGGCATGGGAAGCGGTCCGACGCGGGTCCTCCGGAAGGAGGGACCTCTGCTTTGACACAGTACGAGACCTGCCGCAACAGGTCCTTGGATCCTCAGAACCTCAGATCCTGGTGGCGTCACCGCGTATGGTCGAGATGAGACAGGGCATACCTGCCTTTCCCTCCCCGCGACGGAAGGCCGCCATGACCGCGTCAGGACCGCAAGACCGGGAAACCGGTGCCATCGAGCAGGTGCTGAACCGGCTCCAGACCAAGTTCGCAGACCGCACTCGCACCGACGTCGCCGACGTCGTGCACAAGACGGCCGACGGATTCGCCGGCGCCCGCATCCGTGACTACATCCCCCTGCTGGTCGAGCGCATCGCCCGAGACGAACTCGCTCACCGTTTCGCAGCCTGAGAAGGCCTCCCCCCACCGGCGTCGGCAGCCGGGCGCGCCCCGGCCCATCATCGATGGCCCGGGGCTTCCGCTTGATCGCCGTCAGGCGCCGCGGCTACTTCATGGCCACCTTGTATCCGGCCAGGAGCGTCTTCAGGTCGGCGTAGAGCACCTGGTTGTAGCACTTCTTCCCGGCCGCGGCGAACGCGCCGCAGCCGACGACCACCCGGCCCGCCGAGATGGTGCCCTGTGCCCTGCGGTTGTTCGAGCTGTCGCTGGTGACCGGGCCGCCGCTGTCGCCGTCGCCCGAGGAGCGCTTTCCGGCGGCGGCGGAGGCGATGACCATGTCGCTGCGGACGACGGCGACGACGATCACGCCGTTGACCCGGGCGCGGGACCTGATGACCACGTTGGTGGCGTCGATGTTCAGGCCGCAGTTCTCGCCGGTGGAGGCGCCGGAGGTGCAGGCCGAGGTGTTGCGGACGTTCGCCACGGCGACCCGCACCACCTGGGTGGTCTCCGCGGCGCCGGCGTTGCCCACCCCGCCGAAGAAGGTGCTGGTGCCGGCCGCGCTGCCGGCCGCCACGGTGATCAGCTCGGAGTCGTTCACCTGCCGGTTGGCCGTGACCGTGCCGACCGCCACGGTGCCGTTGCCGTTCTTCACGGCCGCGGCGTTGGCGAAGCAGTGGTTGGCGGTGAGCAGGAAGTCCTTGGTGCCGTCCGTGACGCCGAACCCGGAGGAGCAGAACGCGGTGCCCGCCGTCAGGCCGGCGCCGCCGTAGAAGGGCGAGGTGTCGCTGATGCGCGCGCTGTCCTGCGGCTGCGGCCCGACCTCGACCGTGACCGGGACCCCGGCGGCGGCCGTGAGCGTCGACCCGGCCTGCCACTGGTCGAAGGTGCCGGGCGTGTAGGGGTCGACGCCCGCGGTCAGACCGGTGCCGTCCTCCAGGATCTTCACGGTGTGCAAGAACCCGCAAATCTGAGTATTGAGCCCCAGGTTGCTCATGAGGCTCTGGGCACTGTTTTGCAACTGGATCCGGCCGAAGGGCGCGTCCACCCTGGTGACCGTGATGCCGCCGCCGGGGTTGTTCACGATGGCCTGGACCGGCGCCGGCAGGGTCTGGCCCGTCTGCCAGTACAGGTCGAGCACCGAATGGGTCTCGTCGGCGATCACTCCGGCGAACCCCGGGTACTGGTTGGCTACCCACAGGTCCAGGAACTGGCCGCCGACGTCCTTCATCGCGTCGTCGACCGCCGAGCCCGGGCTGGCCGGAACCGACGGTTCGGTGCCCGGCGGTGCGGGCTGGATCGAGGCCGGGCCGGGATCGGTGCAGCCGCCCACGGTCCCGGGGGCGGTCCCGGCGATCAGCGTGCCGCACCGGACGCCGATCGTCCGGAAGCCGTAGGCGGTCACCACGTTCCCGCCGCCGGGCAGGCCGGCGTTGGTGCAGTCCCAGCCGCCGTTGGCGGCCCGGCCCAGCAGCGCCTTCAGGCGCGGGCCCTCGGTCGGGTCGGCCCAGTCGGCCTGCCGCACGACGTGATACAGGGTGCTGACGTAGGTCAGCGGGATGTTCGCGTTCCACTGGTGGTTCACGGTGTCGATCTGCGCGGTGCTGTTGATCGAGCGCAGGGCGTCCAGGGCGCCGGGCAGGTCGGCCCCGGCGCCTTTGCCCAGGTAGAGCTGTCCGACGTAGTGGCCCAGCGAGTAGGGGATGATCGCGTTCGGGTTGCCCTGGAACGCGAGGTCGGTCCCCTCGTTCTCCTCGGGGGTGACCGGCTGCCAGCACGGCTGGGGGGTGTTGATGCCCAGCGCCGCCAGCCAGAAGGAGCGCAGGCCGGAGCCGGGCTGCGGCAGGAACGCCTGGATCGCGGCGTTCGGGCCGGTGTATCCGGGCTCGTCGACGATCTGGTTCCAATTGGTGATGGTGCAGTTGTAGATGCCCGTCAGGTCGGCGGTGGTCAGGTCGTGCGGGGCGTTGCCGCCGGTGGCGGCCGCCCATCCGTCCGCGTCCTGGGCGAAGGGGATGAACCAGTCGGCGTTGCCGGGCGCCGGCCCCACGGTGGACCGGGCGATGTCGATGCACGTGTGGGTGGTGTTGTTCAGAGCCACGATGCCGGCGATGGACCCGTTCGGCCGGGCCAGCGGAGCGCAGCCGGTTTTGGGCACGATCGGCGAGGAACCGGTCGCGTCCCAACTGAAGTACTTCGAGACCGGACTGGTCGCGTCGTACGCGGCTGCCAGGGCGTTGTCGCGGGCTTGGAACGTCTGCGAGCCGACCGAGACGATGTCGGTGGCCGCGGGCTGGATGCCACCAGCGGGGTCCGCGGCCACCGCGACGGTGGTCAGACCTATGGCGGTACTGCTCGCGACCACGGCCGCGAGCAGCTTTCGAGACCAGGAGACAGGCATGGGCGGTTCTCCCCAACGGACGAGCGGTGTCCCCGTGCGAGGTTCAGGCTGGAGACAGAACCCTGCGACGTCCAGGGGATCGGCCGGACCGTCCCGCCGAATCCGGAAGTCTTTCCGCCGCGCTGGCTCTGCGCTGCCGTCTTAGGCATGCGGCGTTCACCGGCGCGGCGCGGGAGTTCGCCTTACTTGAGACCGGTGAAGGTGGTGGCTGCCTGGGCGAGCAGCGCGGCGGGCGCTTCGCTGAAGTTGTTGTGAGCCAGACTGGCCTGCTCGTTCTGGCTCACCAGGAAGCTCAAGAAGCCCTGGAGGACCAGTTTCATCCCCGGGTTGTTGTCCGCATCGCAGACGACTGCGTAGTTGATGGACACGAGGGGATATTGGCCGAAGGGAACGTTGGCGTAGCTGAGATGCGGAACCACGTTGCCATGCTCAGTGTCGACGGCCGACGAGGAGAGGAACGACCCCACGGTCCCGTCGGTGGGCGCCGTGTGGTTCAGGCTGATCGGCTGGAAGCCGCTCGCGATCGCGGTGGCCTCGTCCATATAAGCGATGCTGCCGACCGTGGCGCGCGCGGCGTCGGCGACTCCGGCGGAACCTGAGAAGCCGTTGCCGCCGGTTCCCGGCCAGGTCTTGTTCGGGTCCTGGGCGAAGTCGGACGGGGCGGATCCGTGGAGGTAGGCCGAGAAGTCGTACGACGCCGAGGAGGCGTCGGATCGGTGGATCGTCGTGATCTGAAGGTTCGGCAGCGTGAGGCTCGGGTTGTCGTGGGCGATCGCCGGGTCGTTCCACGTGGTGATCGTGCCGGCGAAGATCTTGGCGAGCGTCGAGGGTGAGAGGTTCAGCTGTGCGTTCTCGGCGCCGGGCAGATGCGCGACCACCCAGATGGCATTGGCCAACGACATCACCGTGAGGGCCTTGTTGCGGGAGCCGCATCGCTGGTCGGCGGCGGTTTGCTGCGTCGCGCTCAGCGGTGCGTCGACAACGGCGAAGTCGGCCTGACGGGAGGTGAACGCGGTGAGGCCGGCTCCGGATCCGCTCGCCAAGTAGTTGACGGTCGCACCGGCACAGGCGGTCTGGTAGTCCTTGACGGCCTGGTTGAGCGCGTCGGAGTGGGCCCCGGACCCGGCTCCGATCAGCGTCCCGGTCGCACAGACGGCGGCGGAGGGTGCCGCGGCCGCGGGAGGCTTGCTGCTCGAACCGGCCGCGGGGGCCGAGGACGAAGTCGTCGTCGAGACCTGATTCGACGAGTCGCCGATCGGGCCGAGCGCCGCCGAGTTGCTGCCCCGGTTCGACGAACTGTCGTTGGAACCGTTCAGGGCGAAGTAGACGCCGGTACCCGCTGCCGCGAGCGCGACGGCGGTGACGGCGGACAGGACGCCGACGCGGCGGCGGGAGGGCGTGGCCGGTGCCGCGATCGCCGGTGGTGGGGTGCTCGGCGGGGTGAGGACACTTGTGTTCGCAGTGCTTGTCGGATCGATGGAGAGAGGCTCGCTCTGCTCCGTCGGTGGTGCGGGCTGCTCGGTCGGCGGTGCGGAGTGTTCGGCCGGTGGTGCGGGCTGTTCGGTCGGCGGTGTCGATTGCTCAGCCGGCAGCGTCGGCGCTGCTTCATCGTGCTCCGGTGCCGCGGCCGGCGCACCGTGCGCGACAGCCGCGATCCTCGTCGCCACGGCCTCCGGCAGCCACGCGCTCGCCGCCACCGGCCCCATGCTCCAGCGTTCCAGCAGCTCGGCGGCGGTCGGCCGGCCCGCCGGATCCTTCGCGAGACACCGTTCGACGACCGCCCGCAGGTCCTCCGGGACTCCGCCGAGCTCAGCCTCCTGATGCACGATCCGGTACAGCAGCGCCTCGTGGTTCCCCCGCCCGAACGGCGGCACCCCGCCCGCGTGGCACAGCACCAGCCCCAGGCAGAACACGTCCGACGCGGGCCCGACCTGCGCTCCGGTCAGCTGCTCGGGCGAGCTGAAACCGGGCGTCCCCACGATCATGTGCGATCGCGTCAGCGCGGTGTCGTCCAAGGCGCGCGCGATGCCGAAGTCGATGACGCGCGGCCCGTCGTCGGTGATCAGCACGTTCGACGGCTTGAGGTCCCGATGCACCAGCCCGGTGGAGTGGATGGCCTCCAGCGCCTCGGCCAGCCCGGCGCCCAGAGCCCGCACCGTGGCCTCCGGCAACGCCCCGCCGGCCGCCGCCACCGCCTCCGCCAAGGTCAACCCCGGTATGTAGGCGGTCACCAGCCACGGCGGATCACCGTCCGGGTCGGCATCCACCACCGGCGCGGTGTGGAAGCCGCCGACCAGCCGCGCGGCCGCCGACTCCCGCGCGAAGCGCCGCCGGAACTCCGCGTCCCCGGCCAGCTCCCGGTGCACGCACTTCACCGCCACCAACCGCCCACCGGGCGACTGCCCCAGATACACGATTCCCATGCCGCCGCTGCCCAGCCGCCCGAGCAGACGGTAGCGGCCGACAACCTGCGGATCGTTGGGAGACAGCGGTTCCATGGAGCGAATCTTTGCAGAGGACCGGCGGCTGGTGTGAGTACGGGTTACCACCTTGAAAACCGCACGTCGCTTGGCCGGCGCGGCAATCAAAGCCCCGGAACCAGCGCCCTCAGCACCTCCTCGCAGCGCCTCGTGGCGCCGCCGTCACCGAACGGAGACGGCAGCGCGCCAAGCCGCTGGTGGACCGCGTCGATGTCGTCCAGCAGACGACAGGCGGCGCGCAGCACCTCCGGCCCCGGCGAGACGAGCTCGGCGAAGTCCCCCAGCGCCTCGGGGCGCTCGGTCGACCGGCGCACGACGACCACCGGCCGGCCCAGGACCGAGGCCTCTTCCTGGACGCCACCGGAATCCGAGATGATCAAGGCGCTGTCCGCGGCGAGGGACAGGAACTCCTGGTAGCCGAGGGGATCGCACCGGATGACGCCGGGCGCCAGGGCCCCAGGGCCCAGCGAACCAGCCCCATCGCCTCGGGCTCCACCACCCTGGGCCCCGGCACCCCCGACCCCAGCGCCCTAGGCCCCAGCACCCCCGGCCCCAGCGCCGCCAGCGCATCCCGGACGCGCGGATGCACCGGGAACACCACCGGCCAGCCGAGCGCGGCGAGTTCGGCCAGGTGGCCGACGATCAGCCGGAGGCTGTCCGGGTCGTCGGCGTTCTCCAGCCGGTGGATCGTGGCCAGGACGAAGCGTCCGGGCTCGACGCCGAAGTCCGTCAGGATCTTCGCGCGCCGGTCCGGTGCGGGCAGCGCCGCCACGAGTGCCTCGACAACCGTGTTGCCGGTGACGTGGCACCGATCCGCCGGAATGCCCTCGGCGATCAGGTTCGCGAGGTTCCCGGCGGTCGGGGCGCACAGCACGTCGGACAGATGGTCGATCAGGATCCGGTTGTGCTCCTCGGGCATCCGCCGGTCGTGGCTGCGCAACCCGGCTTCGACGTGCACCAGGGGCACCTCGCGGGCGTTCGCGGCCAGCGCCCCGGCCAGCGCGGAGTTCGTGTCGCCCTGGACCACGACGGCCGCCGGGCGCTCGTCGTCGAACACCTCGTCGAGGAGTCCGAGCGCGGATCCGATCTGTCGCGCGCGCGGCAGCCCTCCGGTGCCGAGCATGACGTCGGGCGCCCGCAAGCCGCACGCCTCGAAGAAGGCCGCCGACATCTCATGGTCGTAGTGCTGGCCGGTGTGGAGGACGCGGGCCTGGGCGCCGAAGCGTCGCACCAGCGGCGCCAGCTTGACGATCTCCGGGCGGGTGCCGAGGACGAAGGCCACAGTCCTTGCCGACGCCGCGGCGTCCGCGCGAGTGCGCATCATCCGCGCAGGAACGGCAGATCGAACAAATGCTGCGCGAGGAGCCGCCCGCTGGGCACGGAATCCCAAGCCGACGCGGCCTGCGCGATCGCGGGCAGAGCGGCGGCGGCCTGCTCGCCGACGCCCGGCTTGATGTAGACCCGCATCCAGTACCCCGGGCCGTACATCACCGAGCCGGCGAGGCGGAAGTGCCCGGCGTCGGCCTGCCGCAGGACCGGTCCGGTCGACGTGTCGCCCCACCAAGGGCTGCCCTGGTACGGATCGGTCGCGCCCACGACGAGCGCCACCAGGCGGTCGGTCTGCGCGGCGGGCAGCTGGCGCGAGTAGAAGGGGTCGGCGATGCCGGACAGGTCGAGGACCTGCTGATCGGGACGCAGCTGGTTGGAGAACACCCCGACATCGGTCGCCGCGATGACCCCGGACAGCGTCGGATCGCTGGCGATCGCCTTCCCGATGGCCTGATGGGCCGCCCGGAGGTGATAGCGGTAGGACGCCCAGTCCATGACCTGGTTGACGCTGACGGTGGAGACGGCGATCACCAGGCCCACCGCGGCGACGACGACCGGGGAGGACTTACCCGAGATCCACACCACCGCGGCGCACACGCCCGCCGTCAGCGCGGCCAGGACCGCCAGGCCCGCTCCCACCTGGTCGGGGGTCACCGCGATGAAGGCTGTCAGCGCGCAGATCGCCACGGCGAGGCCGCTCCATCGGGCGGAAGGAGCACTGTTCACCGCGTGCGCCGATCCTGGAGCCCCCGGATCACTCTTGGCGGCGGACAAGGGGCGGGACAGCAGCACCAACGGGACGGGGAACAACACCTGCCACCGGAACCTGTTCCCAAAGTCCATGGACAACGCGGACTGGTGGTACAAGAGGACGAAGACCAGGGCACTGACAGCGGCCAGGACGGCAGGCGTCACGTCGCGCCACGGAGACACCGGCGCGCTCGACACCTCGGCGCCGTCGAGACGGCCGAGATACAGCCGGCGCGCGGTCTCGGCGAACGCGATGCCGACTGCCAGTACGACCAGCAGGCGGCCGCCATCGGCGCCCGCCTTGCTCAGCACGGCGGGATCGGCCAGCCAGGACCCTGACTTCACGTGGTAGGAGTTCGGGAAGAACGAGGAGAAGTACATGGCCCGCATCGCCCAGTAGACGGCCAGGCCCGAGGCCAGCGCGATCCCGGCGACGGCGTCGGCGCGCCGGCGCGTCAAGTGATAGCACCAGACCACGGCGACCAGGCTGTACAGGATCCCCTCCGGCCGCGTGAAACCCAGCGCCGCGGCGATGAGATAGCCGGAGAACCCGATCCGGCCCCGGGTGTACAGCAGGCCGAACAACCAAGCGATCAGAAGCGCGAAGACCGCGGTCTCCAGCCCGGAGAACAAGTGCACGAAGAAGATCGGGTTCGCCAGGACGCAGGCGACCAGGAGAAGCCTCTGAACAGGCGGGACCGGCAGTGAACGGACCACAGCCAGGTACCCGGCCACGAAGGCCAGGGACAGCAGCTTGTAGAAGGGCTCGGCCGGCAGCCCGACGGCCGCCGGCAGCGCCGAGAGCGCGGCGTACGCCGGGTCGCTGTAGGCCTCGACGCGGTTCTGGGCGGTGACGTTCCAGTTCCATACGCCGTGCACCAGGTTCTGGCCGTAGCGCCACGCGATGAAGGCGTCGTCGACGGTGAATCTGATCAGCACGAATGTGAGAACACACCCGATCGCAGCGAGGCCCGCCATGGCTACGCGGTAGAGGTCGAAGTCCGCCGCCGGCGCGCGCTGGGCCCAGGGTTCCGCGACCGGAGCGCCGGTTCCGCGCTCGGTGTCCAAAGGTGCTGTCATAGCGTGTAGCATGACATAACCCTGAATCAGTGCTTTTGTATTGATACGTGTCGCTTTGGTGTACCCCGTCGGCAGGCCTCGTCGCCCCGCCTTGGCGCCGGGTGGATTGCGCCGTATGGGTTAGGCGCCACGTTCATTAGGGCCGTTTGTGCATAATTTGTCGGTATTTTGACTACTACGATCGTGTCCACGGTCTGGCGGAGGCGAAAAGGAGAGCCCGATGTACGGGAGACCAGGCAGGGCCGTGGGTCTGTTGGCCGTCGGCGGCCTCGCCGATCACGACTGGCCGAGACGGTCCGGCGGTCTCGCGGCCACCGGCGCCTCCGACATCGCGATCCTTCTCGCCCTCGCCGCCGCAGTCACCCTGATCGGCCTGTGCCTGTACCGGACCTCGTTCGTGCAGCGCAAGGAGCGCGGGTGAAGGATGCGGTGGCCGGAACGTGCGCCATCGCCTCCGCGAAACGCCCCATGCCGGACGCGGCGCGCATCGTCGCCGCCGCTGTCGCGGTCTCCGGGGCGATCCTGGTCGCGCTCGGTCTGCTCCGGGGACAAGCGCTGGAAACGCGGGCGCTGACGGCGGCACTGGGCGTCCTGCCAGGCCACCGTACGGTTCTGGCGTCGGGAGAGTACGGGAGCGTCCTCGAACTCCGCCACGCCGGTCAGGTGACGCGGGTGGCCCCGTCGGCGGCGCTGGGCCGCGGCGGGCCGCTGATCGTCGTCGGGGCCGCGCTGGTCACGGCCATGCTCGCGCTGGCCGGCGGGATCCGCCTGCGCCGCCTGGCCGGCGCGCTGTCGGCCGCCGTCGCCGTGGCGGCGATCGTCGACGTGCTGCGCCTGGCGCTCACCATCGCCCTCGTGGCGGCCTGGGGACCGCGCGCCGGGCTCGGCTGGTCCCAGACCTTCTTCGGCGCCCTTCTGACCCTGGTCGGCATGACGGCGGGCGCGTGGCTGTATTCCCGACTCGTGCGCCGGGGCCCGACACCGGTGCGATGAGCACTTCTGAGCATCTCTGAGAGGCGATTCCTGCGGTGGACGCGCTCGAAGTCTGCATCACCGTGTCCGTGCTCCTCGGATACGGGTTCCTCTGGTACGTCGTCAGCCTGGTCTGGGCCTTCCTCCGGATCCGTCCCGACGTGCCCGCCGACCCGGACAGCCTGTCCTGGCACTTCTTCGTGCCCTGCCGGGACGAGGCGGCGGTGATCGGCCCGACCCTCGCCTATCTCCGGAGCACGTTCCCGGCGGCGGTCTGCTGGGTCGTGGACGACGATTCGACCGACGCCACCTGCTCGATCGTCGCCGAGATCGGCCGCTCGGACCCGGGGGTGCGCCTGGTCCGCCGCCGGCTTCCGCAGGCGCGGACCGGCAAGGGCGACGCGCTCAACGCGGCGTACCGGGCCCTGTGCGCCGATCTGGAGCCGACCACCGATCACGCCACCGTGGTCGTCTGCGTCGTGGACGCGGACGGGCGGCCCTCGCCCGAAACGCTGGCGGTCTGCGCCGGTCCGCGCCTGCTGGGCGATCCGGCGACCGGCGCGGCGCAGATCGAGGTGCGCATGTCCAACCGCGCGGCCAGCAGGCCGCTGCCCGGCAGGGGACTGATCACCAATGTCGCCGCCGGCCTGCTGGCCCGGCTCCAGGACATCGAGTTCCGGTGCCCGATCTCGGCGATGCAGACGCTGCGGGCGTGGTGCCGGACGGTGAACCTGGGCGGCAACGGCCAACTGGTCCGGCTCAGCGCGCTGGACAGCCTGGACGACGAGCACGACGGCGGCCCCTGGGGCAACGCGCTGCTGGAGGATTACGAGATCGGGCTCCGGCTGATGCTGGCGGGCTGGGACATCGCCTATACCACCAGCGCCTGGGTCGACCAGGAAGCGTTGTGGAGTCTGCGCACACTGATGGTCCAGCGGACGCGGTGGGCCCAAGGCTCCATGCAGTGCCTGCGCTACCTTCCCCGGATCTGGCGCAGC
Organism: Catenulispora yoronensis; assembly: GCF_039531695.1. NCBI lineage: Bacteria > Bacillati > Actinomycetota > Actinomycetes > Catenulisporales > Catenulisporaceae > Catenulispora > Catenulispora yoronensis. The sequence continues at coordinate 99,757 of NZ_BAAAQN010000016.1, forward strand.
CCGCACTTCGGCAACGCGGGACTGTTCGAGGTCACCTACTTCATGCTCCAGCCCTGGATGCAACTGGTGGGCGCGGTTGTCTACCCCATCCCGTTCATCGCGTTCGCGTACGCGGCTGCCTGCGCCCCGGAGGCCACGCAGCAGTTCCTGCGCGACGGCGGCGCGGCCATGCTCCTGCTGTATTCCGTGATCGCCGTTGGCGAGTTCGCTGTGTGGGGTGTGGTCTACCGAGTGCGCTGCGAGACCAAGCTGTCGCGGCGCTACTCGCTGGCCGTCGGCTTGGCCATGATGGCCTACTCATTCCTCGGATATGCCATTGCTTGGCGCGCTTTCGCCCGCCTCGTCACCGGCCGCACCTCCTGGCCCAAGACACCGCGCAACGCGGAACTGGTGCGGCCTCGGGAGCATGCGGACATTCCGGCCGGCGCGCCGGTCTCCGTCTCCGGTGCGCAACGGCACGGCGCGACGTGACGGACGCGCGGCCGGGACGGTTGGTTTGGTCGGGACCGGCGGGATGCTCGCGACGGCCGGGTCGGCGGGGACGGCCGACGGCGGCATTCGTGGCCTGCGTGGTGATGTCCGCCCTGCTGACGACGTCGTGCGCCGTGCCCCGAGTGGACCGGCTGGGGCTGGGGATCGGGGACTTCGCCACCACCTGGACCGTCGGATCGTGCCATCGGATGGCCCAGTTCATGGAGACCGATCCCGTCTACAACACCGATTCCTCGCCCGCAGTGCCCTGCGACAGTCCGCATTCCAGCGAGACGTTCGCCGTGGCCTCGCTGACCGGGGCCGTCGCCGCGGCGGCCCAGCGGCCCAGTCCGCTCCTGATCCGCCCGGCGATGGTCGCGGCCTGCGCCGGCACGGGAATGATCGACTACCTCGGCGCGCAGCCGGTCGACGCCCTCCGCGACGTCAGCATCATGCCGGTGGTGCCCACCGAGCCCGAATGGCGGCGCGGCGTCCGCACGGTCAGGTGCGACATCCTCCTCGGGCCGCGTACCCGGCAGGGGGTCGCGATGATTTCCCAGACCTTGCGCGGCGTGCTCACCGAGGACGTCGGCGCCCGGTTCCGGGTGTGCTCCCTCGGCCCGGTCCAGGTCGGCTGCGACCGGCCGCACGACGCGGAGCTCGTACGGCCCACGATCGCCGTCAGCGGCGCCGACCTCGCCCACCGCACTCGGGCCGCGATCGCCGCGTCGGTCTACGCGGCGTGCATCGGACCGGTGTCCGCGTACCTCGGCACGCCGCTGACCGACCGCCCCGATCTGGCCGTCCGCGCGCGGATCCCCGGGGAACCGCCGTTGACGGACAGCCGTGACGGGACCTGCTGGGTCGGCCCGGCCAGGCCCGGCCGAGCGGTCACGGGGAGCGTGCGGAGCAGAGTCCCGATGATCGAGCGGAACAGAGTCCCGATGAGCGCGCCGAACAGAGTCCCGGGGGAGGCTGCCCGATGAGTGGTCCTGACGCCGCGCCGCGGGTGCCGGCCGGTGCCGCCGTCGACCGTCTCGTCGGTTCCGTCGGCCGCCTCGGGGACGGACTCAGGCGCGGCGCCCGCGTCGCACAGGCGCATCCGGCGTCGAGCACCGGCCTGGCCTGGACGCTGCTCATCCTGCTGCGTCTGTTCGTCGGCGGCATGGTGGGCCTGGCCGACAACTACGACGGCCACCGCCTGATGTGCCAGCTCGGCGTGGCCCCGGAACCCATTCCCGACGGCCAGTCCCTCTGGGCCTTCGCCGCCCCGCGCTACGACGCCTACACCTGGTACGGCGAGGCGTGCAGCGCCGGCGGGACCGGACAGCCGTACCTCACCACCGCCGTCATTCCGTTGTGGATCGCCAAAGTGCTCACCACGGCTTTTGGCGCTCCACTGTTCGGACCGCACGACGTGCTCGATCTGCGCGTGCTCGGCGTCGTGTACGCGGCGCTGGTCGGAGTCGCCCTCGGCTGGTGCGTCCGCGAACTGCCGGGCTCGGTCTGGGTCCGGGTCGTGGTGGCGAGCGGGATCGGTGTGGTCGCGTCCGACAGTGCGATCGCTCCGGACTTCATCTCGCCGCTGTCGGATCCCGCAGGTGTGATCGGGCTGCTTTTCGTTGTCCCGGCGTTGTTGAGGTTGCTGCGCGTGGAGACAGTCCGATGGCGCGAGATCGCGGCCATGGTCGCCGTGGCTTTGTGGACGGTCGGTGCGAAGACCCAGATGGTGAGCGTCTTGGTCGCGGTCGTCCCGGCCTTGCTGATGCGTCCGACCGCGATTCCGGCCGCTGTCGAGCGCCTGGTGCGCGGCGCGGGTGGGCGCTGGGCGAAGCCGGTGTCGGCGATCTGCGCAAGGGCGCTGGGCGCGGCCGCCTGCCTGGTGCTCGTGATGTTCGCTGTCGGGTTCCAGATGACGCAGCCTCGGTGGCTCAATGAGATCGTGCTGTACAACGGGGTCTTCCAGGAGATCCTCGGGCACAGCGATGACGTTCCCGGAGACTTGCGGGCCCTCGGCTTGAGCCCCACGCTCGCCTCCGCCGCCGGGGCGACCATCGTCTCTTCCGACAGCGCCGCGACTCTGCCGGCCTACTCCGACTTCCTCGACCACGCCTCCTTCGACAGCGAACTGCGTTTCTACGCGACGCACCCCACGCGATTGATCGGAGTAGCGGATCGCGGACTGATCGGTTTGTCCAAGGCGCGACCTCCTTACCTCGGCACCTATCCGGCCGGCTCCGGTCATCAGCCCTATGCCAAGGAATGCCGAGTCTGTGTCGCGGAGGCCGCGTTCACGATGGCTGAGCCTTTCCGCTGGATCGTGTTTCCCGCTCTTTGGCTGGGCTCGATCGCCGTGGGAATGTATGTCGCGGTTCGTGGACGCCGCTGCGGCGCCGCTCTGTCGACGGGTTATGTGCTCATGACCGCGAGTCTGGCCTCGGCCGCGCAGTTCTGGATCGTCATGTTCAGCGAGGGCGACAGCGACGTGGCCAAGCACATGGTCTTCACGGTGTTCGGCATCTGCCTGCTCGGGCCCTTGCTGCTCGCCGCGCTCGTCGGATTCGATCAAGCGACGGCGACGGCGACGGATCCGAGGCTTCCCGATGGGCGAGTGCGGTCCGAGGCGGAGGCCGAGGCCTCGCCGGCTCTCAGTGCGCCGTAAACTCGCCAAGGAGACATTTCGCCACGTTTTACCCTTCGACGGCCCTACGCGGCGAAACGAGTTCACCCCGCTCGGCATTGTCATCGGATGCTGATTCAAGGGGATGCGTAAGTGAATTGATCGGCTCCGGTGACGGCGCTGGTGCCGACGTCCGTGGTGACCGTGACGTCGACCGGTCCGCCCGAGGTGTTCGAACCTGTTGTCCCGGCTGCGGGCGTCATGGTCGACGACCACGCGGGGGCGACGACGGTGATCTGCGTGTCGGAGTCCAGCGTGTACGGCACCGCCAAGCCGCCGAACGCCACGCGGAACGTGCCGGTGAACCGCATGCCGCGGATCGTGACCGTGGTGCCGCCGGTGTTCGGGCCCGTGGACGGGCTCACCGAGCCGATCACCGGTACGGGGGAGAAGAACGTGAATTGGCCGGCCGGGACGGAGGCGTTGACGCCGGCGGAGTTGGTGACCGTGACGTTCACCGTGCCGTTGGTCTGCGCCCTCGTTACGGCGGTGACCTGGGTGTCGGAGTCCACGGTGAACGAGGCGGCCGCGGTTCCGCCGAAGTACACCGCCTGGGTCGTGGACAGATCGGTGCCCCTGATGATGACCGTGGTGCCGCCGCTGGACACGCCGCTGGACGGGGTCAGGCTGCCTATGGTCGGCGGCGCCTCCAGATACGTGTACTGATCGGCTGGTCCGACCGCGCTCGTGCCGTTGTCGTTGGAGACGGTGACGTCGACGGTGCGGAATACCTGCGGCGGGGCGACGGCGGTGATCTGCGTGTCGGAGTCGACGGTGTAGCTGAGCGCCGGGATCCCGCCGAACGTGACGGAGGTGGCGCCGGAGCCGCCGACGAACGGGCCGCCGGTGACGACGACGGTGCCGTGGCCGGCTTCGGGGCCCTGCGCGGGGCTGACCGCGGTCACCGTCGGGGCGATGGCGCCTCGGACGAACGCCACGCTGAGGCCCGGCCCCCTGAGCTGGGGCCCGTTGGGGATCGTGGCGATGCGCGTCCCGCTGGGAAGGTCGACCACGGCGATGCCGCCGGGTTTGCCGACGACGTCGTACATCGTCGTGCCGTCGGGTGCGAACGAAAGGGGGCTGGCGGTGCTGCCTTCACTGATGGCGCAGGTGAGTGCCAGCGTCCTGACAACCGACCGGCTTGCCAGACTCACGCCGACGATGCTGGTGCCGCCCATGCAGTAGTACACGGTCGTGCCGGACGGATCCAGCACGCCGGCGTCGGGCAGCCCGGTCGCGGGCAGGGCGATCGAACCGGTGACGGTACCGCTGGCGGTGTCGACCACGGTGATCGAGTTCGGACTCTCCCGGGGGACAAAGAGCGTCGACCCGTCCGGGCTCTCGACCAGCCCGCCGGCGAACCCGGTGACCGGAATCGAGCGGATGACCGCTCCGGTCGTGCTGTCGAACACGTTGATGGCGCTGGCGGCGTCCCGGTACCCGTAGTACGAGCTGTAGACCTTGGACCCGTCCGGCGAGTAAACCAGGCCACTGAAACCCTCAAGGCTGTTCTCGATGGCGGTGAGCGTCGCAGTCACCGTCGCGGTCGCGGTGTCGATCACCGTGACGGCACCGGAGCCGCAGCCGACCCACAGCTGGCTGCCGTCCGGCTTCAGCGCTTCGAGTTCGGGATCGTCGCAGACCGGGATGGCATGCGTGACGGCGCTGGTGCCCGCGTCGATCACGTAGACCTTGTTCCCGGTGGAGGTCCCGCCGTAGCTGAGGGCGTACGCGGTGCGCCTGTCCGGACTGGCCAGAACCTGAACCGGGTTGTAGCCCAGCGGGATCGTGCCGACGACCGCGTCCGTGGCCACGTCCACCACCCGGACGTTCCCGGCCGAACCGCCGGCGGAGTCGGTGACGTAGGCCAGCGTCATCCCGGTAGCCGCGTGCGCAGGCGCCGCCGCCACCCCGACCACCCCGCCCGCGGCCAACCCGAGCGCACAACCCGCCGACGCCGATCTCCGCCAGACCCTTCCGAGCCTGGAAAACACTGCTGGCGCTGATCCCGCCATGGGATCCCCTCCCCGGTACGGCGCCCACCCCGGCGCCCCGGACCGGGACGGCTTGACGCGGCGGCACGCCGGACGCCGGACACCACCGCCACGGAGGACCACGCCGCCCCACCCCGCGCCGCCCCACCCCGCGCCGGCCCGCCCCGCGCCGCACCCGAAACATTCCAGCCGATATCGCCTGGTTCGGGAAGGGGCTCGCACGCCAACTTAATCAGAGCTCGAACATTGCGATCGAGGGCTCATCGCGTCGGCATGAACTCCAGGCAGGACCTCCTAGCCCGGATCCGACGACGACGTATCCCCTTCATCCTCACCATCCCCAGCGCCCCACCCGACCCCGTCCAATGCCGCCCGGACATCCGAAGCCTCGGGCGCACCGATCTCGCCGTAAATGGCCAGCGCCTCCCGCCAAAGCTCGACGGCCCGACGCCGGTCGCCCGCCGCCAGGTGGACGGCGCCCCGACCGTCGATCGCTCGGGCCTGCTGAAGGCGATCTCCGCCGTCGACGGCCATCCGTTCCGCCTGCTCGTACAACTCCCGGGCCTCCGACCCGCGCCCGAGGTCGTGCAGCAGTTCGGCGTAGCTGCTCATCACCGAGGCCTGGAGCCCCAGTTCGCCGGCGCTCAGCGCCATGTCCAGGGCGAGCGTGAAGCAACGGATTGCTTCGTCATGCTGGCCGAGCCGGTGGTGTGCGATGCCCATATTGCCGATGCTGATCGCCTCGCTGTGGTGATTGCCGCGTTCGCGGGCGATCGCCAGTGCCAGCTCGTGGTAGCTGAGTGCCTCTGTGTACCGGCCCAGACGTTCGCAGTTGGAGCCGGCGTTGGTCAGAGCATTGGCTTCCCCGATCCGGTTCCCGGCTTCCCTGTGGATCTCCAGGGCTCTGAGCGTGTGCTCCAGCGCCTCGGCGTATCCGCCAGTCATCTGAAGCACCAGGCCGAGGTTGTTCAGTGCCCTGCCTTCCCCGGCCCGATCGCCCGTCTTCCGGGCCAGCTCCAGCGATCGGCGATGGTGTCCCAGAGCCGCCGGGTAGTCGCCCAGGCGGAAGTGGGTGATGCCCAGACTGTTGTGGGCCCGGGCCTCGGCGCCGAGGTCGCCGGTTCGGACGGCGATGTCGAGATGCCGCTGGTGGTGCTCCATCGCCTCGGGCAGCCGATGAAGTCGGCCGTACGCAGCACCCAGGCCGCTGAGCGCACGCCCTTCCGATACGTCGTCGCCCGACTCCCGCGCTGCCCGCAACGCATATCCGTACACAACCAGGCTGTCGTGATAGCGGCCTGTCGCGATGAGGTGGAACGCCCAGGTCGCGGCGAGCTGCCCGGAAAACACCGGCGCGCGCCGGGCCTCGGCGTCCGCCAGCAGCGCGAGCAGGTTGTCGCGCTCGGCGTCCAGCCACGCGCGTGGATCCGCGAGCGCCACGGTCGGACGCATGGCTTCGACTGCCGGGCGATGCGCACTCTCGTGCGGATACAGCGCGTCCATCGCCGCCGCGGCCGTTCCGGTGAAGTGGCCCCAGGCCAGCCTCCAGATCCCGTCCCGGTCTTCACCAGCGCTCGCCAGTTGCACGGCGGCGTAGCCGCGGACCAGATCATGCAGGCGGTATCGGCCGGCCACGTACTGCTGGAGGAGGTGGACGTCGAGAAGCTCCTCCAGCATCGCCTCGGCAGACTCCGCGGACGTTCCGAGCAGCGCACCGGCCAGCCGCACGTCGAGGTCGGGCCCGGGGTGAACACTCAGCCATCGCAGGAGCCGTTGCTCGCCGACGATCAGTTGCCGGTAGGACAGGTCGAAGGCGGACGCGACCCGGCCGTCGTCCAGAGCCCCCAGCGGCACGCCGCCGGCCAAGCGCCGCCGGAGGTCGTCGATCGTCCAGGCGGGGCGGTGGACCAGGCGCGCCGCGACGATCCGGATCGCGAGCGGCAAGTGGCCGCACAGTGCGACCACTTCGTCGACTGCTCTGTCGACCGCCTTGTCGACCACTTCGTCGACGGCCGCGTTCCGCCGGCTGCCGGGCTCGACCCCCGCGGTCCCGGTCCGGATGAACAAGGCGGCGGCGTCGGCGGCCGGCATTACATCCAAGGAGACCGACACCGCGTCGGACAATCCGACCAGCCGCCTACGGCTTGTGATGAGAACTGTGCAGGTCGCGGCACCGGGTAACAGAGGCCGTACTTGCTCGGCGCTCAGCACGTTGTCGAACACCAGAACGGCGCTGCGACCGGCGACGACCGACCGCCACAGCGCCGCCCGCTCGTCGAGATCGGCGGGTATCTGCTCGTCGGCGACCCCGCACACGGTCAGCAGGCGGTGGAGTGCGTCACCGGCGCTGAGGGCCTCTCGTCCGGCTGTGTACCCGTGGAGATCGACGTACAACTGCGCGTCCGGGTGGGTTCCGGTCAGCCGGTGCGCGGCATGCACCGCCAGTGCCGTCTTGCCCACGCCCGCCATGCCGTCGATGGCCCAGACGGACGGGATGCCGGGCGCGGGCGCGGCGGACAGGAGGCGTTGGAGCTCAGTGCGTCGCCCGGTGAAGGACGCCACGTCCGCCGGCAGGTCGTTGCGCGTTTTCCAAGGCTGCGCCCACGTTTTCTCCGGGGGACGGCCCGCCTGGATGCGTCGCCACGCGGCGACCCAGACCGCGGTCTGTGACTCCGGAACGCGTAGGGCGCGGATCAGGGCGACGACCAGTTCCAGCGACGGCAGGCGGGACCGCCGCGCGTCCAGCGCGTGCGCCACCGTGGTGTGCGGGAAGCCGCTCCGCCGCGCCAGTTCGCGCAGCGGCGGGTCGCCGACGTGCACCTTCAGGGCTCGAAGACACTCGATGAACTCGGTGTGCGTCGAGGCCGACGCCGGATCGAGGCGCCCTTGCTCCGGAGAAACCATCCACCTGTTCCAAGCCGTCGCCGTACAAGCCTGTTCAGATCTGTACAAGTTCCGTTGTCCGGGAAACCGGGCCCGACCAGCATGGTCCGCGGACGGGATCACCGTCTCATGCTCGAACGACTCGAAGGAGAACACGTGCGTCTCAAGGCTTTGCTTCGCTCGGCGCTCACCCTGGGCGCCGTGACGACGGCACTGGTCACGGGGGCGGCGGCGGCACAGGCCGCGCCCGGCGACGGCCTGACCTGGAAGAACTACCAGACCGGGCGCTGCCTGGACGGGAACCTGGTCGACTCCACCATGTTCACCAACCCCTGTCAGGGCCAGTACAGCCAGGACTGGCAGTTCGTGCCGATCAGCGGCGGCTACATCCACGTCGTGAACGACCTCGCGACCGGCATGAACCGGTGCATGACCACCAACGGGACCACCGTCTGGCGTGTCTACTGCGGACACAACCCGAGCGGTTCCTCGCAGCGCTGGACCCTCATCGACACCTCCTACGGGCTCATGTTCAAGTCCGACGACGGCAAGTGCCTGGAGAGCAGCAGCACCGGCGGGGTCTACATGCGGGCCTGCAACAGCGCCAACAAGGCTCAGAGCTGGCACTGACCGTGTGCGGGTACTGATGCGCCGGAGCCGGCCCGGGAATCCCCGGCCGGCTCCGGCCGTCACGGCGTGATCAGTCATTCGGCGATTCAGTCATTCGGCGATCGCGAAGCCCAGGATCCTCGCCCCGGTCTCGGTCCGCGGCCGGTGGCTGCTGCCCGGGGCCTGGACGACGAAGGTCCCCGGACCGTGCCGTACGTCGCCCTCGATCAGCTCGCCGCTGACCACGAAATAGCGCTCCTCGGTCGCGTGGACGTCGACGGCGGGCAGCGTGGAGCCGGGGGCGAAATCGACGATCCAGGAGATGGCGTGCTCGGTGGGGAACAAGGCGCGGACGTTGACACCGGGCCCCAGGGCCTCGGGCTGTACTGCGTCGACGTGGACGAAGGAGATGGCGGTGTTGTTCATGCCCTCGACTCTGCCGGACGTTCAGGGGGCCGCCCAGTGTCTTGATTGACATCCTTGGGTATCTTCTTGCCATGCCGCATCGGGTCGTAGCCTTGCTCAATCCTCCGCAGTCCACCTTCGAGGTGGGGTTCGCTGCTGAGCTGTTCGCCGCCGACCGTCCTGGCGAGCCGTCGCCCTACTCGTTCGACGTCTGCGCCGTGGTCCCCGGACCGCTGCGTACCCAGGCCGGGTATTCGATCGCCGTGACCCGTGGGCTGGAGGCTCTTGAGGACGCCGACACTGTCCTGATTCCCGGTTGGCAGCCGGCCGGGGAGCCCGTGCCCCCGCCGGTGTTGGCGGCCGTGGTCGCGGCCCACGCCCGCGGAGCACGCATCGCCGGTATTTGTAGTGGGGCGTTCGTCCCGGTCGAAGCCGGACTGCTTGACGGCCGCCGGGCCACGACTCACTGGATGCGGACGGCTGAACTCGCGGCCCGTTTTCCCGAGGTTGAGGTCGACGCCGATGTTTTGTACGTCGATCACGGGGATGTGGCCACCAGCGCCGGCCTGGGTGCCGGAATCGATTTGTGCCTGCACCTGATTCGCGGGGACCATGGCGCCGCCTATGCGAGTCGGGTGGCCAAGTTCACCGTGCTGCCGCCGCATCGTGAGGGCGGACAACTTCAGTACGCTTACACGGCGCCTGTCGCCGCATCAGCAACTGCGTCCGCGTCCGCGTCTGCGCCTCGGGCCGTGAGCCTGGCGCCGCTCCTGGAATGGGCCCGCTCGCACCTGGACGCCCCACTGACCTTGGACCGTCTCGCCGCCCGCGCCGGCGTCTCGTCCCGGACCCTGGCGCGCCAGTTCGAGGAACAGCTCGGACAGAGCCCCGGAAGATGGCTGCTCCAACAGCGGATCGCCGAAGCCCGCGTCCTGCTGGAGGAGACCTCCATGCCCATCGAGGCGATAGCCGTCCGAGTCGGCTTGCACTCCATCGTGAACATGCGGCGGCGCTTCCAGGCTCTGGTCGGTACGACACCCGGTGCGTACCGCCGCACGTTCCGTCAATCAGAGGTGCAGTACAGCCGGGCGGCGGAGATCCCGTAGTGCCCGAGGGGGCTGATGGTGTAGTCGACGCCCTGGTCCATGAGGTGCAGTCCGACGGATCCGTTGGTGACCGGGAAGCCCTTGGTCACCGGGCTGCCAGCGGCGGGCGGGGCGGCCGGGTACCACATCCACCGTCCGCGGTTGGCGGTCTGGTTGACGGTGAAGGACGTCGTCACGGCGTAGGTCGACGGGTTGAAGACCACGTATTTGGCGGCGGTGCCGTAGGTGTCGCTGGGCTTGCCGTCGTTGGGAACGTAGACGCCGATGTCGCAGCTCCCCTGGGTCACAGCCCCGGTCCCGAACCACCACAGGCCCATATTGCCCGCGTCGGTACCGGCCTTGCCGGACATCGGCATGGACTGCATGGAGCCGTCACAGCGGTTGCCGGCCCAGCCGCCGGAGGAGTGCGAATACCAGCCCTGAGTCCCCTGGACGTACCAGCCATGGGCGGAGTACCCGCCGCCCGCCGGCGCGGGACAGCCGGGACCAGCGAAGGCGTCGAAGACAGCCTTCGGCGCCGGCGGGGCGCTCGACGCCGGCGTCGTCGGCGCGGGCGGCACAACGGGCGCGGGCGACGTGGTCGGGCCCGGCCCGGAGCCGGGAAGCGTGGTCGGAGCCGCACCCGCAGCGGTGGACCGCACTGAGGTGGGGCTGCCAGGCCCCCGCTGGGACGAGGCGCTCTGCGAGCCCGATGCCCCACCGGGAAGCTGCTGGGAGGTTCCCGACGGAGACGACGGCCCGGGGCCTGCGCCGGCCGCCGACGGGGCCGAGCTGCCGGTCGAGAGGCCGGTCGAGGCGCCGGTCGACGTGCCGGTCGAGGTGCCGGTCGAGGGGGAGTCGGACGGCGCGGGGACGGCGGTGCCGATGCTGCCGGAGGCAGGATCGCTGGTCAGCTGCTGACCGGCGCCGTCCGCGCCGAAGACGGCCCCGCCGGCCTGCGGTGTGGCGTGCCGAGAGCCGGCGGCGGCGGTGGACGTGCCGCCGCCGGTGCCGACGAGGGTGAGGGGGACAGCCAGGAGGGCTGCGGCGGCGACGCCGGTGAGGATCAGGACGCGACGTTTTGGGGCGGGGGAGACCTTCGATTCCGACTCGCTTTCCGATTCAGGCTCCACCTCGGCCACCGACTCGGTTTCCAGCTCGGCTTCCGACTTAGATTCCGACTCAGATTTCGGCTCGGCTTCCGGCTCGGACTTCGACTCAGTCACCGGCTCGGCTTCCGGTTCGGACTCAAGCTCCGACTTGGTTTCCGACTCAGACTTTTGCTCAGGCTCCGACCCCGGCTCCGGCTCGGCTTCCGGCTCGGACCCAAGCTCCGACTTGGTTTCCGACTCGGTTTCCGGCTCAGACTCAGACCTCGGCTCGGCTTCCGGCTCAGTCACCGACTTGGTTTCCGACCCGGTTTCCGGCTCGGCTTCCGGCCCAGGCTTTTGCTCAGGCTCCGACCCCGGCTTCGGTTCGGGCGCCGCCAGGGTTTCGAGGTCGGCAGCCGGTTCGAGATCTGCGGCGGCTTCGAGCACAGCATGTGGTTCGAACTCAGCGGCCTGTTCGACATCCATGGCTGGTTCGAACTCGGTGGCGGCTTCGTGGCCGGCCTGTTGTTCGAGTTCTGGCTCGATGTGGTCCAGGATCGCGGCGAGGTCCACTTCCGGCAGGTGGAAGACAGCTTCGTGCTGCTCGTTGTGCTCTTGCACGTGCCTCAGCCTTCCTGCTCGGGGCGCGTCAGCGCGGCGGTTGCGCGGAATAGCGCTACGTCGTCGGGGCTCTGTCGTTCGCGGTCGGCGCGGAGGTGGGCCAGTAGTTCGGGTACCGGTGCGACGCCGTGTTCGCGTGCGTAGTAGCCGATCGCGTCGCTCCAGACCCAGGTGCCGTCGGTGAGGAAGTTCACCGGGACGCGGTGGCCTGCTCCTGGGCGGAGGACGTCGTCGAGCGCTGCTGTGGTGGCGAGCAGGACGGTGGCGTCTTCGAGCAGGCGGGTGACGGCCTGGGCCTCGGCTTCGCCCAGGTGCTCGCGGTCCGGTGCGAATCCGGGTCCTGATTCGGGGTGGACGTGGTCGTAGACCTGCGCCAGGCGGATCGGTGCGGTCGGGGCGGCGGTCCACAGCAGGGCGGACATGGCTCGGGCCGCGCGCTGGTACGGGGGTAGCGCGTCCCCGATCGGGAAGACCTCGACCTGCGGGTCGGTCTCGCCCAGCGTGGTCAGCCGGGCCTGGAGCGCGGCGGTCGTCCCGCTCGGGTCCGTGCCCTCGGCCACTGCCAGCAGGAATACGCGGCGCGGCGCGGGCCATGGGGCGCCGTCGGCGGGGGAGCGCCACGTCCGCCACAGGGCGAAGGCGCCCGGCAGCGCGGCGGCGGCGTCGGCCAGCGCCCAGTCGAGGTCATCGGCCAGCCCGCTGCCCCCGCCCGTCAGATCGAGGCAGTACCCCAACTCCGCCCCCCGCTCAGCCCACGCCGCCACCACACTCGGCGCGGCCGCGCCGAACGAGTGCTCCACCAACGGCTCCGCCTCGCTGCCGACCAGCCGGTCCAGCGCCGCGGCGTCCAGCCGCTCGGCCGCGAAGACGGCGCGCAGCGCCTCGATGTCGGCGGCGGGGAGCGCGACGCGCATCGCCACGCAGCACGACACGACCCCGCGCGCCAGCGTCGCCAGGTCTCCCGCGGCGAGCCATTCGCGGCCCTGCGCCACAAGACCGTCGGGGACGCGGCCCGCCAGGCGGAGCAGCAGCCGGTGGTAGGCGTCCGACCGTGAGTCGGCTGCCTGGTGGTCCGTCGAGGTCACGCGGTTGCTCCTGTCAGCTGTTCCCCAGCGATCGGGACCGCGACAGGTCCCTGATCCAGGGGCGGATTGTCGGCCGGGTTCGCCAAAAGCGCCGGATTCGGGTTCGGGTTCGCATTCGGGTTCGGGTTCGGGTTCGGCACGCGCCGTCGCCGCCGCGCGTCCAGCGAGGCGATCACGGATGTCAGGTCACGGAGGCCCGCGATGGTCGGAATCGCGACCGGCTCCCCGTTCCGATACGCGACCCACCGCCCCCCGCCGTTCCCCTGAAGAAGGAACCGGTTGCCCAGCGCGGCGACGGCCCCGGCCACCGTGCGCCCGGACTTCAAACTCCCGACGCTGCCACGCGCGCCGATCACATCGACGTTCGGCAGCGCCTGGCTGATCGCCTCGGCCACGGCGTGGCTGTCGTCGCCGTGCACCACCACCTTGCGCGGCAGCACAGCACCCGCCGCCCCCTGCGCAGTAAGCCTGTTCACGATCGCCGCCCCCAACTCCCGCGGCGTCATCGTCCGATTCCGGATGACGTGCGCCCCGGTCCCCGCATCCCGCGTGCCGCCGATCGACACCACCGTGGCGCCCGGCACGCTGGGAACGGCGCGCGCCGTCGTCAGGTGCACGTTGTTGTCGGCCAGCACGAACCCCGACGGCGTGGTCTTCCACATCCGGGCCACGGCCTCGTCATGCGTGGGAAGGTGGGCCGCTCCCAGATCGGAGCGGTTCTCGGCGTCCTCGACGAAGCGCTGCCCGGTGTCGTGTGCGGACACGCTCATCTGCCCATGCGCGCCGTCCAGGTCCGTCTGGGCCGTCGTGGCCGCGTCTCTGTTCTCGCGCAAGGCCGCTTCCGCGTTCTCGCGTGCGATGAGACGGGTCTGCGGGCCGCGAGCAGCCTCCGTGTGCTGGCCGGCGAGTCTGGTCAGCTCACGCCGGTCGTTCGCGACCCGCGTCGCCTGATCAGCGCTCTGCGACGCGAGCGACGCCCTGGTCGCCAATTCCTGCGCGTCGCCCTCCAACTGCTTGTTCGTTTTCGCGAACTCAAGCGCGTTGCCGGCGTCGTTGGTCAGCTTCTCAGCCTGGATCCTGAGGGTCCGCGCCCTGGCATCCAGCGCGAACTGGTCTCCGGGATGCTGGGCCTGATGATCGGCCAGCTCCCGCGAACTGCGGGCTGCCCGGTCGACGAGGGCTTGATCGTTCGGTCCGACCATCGACTGCGCGGTCCGTGCCGCCTGCTCCAGCTGCGGATGCCGCATGTCAGCATCCTGCTGCCGGGCCAGCGCGTCCCGCGCCGCCTGGTGCTCCGCGGTCGTCCGCTCGAAGACGTGGTGCTCCAAGTGCTCCGGATTCCCGGCCGTCCCAGGAACGACCAGGGCCAGGTCCACACGCCGGTCGAGGCGGACGGAGAGGTCCCGCGCGATCCCGTTGAGCGCATCGGCGGAGTCCGGTCCCGTCACGTCGCCGACCAGATGCAGGGTGTCGTCGACCCCCGGTCGTCCCGCCCGGTTGACGAGGTCCCGCACCTGATCCGCAGCCGCGATCGTCATCGCGTCCGGGTGCACGACCTGGGAGGGGAACTCCTCAGCGGCCCTGAGCGCCCAGCCCCGGGGCAGCAGGCCCTCGAAGTTCTTCCCGGCGTCGACCACCACGGTGTGGTTCCGCGGTCCGTGCAAGGTGTACGAGAACTTCCCGCCGTAGGCGTAGGTGGTCCCTGACCAACTCGCGTTGTCCTCGACGTAGTCGCCGCTGGTGCCCTCCCGCTCGCGGGTGTTCTCCCCGTCGCCGGACCGGCTCGGCACCCCGGCGCCGACGTGATCGCCGCCGCCGAAGCCCATACCCTTGGACCAGTTGCTTCCCGACTCCTCGCCGAAGCTCGGCTCGGACGCGCGTTCGCCGAAGTTCATTCCGCTGTACGCGGTCGAGTCGCCGATCGGGCGGATGACGCCGCTGTGGCCGCCGAGCAGGATCGGATCGCCGGTGGGGGAGGGCAGCTCCATCTTGCCCAGGAACAGGTCCTGGGTGTTGTCGCGGACGTTCCGGTTCGTCAGCGAGGATCTCAGGGTCACGCCGAGGTCGGTGGTCGGATCGTAGACCTCGGTGTGGGCGAAGGGCTGCGCGCCGGCGCGCCGGGACAGGTGGGCCGTGGCGTCCTGGCGGGGCAGGATCGTGGCGGGCGTGGCGTCGAGGACATGCTTGAGGCCCGGGAAAGACAGGGCCTGGAGATGCTTGCCGAGATACACGTCCAGCGGGCTCGGCGTTGTCCGGTCCTCGGGGCCCGCCACCCGGCTCCGTGGCTGCGCCACCGGGTCCACCTGTGCCGCGCCATCCTGTGCCGGTTCCGCCTGCGCCGGTTCCTCCTGCGTCGTGAAATGGCGCGGCACGACCGTGCGCATGGTCACGCCGTCGTTCGTCAACGTCACCAACGGCTTCGAGCGCGAGGACTCCGAGAAGTGGTCGCTCCGCACCGAGGCCAGCGGCGCCGGCAGTTCGGCGTCCGCGTAGATCTTGATCTCCACGGAGAGGTGGTGGACGAATTCCTCGCTCACGCTCTGCGGCTGCGGGACGTCGCCGGAGTTCAGCAGCGGATTGGCCCGCCGGATGTCGCGGTCGACGACGTCGTGACCGGTCGTGGTGGAATCAGAGTGCTCATAACCGATTCTCGACGACGGCGCCCCGTAGTTCTCGCCGCTCGCGGTGAACTTCCCGGAGACCCCGCCGGAGACGGAGAAATGGAAGCCGCTCGACGACTTCGTGCCGTCCTGCTTCAGCGATTGCCCGCCGAGGGTGACCACGGCGTTGTCCCGCGCCCGCAGATGTTGCGGCGGTCCGGTCGGGGTCGCGGTGACCTCGACCGTCAGCCGCCGGGTCGAGCCGTAGCCGCCGGGGATCTCCACGCGGTGCGTCAGCCCGACGTCCATCAGGTCGTGCGGATGCGCCTTGAGCGCCTCGGGGCCGAACCGGGCGCTCAGCGCGCGCCAGATGTCCGAGGCGTCGTCCAGGTGCTCCGGGCCGATGAGCCCGGTGCTCTCCAGACCGTGCTTGACCGCCCCGGCGATGCCGGTCCCGGCGTCGAGCTGGACGGGAGTGTCGGAGCGCGCCGCCACGATCTGCGTGAACCGCCCCGAGCGGTCGTCGAAGTGGGTCGTGTAGCCGGCGGCGAACGCGGCGTCGCGACGGTCCTCGGAGATGAACCGATCCGGGTCCTCGGCCGGGTTCAGGCGGTCGGGGTCCTGGACGTCGGCGTGCAGGTTCTGCGAGAAGGACAGCTCGACGCTGTTCTCGACCAGGAGCTTGACCGACTTCTCCCTCGGAAGGGACTCGTCCCCGTATGCCTGCGACCGGAACGCGCGGCCCAGCGGCCCGGTCAGCGTCGGGGCGTCGACCGGTGTCCGGGTGCTGACGATCTCCAGCACGAGGTGGGCCCGCTCGACCTGCTGCCCGCCGGTCTCGGTCAGCAGGGAGATGTCGATGCTGCCCCGGGTGCGGTCGACGGTCTTGCTGTACAGCGTCCCGCCGGCCTCGAAGCCGACGTTCCCGCCGACCTGGTTGTGGATCGCCCGCTTGGAGTTCGCCGACGGGCCGGCGGACTCGCTCGGCGGGGTGGTGCCGTCCCCGCCGCCCTCTTTGTTCTCGGTGGTCACGCCGAGGGTGATCGCCGGTCCGAAATCGGTGTGCCCGTCGAAGGTGAAGGACTTGTTCTTGCTCGTCGAGACCTTGACGTCGTGCTCGACGTAGCTCTCCACGGTCGCTCTCGGCGCCGCGTGCCCGGCCCCGGGGTCGCCCTTGACGAGGTACCCGCGCACGGTCAGCGAATGGTTTGCGTTCGGCAGCCCCGCGCCCCAGTGGTGTTCCTTGGGCAGCGGGACCGGGATGCCCTCGCCGAGCAACCGCGGCAGATTGGAGCGCAGGAAGCCCTCCGACAGCGCACGCTCGACCTCGGCGACGTAGGCGGGGTGGGCGGGGTGGGTCTGCGGCCCCTCGGCCGGAGCGCGGCGCGAAGGATCGGTCCCGAAGGCGTGGTCCAGCACCAGGTTCGTCGCCGCCGCGACCGCGCCCTTGAGGCCGCTGAACGTGGCGTGCAGCCCGTCGGTGCCGGAGCTGCTGAAGTCGTAGCGGTGCTCGGACCGGAACAGGTTGTCGAACTCTGTCCCGGTCAGTTCCGTCGTGCGTCCCAGAGTGCTGACGACGTCGTGATACGCCGCGCGGTAGGCCGCGTCCCCGGCGCGCTCGGCGTCCGGGCGGAACGCCGAGTGCACGATCGCCGGCACCGTCACCGGATCCTGGTCGATGATCCGGCTGGCGACCCGGTCCCGGGTGCCGCCGAGCACGCGCCGCGTCGACTCGGTCACCGTGACCTGGTATCTGGCCTCGTATTCAGGCCGGGACGCTACACCGTTCGGCGCGCGCAACCGGGACTGGTTCTTGGCCGTGGAGTTCAGGGACCGGGTGGTCTGCATGCTCCCGGACAGGCTGATCCCGGTGTCGCCGAGGTCCAGCGCCACTTCGTCGCCGGGCAGCTCGAACCGGGCGCCGCCGCCGCCCTCCAGGGTGACGTGCCCGGACCGCGTCACCGAGGTGCTGGCCCCTCGGGAGCCCTTGACCTGGTGGTCGATCGCGAGGCCGGTCTCGGTGTCGATGGTGCCGGGGTCGCGGCGCAACAGCACTTGTTCGACAGTGACCTGATACTTGCGGCCCCGGAAGGAGAACTCCTCCTGGAGCCCGGAGTCGAAGCCGCGGCCGCGCGCGCCGCGCAGTTTGGGTGTGCCGAAGGTGAGCTGGAGTTGTTTGTCGAGCTCGAACCGCAGCTGTGCGGAGGCTTTCGCGTGCCGCCGGGCCGCCGCGGCGTCGCCCGGCCGGTCGCCGTGCCGTCCCGCGCCGTGGTCGTTGTCGATCATCTTGGTGATCAGCGACCGCACGGTGCCGTGGATGTGCTGGGCGCCGGGAAGCTCCTTGAGCGCCGCCGAACCCAGCCCGGTCCCCGACACCATGTCAGGGGTCTCCTGCCGGGGGTCGGACTCGTGGACGGCCCGGCGGACGTGGCCGACCACCAGGTCGCCGTCGCCGACCGGGTCGCGCCGCCAGGAGACGGAGCGCAGGACGGTGCCGTCGTTGTGGATCGCGTACTCCTCGCGGAGTCTGTGCGAGGTGTCCACGGCGGTCGGGCGGCGCTGGACGACGCCGCGGGCGTTGAGGTCGTTCTGCACGACGCCGTGCTCGTCGACGATGCGGACGTTCGGGTCGGACACCAGCATCCGGAGCAGCTGGTCCTTGTCCAGGAGCGGTAGTTCTTCGCCGTGGTTCTTCCGCGTGCGGTCCCATCGGGTCAGCAGATTCTCGTACTTGCGGTTCGGCGGGTTCCCGTTCAGGACGTCGTCCGCGTGCAGTTGGGTGACCGCGGTCCGGAACTCCTGTGCGAACCGGCTGCCCGGATCCACGACGATCTGAAGACCGGTCTTCCCGGCCTGCCGCATCATCGCGACCAGCGTTTCCTTGCCGGATTCCGCGTTCGGCCCCCACTGGGGAACCTCGTCGGGCGCCCGCTCCCAGCCCCACACCACCTTGCCCGCGGGGTTGACGACGTAGCCGGTGTCCGGCCGGTGCTCGCCTTCGGTGGTCAGCACGCCATAGGGCGAGGTCCGCTCGACCATCCGGTCGCCCAGAGCGTCCCGGACTTCCGTGACCTCGGCGGCGAGCGACTCACTGCGATGCGCGGAGACGACGACGGCGACGCGGGGCGGGTTCTCCTCCGCGTTGCGTGCGGGGTTGCGCAGATCGCTGATGGTCCGGGTCCGCGGTGCGCGGACCGTCGCAGGACCCTGCGGGTCGTGGTTCGGATGCGCCGGGTTCGGTGCCCCCACGTCCCCCGACCAGCCGTGGCGGACGCCGTGCTGGTCCAGGACGTAGCCGTGGCGCGAGGAGTACTGCTGCTCCGGCCCGGTGAAGGCGGTCACCCGGAGCCTGGGCTCGTTGGGGGCTTGGAGCTGGATGTCCTCGTGCGGCGCCGTACCCCCGGGATTCGCTCCCTCAGGGGGCAGGGGCACCGTCGGCTCCTGGCGCGTTTCATGGATCAAGATCCGGTAGGGAGCGAGGTTCGGGTCGTCCGAGACCCGGAACAGGGCGGCTTTCCCGGACTGCTGAAGCCGGAGCAGCGTTTCGAGCCGCGCGGGAGTGAGCTCGTAATCCGGCCGCAGATGCAGCTCGACCGGTCCGTCCAGCCGCCGCAGATGCCGGACCAGGGCCGCGTCGTCCGCCAGACCTCCACGCGGGAACGGCTCTCGAAGCCCGGAATTCGGCCGGGTGAAGCCGGCTTCCAGTTTGCGCAGCCGCAGATAGGTCTTCGGATGGTTCCGCGCCAGCCAGGTGTCCGCCTTCGTCAGCCCGGTGGCGGTGCCGAACCTGGTGGCGAGGTTCAGGGCACCGTCGTTCTCCCGGTGCACCGCGTCCCGGTTCAGGGTCGCGCGCCGCGTCGGCGCCGGTTCCCGAGGAGCATCGGCCAGCGCGGTCTCGAAGACGTCGCGGGGCGCGGGGTTCGCCGGATCCGCCTCAGGGAGCTGACTCTCGGGCACCAGCAGCTCGCCGGTCAGATCCGCGGTGAAGTCCTCGACCCGGTGGCCGCGCAGATCACTGTGGATCTGGCCCTCGACCCGGATCACCGTCTGGTAGCGCCGCTGCGGGCCGCCGTGGATGACGGCGGTCTTGGCCTGTCCCTGGACCGCGGTGCCGGTGCCGTGGCCGGAGCCGAGGCCGCCGCTGACCGACACCCCGGCCGAGGGGCCTTTCCGGGGATCGGAGACCTTGAGGTTGAACTCGGTGCCGACCTTGACCGACGTCTGCTGCCCGTGCCCGCTGGAGTGCTTGACCGTCACCGTCTCGGCCATGTCGTTGCGGACACCGCCCTCGGCGGAGGGCCCGATGCGCTGGACCGAGACGACGTGCGCCTTCAGGGTGACGTAGCCCTTGAACCCCCTCGGCCGGACGAAGTTGGTGGGCAAGGAGTCGGTGAACAGCGCCTGGGCCCGGTCGCGGATCGACTTCTCGTCCAGGAACTCGGTCGTCGCCGCCTTCATGATGCGGGCGGCCTGCTTGCCGGAGAGCCGGTCGGTGTCCATCAGGGTCTTGAGGAACACGTCCTCCAGCGGCTTGGTGTCGACGCCGCCGAGCGCGTAGTCGAACTTCTCGATCGCGGACGGGTTCCGGACCACGATCTCGGTGTGCTCCGGCGCCGCGCCGCCGTCGACGTGCGGTCCGCGGACGAGGTCGCCGCCGGCGTAGGTGGTCGGATGCGCGGCGGTGAGGACGGCGTCGGTCCGCTCGGTCGCCGAGGCGGTGATCCCGTGCTTGGCGCGCGCCGTCACCTCGATCGTCACGTGGTGGTCCACGCCGAACCGCGCGGTGTTGGTCCCTCGGTTGCCGAGCTGCACCTCGTCGGCGATGCCCTGGCCGTCGTGGCGGGTGTTCGAGACGCTGACGCTGACGAGCGGGACGACGGTCGACAGGACGGCGCCGCCGACCGTGTGGAAGCCCTCCGCCAGCAGACCGAGGCCGCTGGCGCTTTTCTTGGCGTCGGTGCGGGTGAAGGAGATGTCGCCGTACTTGGTAGTGGCGTTGGTGAGCACCGGGTCGCCCTGGGACGCCGGCGGCGCCTGGGTCTCGCCGTCGAGCCGGAACCGCACGTGCAGCGCCGTGTTCCCGTCACCGAGATGGAGGCCCGAGCGCAGGTACTTGGTCCACGCGTGGGGATCCTCGGTCTGCAGGGCCTTGGTGATCTCACGGGTGAGATCGTTCTCCAGGCGGCGGCTGAGGTCGGGTACTGGCGTTGCGGGGTTTCCCAGTTCCCTGAGCTGCTGTTTGAGGGTCGAGGTCACGGTCGTGGCGTGCCCGTGGGCGTCGGCCGGCGGGACCACCTTCACCACCGAGCTGTCGCCGAGCGCCTGCATGCCGTCGCGTTTGGCGGTGTACCAGGGCAGGCGTGGCTGGGTCTGGTTCAGAGCCGGATCAGGGGTCTGGTACGGCGCCGACCACTGGACGACGTCGTGCTGCCAGCGCGGGTGGTCCGGACCGTCCCGGAAGAAGGCCTTCGCCGGATAGGTGGAGGCGTCCGGGAGCCGGGGACGGTCGTCGGCCGAGCCGGTAGGGACGAAGTCGTGCATGACACCCTTGGCCGTGGTCAGCGGCAGGTGGGTGTGCGCCGGATCCACGTCGGCGACCATCGTGATGCCGTCGGCCGAGGTCCAGGACTTCTTCGTGGGCGCGGCGACGTTCACCCCGAGCTCGTCGGCGAGCCGCTGCGCGAAGGAGGGCTGGTCGCCCGACGCGGCGCCGGTGTCGCAGGCGTTGAGCCGGATCCCGTACTCCTTCGCCTGCTCCCAGTCCGGGTGCTGCCGGAGCAGCTGGGCGAACGCTTTCGGGCCCAGCTCGTAGTCGCCGACACGGACGTGGTCGGCCCCGCCGTGGGCGGCGACGGTCAGGCGTCCGGCGACGTCGACGAACGTGTCCCGGGCGGCGCGTTCGTGGGTGGCCGTCGACGGGTCGAGGCCGTCGCGCAGGACCAGCGTGTGGCCGTACCCGACGCCGAAGTGGGACAGGAACGACGAGGCGTGGTCGGCGTCGTCGAACACGTCGATGCGCTGGGGCTTGTCCTCCGCTCCGGCGTGGAACGCAGACCATTGATGCTGGTCGCGGGCCGGGCCCGGGAAGTGCGTGGCGCCGGTGTGCGCGGAGTGTCCCCCGGCCTTCGGGTCCGTGATGCCGGGCCGGACGGCGTGGGACAGGTCGCCGACGAACTCCTCGCGGGTCCCGTCGGGATGGTGGCGGGTCCAGCGGCCGTCCTGCCGGACCGGACGCGGCACGCCGTTCCGGTCGAGGACCACGTGGCCGGTGCCGACCGTCCCGTCGTGCCCGGTGAGCGTGGGCGCCAGGCCCCACACCACGTCGGCGGCGATCTTCGTGCTCAGGCTCGCCGCGATCGCGGCGAGCCGCTCGGGCGCGACGGTGCCGTCGTGGTCCAGCACCAGCGGCCGTCCGGTGTCGAGCGCCGCCCAGTGCGGCGAGGTGCCGGTGAGGAAGGGACGGGCCAGGGCGTTGGCGGCGTCGTCGGCCGAGATGTGATGATCCGAGGACTGGCGGAGCTCGATGTGGGGCGTGTAGCCGGCCGGGTTGGTCGGGCCGGTGGGCACGCGGCGGCCCGGGGGCAGGGGCGCGGGGTGGTCAGTGGGCTGATTGGCGCGGTGGCTGATGGGTTGATCAGTGGGCTGATTAGTCGGGTGATTAGTAGGCTGATTGTCTCCGCCGGCAGTCGCTGACGCGGTCGCATGCTGGGGGACCGTGGTCAGAACGGCCGGCTGCTTCGCCGTGCTGTCGCTCGGAGCATCCTTGGGCGTCGTGGTGGAGTGTGCCTCGTTGTTCGTGGAGCGTTCGGGAACCGAGGTCGTTACGGGCTTCGGCGGCGGAGCGTCCTTCGGGCCGGGCGCACTGGTGGTGACGGACTTCTTGGATGTCTGTGTGTTCGACTCGGTGGTAGAAGACTTCGATTCATTCGCTGATGAGTTCGAGGTCGCGTTCGATTCCGAGGTGGATTCCGAGACCGACCCGCCGTTCTTCCCCTCGACCTCGGTCACGATCTCCTGCGGCCGAGTCACGGTGATCGGCTTCGGCGCCGCCTCTTCCACGAATTTCGCATCGACCTTCGGCGCCCCGCCCTCGGCCCCGAGCCGACCGGCCTTCCAGCCCTTCACGCCCTGCGCCGCCTGGTGGCTCCCGTGCCCCAGCAACCCGGCGGCCCCGGTGGCCAGCGCCTCGTAGCCGGTGACGTTGATCTGCTGCCCGGTCATGCCCTGGTAGCTGATCTCGCCCAGCACCGCGCCGACCATCTGCGCCGCGTTCGCCCCGATCAGCTCGCCCGCCTGGTGGCCGATCGTGCCGCCCACGGCCTTCGGGATGGTCCGGCCGGCGTCGGCGATCGCGGTGCGGACCGCCGGGGCCAGCGCGTCGTCGGCCCATTGCGGCAGGTACGCGTTGAGGACGTCGGTGACGTTCTTGCCCAGCGTGTCGCCGACGGCGCTGCCGAGCCTGGACTCGTTCCGCATCGCGGCGTCGATGGCCCGGGCCAGGTCGTCGGCCAGCTCGGCGCGGGTCCTGGCGTCCACGGAGTCCGGCAGGTGGGCCAGGAACGCGTCGTCGAAGCCCTTCGTCATCCGGTTCAGCGGTCCGGGGTCGCGGCCCGGTCCGGTGGTCAGGTAGGTGTCGATGACCGTCTTGAGGTCGTGGTTCAGACCGTTGTCGACGCCGTCGTGGAAGGTGTGGTTGAAGACGTCGCCGAGGTCCTTCGAGAACAGCGTCGAGAAGTCCTTGCCCAGCAGCTTCGACAGCACGGACCCGAAGCTCTTGCCGACCGGCTCCATCGCCGCCCCGAAGATCCCGCCCAGCGCGCCGAACCCCACGGTGTCGAAGAACTGGGAGGTGTCGAAACTCTTCCGGGTCCCCTCCGCGAGCTGCACCCACTGCGCCAGGCCGTCGGCCAGCCCGGCGGAGCCGGCGCCCAGGCCGACGTTCGTCAGCAGTTTGACGAGCATCTCGTGGTAGATCGACTGCGTCGCGGCCTCCGTGGCCGCGATCTCCTCCGGCGCGTTGGCCAGGCTCGCGCCGTCGGTGAACACCGCCAAAGCGATCTCGGTCGAGAGTTGCGCGCACAACAGAGCGGCCTGGAACGCCATCGACAGCGTGCCGTACTCCGTCTCCTCAGCGCTCTGCCACACGTACTCCTTGAGAGCGGCCAGCCCCTCGGACAGACCCGCCCGGTAGCTGTCCAACGACACCATCGAGGAATAGATCTCGTCGGCGCCGTCGCCGGAGTACGAGCCGACCGAGAACAGCGCGTTCCGGAAGGTGTTCCCCCAGTGGTTGTCCACGACGTCGATCTGCGAGTCCACCGTCGAGGAGACCCCGTACAAGCCGTGGTAGTCGACGTCGGGCACCCGCTGGCCCAGCGTGACCTCCATGAACACCTGGAGGAACTCCGGGATGTCGGGCGCGGCCATGGGTTCTCGTCCTCCTCGCGACGGTGGCTACGGGGTAAGCGCTACGACTGGTGCGGGGTCTGCGGTATGCGCGCCGCCTCGTAAGCCCGCCGCTCCACAGTGCGATAGTCGTTCGCCGCCGTCTGGATGCCGCCGGTCGCCGAGTTGGTCGCGACATGGAAGCCGTCGGTCGAGTAGCTGAGGTCGCGGAACTGCGGCTCGGCGCCGTACAGGATCGCCAGGCTGGTGTCGTCGCCGCTCAGGCAGGCCCGGACCCGGTTCTCGATCTCTCCCAGCGCCAGCGTCATGTGCTGGGCCAGCACGCCGAACTCGCTGAACCGGCCGGCCCACTGGTCCAGGTGTGACGGATCGACGCTGAAACCGGTACCCATCGGGACTCCTCAAGTCGGGGTGGCGGGGCCTGCCGGCGCGGCGCGTCAGCAGGCTGTGACAGGGTACGGATCAAGGCCGGCCGGGCTCCGACCCGGCCATCCGGGCCGGCAGATCCGACCCCTCGGGCAGGAACGGCCGGAACACCTCGGTCACCCGCCCGGCCATCTCGGCGCGCGCCGCCGCGACGGCTTCGACGATCGAGTTCTCCAGCTCCGCGGCCGGCATCGACCGGTAGCGGGTGCCGTTGAACTTGACGCGTTGGAGCACGCCGCGCGCGCTCACCGTGACGGTGACGACGTGGTCGCGCGAGGTGCTGCTGGTCTCGGCGTCGGCCAAGGAGGCCCGGGCCCGGTCCAGGCCGGCCCGGCGCTCCTCGATCCCGGCGAGGGCCTCTTCCAGCCGCGCGCGCATCTCCATGACCCGCGGCGAGGAACGCTCCATCAAAGCCGCCCGAACACGGCCGGCGGCAGGTCCGGATCGGTACCCCAGACCTCCTCGTCCTCGGAGATCCAGGTGTGGCGCTCACGGTCGTGCTGGTCGCCGCCCTGGCCGCCCATTCCGCCCATGCCGGTCGGCGGATACATCGGGATCCCGCCCTCGCCGTTCGCCGCGGCCGCCGCGGTGCCCTCCAGGCCCGCGGCCTTCTTGGCGGCCAGCTGCTCGGCGGCGCTGAGACCGCCGTTGGCACCGCCCAGGCCGTTGACGCCGCCCAGGCCGCCGCCGAGCCCGCCCAGCCCTCCGAACGCGCCGAGCCCGAGCGGGCCCAGGCCGCCCGGCCCCGCGGAGCCCGGTCCGCCGGCGGACCACGGATCGGTCGGCAGCTTGGGCAGCGTGGCATTGCCGCCCAGGCCGTAGTCCGCGAGTTTCACCGGCGGGACCGAACCGGTGTTCGGATCCGGGATGTGGACGTTCGGCGGCGTCACCGGAGGCGGGGTGTGGCTGGTCGGCGGCGGGGTCACCGGCGGCGGCGTGTGGGTGCCGGGCGGCTTGGTCGGCGGCGGCGTGAGGGGAGGCGGGGTGCTGTGGTTCGTCGTCGGCGGGGGAGTGGTGTGGTTCGTCGGCGGCGGAGTCTTCGTGTCCGGCGGCGGCGTGGTGTCGCTCTTGTCCGGCGGCGGCGTCACCGGCGGGGTCACGGTGATCGGGTGCAGCGTGGGCGTGATGAGCGGTGTCAGCGCCGCCGTGGACGTCCCGTAGACCTCGGCCAGGTGGACCAGGCCCGAGGTGAAGCTCTGGTCCAGCTGGGTGATCTGCCACGTCCAGTACGACTTGGCGTCGGTCTGGAGCATCCCGGTCGGGTTGGCGGCGTCGCGCAGGTACCAGACCGCCTGGTCGATCGTCATCGACGGGACCGCGGCGCCGGTCACGGGCCAGGTGGTCCAGCCCGCCGGGACGGGCGTCGTCTCCGAGCCCTTCAGCAGACCGCTGCGGTCCGTGGGGTATGTCAGGTCCCAGACACCGTTCATGCCGCCCACGATCAGCCCGCGCGCGGTGAGCGCGGCCCGGATGCCGTTCTCCGGATGCCACCACTCCCGGCCGTCGTCGCCCGGGCGGGCCCAGCCGTCGTACGCCACTTTGAGGTTGTTGCCGACCATGGCCAGCGCGAACGCCGCGTCGTCCAGCGCCTGCGGCATCGAGCCGGTGCCGGCCGGGCCGTCGAGCTGGGTCTGCCAGGCGGTGAGTATCCCGCCGAGCTCGGTGATCAGCTGGTACACCGCGTCGGCGGCGGTGCCCTGCCACGTCGCCTGTTCCGAGCCCAGCCACTTCACCCACGCGGCCAGCGTCGGAGCGGCACCCGGGCTCGCGGTGCCGCCGTCGCTGCCGTCGGATCCGTCCAGCCAGTTCTTGAACGACAGCAGCGTCTTCGACGCGTTGTGCATCGACAGCGGGCTGGTCCCCGCGCCCCGGCCCGGCTGGAACGAGGACCCCGGCGTGTAGGTGTCGGCGGCGTACAGGTCCACGGCGTTCTTCATCGGACCGAAGAACGCGTTGGCGAACCCGCCGCTGCCGCTGCTGCCGCCCGAGCCGTTCGCCCCCATGCGGATGTCGGGGTTCACGGTGATCCCGTAGCAGTGCACGACCGGCGCGGAGTATTCGAAGCCGAAGATGTAGTCGTAGTCGCCGACCTTGTACGGGTTCGTGTGGTCGGCGCTGACGCCGGAGATCCACGAGTGGTCCAGGATCGTGCTGCGCGCCGGCACGATCGTAGGCGGCACGATGATCGCGTTGACGACGTCCTCGGCGAACCACTGGCTGTAGTTCGTGTCCTGCGGGGTGTTCGAAGCGGTGGCCACGGCTGCTCGCCTTTCAGGTCACTTGGCGGGGGCGGCGCTGCCGGGACCGCTGCTGAGATCGGTGTTGATGTTCTGGATCTGGCTCAGAAGGCTCGCGCCGTTCTCCTTCTGCAGGCTGTCGACGCCGGACAGGCTGGTGACCGCGTTGGTCAGGCCGGTCTGGATGTCGCCGAGCAGCCGCAGCATCCAGGTCGTGGCGCTCTGCAGACTGGTGCCCAGCGCCGTCGTGTTGGCGGTGAGCTGGTTGGCGTCGTAGAACGTCCCGGGCGAGATCATGAAGTGGCTCTGCTGCCGCAGATCGGGCGCGATCTGCTGGAGATCGGCGAGCAGCGTGCCGATCTCGGTGGCGAACAGCTTCACGTCGTCCCAGTTCATCGCGGTGACGTCGGTCGACGGCGGCGCGAGAGGCTGCGGTGTCACAGGGGTCGATCCTTCCGGGGTCCCGGCCTCAGCGAATCTGCTGCCAGCTCAGCGCGATGTTGGTGTCCGTGGCCTGATACGACTGCGCGATCTCCTCCAGCGTCTGGGTCATGACCCCGAGCCCGGCCGTCATGTTGTCCAGAATCTGGTTCCAGTTCGCCTTCACCCGCGCGTACTCGTCCTGCGCGGCACCCTGCCAGTAGGTGTTCATCTGCGTTGAGGTTATTTGAGCATCCATCGAGTCCAGCATCTGGCGCAGCGCCTTGGCCGCGTCGATGAAAGCCGTGCCGACGTTGTGAACGCCGCTATAGGTGACCTGCAGTGTCTGCTCGCTCATCAGAGGCTCCGTTCGTAGAGGGGTGGGCGGGTCAGCGGACGGGGTGCAGCTTGGCGAGCATCTGCTTGATGCCGTCGGTGTGCGCCGCCTCGACCTTGGCGACGGTCTCGATCGTGCCGTTCAGCGCCTCGACCATGTACCCGAGCTGCTGCACGACCTCGTTGTAGCCGTCGCGCCACGCACCCACCGCCATCTGGTAGACGGTCGCCGCGTCGCCGGTCCACGACTTGGCCAACGCCTCACCCTGCGACTCGATCTCGGTGTCGATGCTCCTCGCGGCCCGGATGGCATCCTCGAACACGGTGATCCCGGCCTTGGTGGCGTCGGCGGAACTGCCGAACGTGGGAGTAGACATCGCAATCCTCTGATGGTGGCTTCGATCGCGCTCGGCGCGGCTGGCGACGTACAGCGAATCAGGTTCCTCCGTCCCCGCGCTAGAGGCTATGAACAGACGCTGAGCCCAACCCCACAGGTCTTCGTCTGATCACAAACCAAAGTCCACAAAAAGTTCACTTCTTCGCACCGAGCGGGCAGATCGAGCGAATCAGCACCCGGCCGCTGAGCGAACTTGCCCCTCGCACCCCTGAAACGCTCAACCCCCGGCACTCGCGTGCGCGGACGGTGCAAGGCCCGACACCGCCCCCGCGGCGGCCGCCGGATCCAAGGCGGGTCCGGTCGGCAGCAGAGCCAGCAACGTCTGCGGAACTTCGACCACTGCGACACCGTGATAGCCGAGGTGGTCTAGCGCCGTGGTGTCCGGCACCGGATACTTCACCCCGGAGTCGGCGACCACGTAGTGCGCGTCCCCGGGCACCCCGCCCCCGGTGAGCGCGATCACCACGGCCCCGCCCCCGGGCGGCACCGCGAACACGTCCGCGGTGCGGGCGTCCGCCGTGACGGCCGTCCCGGACACGGCCGGCAGCCCCGCGGCCGCAGCCGCCGGCGCCGTCACCAGATCAACCTGCTGAGTCGCCCCGGCGAACGTGATCCGCGCGCACGGGATCTGCACCCGCGCCCCGGACGGCAACGCGTGCGGCGGCCTCGGAGGCAGGCCCGGCGCCGCCGAGCCGGCCGGCGACCCGGCGGCGGCCGTGGACCCGGCCGCGGACGCGGCAGAAGACAACGGCACACCCGCCAACGACGACAACAGCGTCGGCTCGACCGCCCCGCCCCCGTAGGCGCTCGCCCGCACCTCGGGATCGTTGCGCATCAGATCCACACCGGTATCGGTCAACGGAGTGAGCCCGTCGGCGCGCGCCGCGAAGTACTGGTCGGGCACACCGGCCTGGCGGACCGTGAACAACTGGCCCACCTTGGAGGCGACGCCGTTCACCGTCGGGCCGGCCGCGCCGAGCGTGCCGACGGCCGGCGACGCCAGGTCCGGCCCGGCCGGAACTGCGTCGAGGAACGCGTACCCGACGGCCAGCGGCTCGGCGCCGGCCAGACCCAGCGCGCCGAGCGTCCACGGCGCCGGAACCCGCAGCCGGCTCCCTTCCCAGACCAGGTAACGGATTCCTGCCGGGTCCGAGACCAGGAGTGCTTGATCGGCCCCGACGGCCGCGATCCCGGCGCCGGTCGCACCGCCGGTCCCACCGCCGGCCGCTGCCTTCGGCGCCGCGCCCAGTCGCAGAGTGCTGACCGGGGACGTCGACCCGTCCGGCGCGGTCCGCGTCGACGCGCACACCAGCCACGGCCCGGCGGTCAGACGCGACGCGGCGGGCAGCGCGTCCGGCGCTCCGAGAATCCCCAACGGCTGCCCGTGCGGCACCCCCGCCACCTCCGAGTCGGAGACCGCCACCGGCGCCTTGCCGCCGCCGACCAGCAGCGCCGAGGAGAAGTTCAGCACCGGGTAGAGGACCCCGGAACTGTAGACGTACCGAGCTCCGGTCGCGGAGTCCACGACCACGGTCCCGTCCGCTTTCCAACCCTGCGGCCCGGCGGGCGAGATCAGCCCCCACACCAAAAGTCCGGCCCCGGCCAGCAGGCCCAGGACCAGTCCGATCGAACTGCCGGAGGCGGTGCGGTGCAGCGGGGTCCGAGGGGCGTCGGCGTCGGCCCGGACCAGCGCCGAGCTGAGCCGTCCGGTCAGGAACCCGTACGCCTGCACCTGATCGCGTTGCGATGCCATGGGTGCGCGCCCTCAGCCGCGGCTGCGAGCGAAGTGGTAGAACCCGGTCACGAGCAGCACCTGAGGCAGCAGGCTGATGGCCGCCAACCACTGCGTCGCATCCGCCAGACTGGTCCAGTACGGCACCAACCGCCGCCCCGGAATCGTCCGAGCCGCCACCACACATGCCGACGCCGCCACGGCGACAACGACCACCAGCAGATCCGCGACCGTCGCCGACGCCCCTCGCGCCGCGAGCACCACCAGCACCGTCGCCCCGCAGACCCCGGCCGCCGCGACTGCCAACCGCTGCCAGGCGCTGCTCAATACCCTGGCATGCAGCAGGGAGAGCACGGCGAGGGTCCCGCCCAGCGTGCGCGCCTCCCACCCCGGCGTCCGTGCCAGAACCGCGATCGTTCCCGTGCACAGCAACGCGAACGCTGTCGTCAGCGACGTCATGTACCGGTCGATGACCCGCACATCCGCCGTGACCCGCTCCGCGGGCTCCGGATCGATGTGCTCCTGGAGGTCCTTCGCCCCGGTCGGCAACGGATCCAACCGCCGCCGCCCCAGCCGGAACGCGGCCATCGGCACCCCGATCAGCGCCAGCTGCGAGGCTGTCCCGATCGCCGCCGCCGCGGTGACCGCCGAGCACGCGCCGGTCAGGACGGCGAGCGTCCCAAGGCCCGTGGCCCCGGCAGCGACCGCGATCCCCAAGAAGACCGGAACACCCGCACCGAACGCCAGTACGGCGAACACCGCCGATCCTCCGGCACACGAGACGGCCGCCAGAATCCGGGACGCGAGTTCAGCGTGCTCGAACACAGCAGGCCACTGGTATCCGGCGGCGGCCGCGATCGGCACCGCGCTCGCCCCCAGCACGACGCCCGCGGTCCGGTCCCCGAAAGCCCGGCATGCCGCCGTGCCCGCCACCAGCAGCAACAGCGCCGTGCCGTAGCCGGCGGCCACCAGTCCGACCGAGGGCCGGCCGAGCAGCACCAACAGGCTCTCGGTGAGGAACGCGGCGGCGGCGACACCGAGCAGCAGGGCTCGCGTCCGCTCCGGACGCCACCGGTCCGGCAGCCGCGAGACGGCGGTCGCGACCCCGTCGATCAGATCGTCGAAGTCCGCCTCGGGCAGCTGGTCCGAACGCGGGCGCAGGTGGAGCAGCTCCCCGTCGACAAGGCCGAGTGCCTCCACCGTCAGGTCCTCGTCCAGCGGCGCGCCGCCGAGACGTTGCAGAACCCAGCCACCCCCGGCCTGACCGCGATCGGCGAGCTCGGCGAGTCCGGCGAGTCCGGCGCGAACCTGGGCGGCGCCCTGCCCGGCCGCGCGTTCGGCCCGGCGTTCGGCCCCGCGCTCAGCGGCCAGGCGCAGCAGCGCGGGCAGCACCTCGGCGAGTTCGACGTCCGCCGGGACCGAGGCGTCGAGCACGCCGAGGGGCGTGTGCACCGTCAGGCTGCACAGCCGGCTCGCCGGCTCGGACGGGGCACTGACCACCACGGGCACTCCCGTAATCTGTTGAGACGGCATGATGATCCCCGATGGGACCGCCGCCGGATGACCGCGAAGGGTCGGTGCGGTGACCGGGATCTGATACGCCGGAGATCATACGGTGCCCGGGTTGCCACGAAGCCGTTCTCGTGCGCAGAATCGGCGCGGACGATGCCCTGCCTGTGCTGTACCACTGCGTGGTATGTCAGAACCCGTAGCCCGCGTCGCCGATCGGACGAGTGCGTCGGAAGGAACACCCGGGTGGGAACGACCGTCGATTTTCGCAGGCAGGCGCGCACGCAGGCCCCGAAACCGCCGGAGGGATCGCTCTCGCTCCAGGAGCCGCCCGCGGTCTCCGAGCCGGCCGGCGGCGGCGTCGGGATGCTCCTGACCTACCTGCCGATGGCGATCGCGTCCAGCGCCACGGTGCTGATCTTCGTACGGCCCGGCAGCGGCTCCACGACCGGCATCTACCTGGCGGCCGGGCTGATGGCGGTGTCCACGCTCGGCATGTTCGTCGGGTCGATGGGCCGGCAGAGCGGGCAGCACCGCCGCAAGATGCGCGGCGAGCGCCGGGACTACCTCCGCTACCTGGCGCAGAGCCGCCGCACGGTCCGGCAGGCCGTGGACCGGCAGCGGCGCTCCGCGGCGTATCTGCACCCTGACCCGGACGGGTTGTGGTCCACGGCGCTGGGCACCCGGCTGTGGGAGCGCCGGGTCGGCCATCCGGACTTCGCCGAGGTCCGGATCGCGGTCGGCGAGCAGCGGCTGGGGCTGCGGATCGCGCCGATCCAGACCAAGCCGGTCGAGGACCTCGAACCGGTCTGCGCGCTGGCGCTGCGCCGCTTCACCCGCGCCTACACCTCGGTGCGCGACCAGCCGATCGCCGCGCAGCTCCGGTCGTATTCGCAGCTGTCCCTCGGCGGCGACGCCGACGGCCTGGACGCCCGCCGGGCCGCGGTGCGTGCGATGCTCGCCGAGCTGGCGACGTTCCACGCGCCCGAGGATCTGCGGATCGCGGTCTGCGCGGGGTCGCAGGAACAGTCGCATTGGGACTGGCTCAAGTGGCTCCCGCACGTCCGGCACCCGCGCCGGCACGACGCGGCCGGCCCGGTGCGGCTGTGGGCCGACGGCCTCGGCGCGCTGCGGGCGGTCATGGGGCCGGGCCTGTTCGACCGTCCCGGCTTCGAACCGGGCGCGGTGCCCGGGGCCGAGGAGCCGTTCGTGGTCGTCGTGCTGGACGGCGGTCTGGCCGTCCCGGACGGCCGCTGGGACGGGGACGGCTACCGCAACGCGATCGTCGTGGACGTCGCCGGGGTGCTGCCGCCCGGCGCCGGCCGCCGTCCGCTGCGGCTGCGGATCACGGCCGAGCATGGCGTCGAGTCGATCGAGACCGGCCAGGACCGGTCCGAGCGCGCGGTCGCCGTCGGCCGCGCCGGAGGGCTGAGCCTGCCCCGGGCCCGGGCACTGGCCCGCGTCCTGGCGCCGATGCGGCTGGCCGGGGCCGCCGAGCCGGAGCGGCCGTTGGAGTCGGACTTCGAACTCGCCACGCTGCTGGGTATCCACGACCTTGAGGTGTTCAAGCCCGAGGACTTCTGGGCCTCCCGCACCGGTTCGGCACGGCTGCGAGTCGCCATCGGCGTGGACCAGACCGGGGCGCCGGTGGTGCTGGACATCAAGGAGCCCGCGCAGGGCGGCGTGGGCCCGCACGGGATGCTCGTCGGGGCGACCGGGTCCGGCAAGAGCGAGCTGTTGCGGACGTTGGTCCTCGCGCTCGCGCTGACGCACTCCCCGGAGAACCTCAACTTCGTCCTGGTCGACTTCAAGGGCGGGGCGACGTTCCTCGGGCTGGACCGGCTGTTCCACACGTCGGCGGTCATCACGAACCTGGCCGACGAGGTCCACCTCGTCGCGCGTATGCAGGACACGCTCACCGGCGAGCTGATGCGGCGTCAGGAGCTGTTGCGGGCGGCCGGGAACTTCGCCTCGCTGCTCGAATACGAGCGGGCGCGCGAGGCCGGCGCGCCGCTGGATCCGCTGCCGACGCTGTTCGTCGTGGTCGACGAGTTCAGTGAGCTGATATCGGCGCACCGCGAGTTCATGGACCTGTTCATCGTCATCGGCCGGCTGGGGCGCAGCCTCGGGGTCCACCTGCTGCTGGCGTCGCAGCGGCTGGACCAGGCCCGGATCGGCCAGCTGGAGACCCACCTGTCGTACCGGATCGGGCTGCGGACGTTCTCGGCCGCCGAGAGCCGGACCGTGCTCGGGGTGCCGGACGCGCATCACCTGCCGTCCGCGCCGGGCAACGGCTTCCTGGCTCAGGGGGCTGATGCGCTGATCCGCTTCAAGGCCGCGTACGTCTCGGGCGACTATGTTCCGCGGCGGGCGTCCGGCGGTGCGGCTCGGACCGTGCCTGCTCAGGTTGTCGCGTTCACCACGGATCACGTGCCGGTGGCCGAATCCGGGGTGGCGGCGCTGGCAGAGCTGCCGGAGCTGGCAGAGCTGCCGGAGGTGCTGGAACTGCCGGAGCCCCCAGCCGGTGAACGGGAGTTCGAGGCCGGCGCCCTCGGCTCCGCGATGGACGTGATCATCGACCGCCTGGCGGGCGTCGGACCCCCGGCCCACCAGGTGTGGCTGCCGCCGCTGGCCGAGCCGCCGACGCTGGACCACCTGCTGCCGCCGCTGGCCCCGGACCCCGCCGACGGCCTGCGGCCGATCGACCGGCGCGGCGCGAGCCCGCTGCGCGTCCCGCTCGGCATCGTCGACCGTCCCTTCGAGCAGCGGCGCGACGAACTGGTCGCCGATCTCGCCGGGGCCGGCGGCCACGTCGGCATCGCCGGTGGCCCGCAGAGCGGTAAGAGCACGCTGATACGCACCCTGCTGACGGCGCTGGCCCTGACCCACACGCCGGAGCAGGTCCAGTTCTACGGGCTCGACCTCAGCGGCGGCATGCTCGCGGCCGTCGCCGGGCTTCCGCACAACGGCGGCGTCGCCGGCCGGCACGAGACCGAGCGGGTCGGCCGGACCATGGCGCACCTGCGGGCCGTCCTCGACGAGCGGGAGCAGCGCTTCGCCCGGATCGGCGTCGACTCCATGGCCGCCTATCGGCGGATGCGCGCGGCCGGGGCGCCCGAGGCCCAGGACGATCCCTACGGCGACGTGTTCCTGGTCATCGACGGCTGGTCGACGCTGCGTCAGGACTATGACGATCTGGTGGCCGACATCCGGATGTTCGCCTCCCGCGGCCTCAACTACGGGATGCACCTGGTCATCTGCACCACTCGCTGGTCCGAGCTGCCGGCGGCGATCCGGGACCAGCTCGGCACCCGGTTCGAGCTCCGGCTGGGTGACGCGGTGGAGTCGGTGATCGAGGCGCGGGCCGCGCTGACCGTGCCGCGCGACCGTCCCGGCCGGGGCCTGACGCGGGACAAGCACCACTTCCTCGCGGCCCTGCCCCGGATCGACGGCCTGCCGCTCGCCGAGGACCTGCCGTCCGGGACGGCCTCGCTGGTCGACGCCGTCGCGCGCAGCTGGCCCGGCCGCCGGGCCCCGGCGGTCAGGACCCTGCCGACCGTGCTGGAGGCCGCCGCCCTGCCCGCGGCCGAGGGCGCGGGCCCGCACGGCGATCTGCGCGTCGCCCTCGGGCTGGAGGAGCAGCGCCTGGCCCCGGTCTGGCACGACTTCGCCGAGCAGCCGCACTTCGCCGTCGTCGGCGACGGCGAGAGCGGACGCACCAACCTGCTCCGGCTGTTCGCGTCGGCCGTCACCGCCGTGCACGGTCCCGACCAGGCGCAGCTCGTGGTCATCGATCCCCGCCGCCGCCTGGCCGACGACGTCCCCGAGGACTACCGGCTGCGGTACGCGGTGACGGAGGGTACCGCGAAGCAGGCCGTCGCCGACCTGACCGAGGTGATGCGGCTCCGCCTGCCGAGCCCGGAGGTCACCGGCGAGGGCCTGCGGCGCCGCGACTGGTGGTTCGGCCCTCGCGTCTACTTGCTGGCCGACGACTACGACATGGTCTCGACCCAGTTCTCAGGAGCCTTCGATCCGCTGCTCGAACTCCTCGGCCACGGCGCCGACATCGGCCTGCACGTGGTGGCGGCCCGCTCGGGCTCGGGAGCATCGCGCCCGGACGCCCTGCTGCGCCGGCTGACCGAGCTGAACGCGCCGACGCTGGTGCTCTCGTGCCCGCCCTCGGAGGGGATGGTGCTCGGTGTCAAGGCACGTATCCTGCCGCCGGGGCGCGGGGTGCTGACGACGCGGCGGAGCACGGCGGTGGTGCAGACGGCCTTGGCGCCGGCGGCGGACGCGGGCGCGGGCGGCGTCGGCGGTGCCTGAGGCGGGTCCGCAGCGACGGCCTGCGACTCAAGCAGTCCAGGCCGTCCGGCACAGGCGCAAACCCGCCCCGGGATATATGGAGTCAATACCCTGTTATGGTGCGCGAGCTCAAGTGCTCACAGCCTTCTGCGACATGCTCTAGACCCGCCACCGCCGGGCCCGCCCGCGCGGGATCACGATCCGCAGCGCCAAACCGACCATCCCCAGCACGGCGACGCCGCCCGCGGTCCCCAGGGCCGCGAGGCGTTGCGGCCGGGCCGGCGCGGTCGGCTTCGGGGGCGAGGCCAGGTGGGGGGAGGAAGGGCGGAGCGGGGACTTGGTGGGCGTGGCGTCGAGGGGGAGTGCCGCCGTCACCGCGGCGTAGGGGTCGGCGATGCCGTAGCCGTAGCCCGCGGTGCTGCCGGTCGCGCCGGCCGGTGCGTCGGCGGTGGCCTCCAGCCGGGCTTTGACCTGGGCCGCTGTCAGGCTCGGGTAGTAGGACCAGACCAGCGCGGCGGTCGCGGAGACGAAGGGGCAGGCGAAGCTGGTGCCGGAGCCGGCGTAGTAGCCGCCCCGGGCACCGACGCTCGTGACGAGCGAGCCGGGCGCCACCAGGTCGACGAACGTGCCGGTCTCGGAGAAGCCGGTCAGGGCTCCCGTCACGTCGATCGCCCCGACGCCCACGACGCCCGGATACGCGGCCGGATAGGCCACCGGATTGTTCAGCTGGGCGTCGTTGGCGGCGGCCGCCACAATCAGCGCGCCCCGGCTCTGCGCGTAGGCCACGGCCTTGGCCAGGTCGTCGCTGGGCAGCGTCGAGACCATCGAGACGTTGATGATCCGCGCTCCGGCGTCGGCCGCGGCGCGGATTCCGGCGGCCAGCGTGGCGGCGGTCGCCGATCCGTCCGTGCCGGTCACCTTGATCGGTAGGATCCTTACTCCCGGGGCGAACCCCACCAGCGACGATCCGGTCTGCGCGCGGGCGGCGATCAGCCCCGCCACGAACGTTCCGTGGCCGACGCAGTCGCGGTCCCCGGTCCCGGCGGCTGTGACGTCCTTGCCCGCGTCCACCTGGCCGCGCAGCTGCGGGGCGTCGGCCTGGACGCCGCTGTCGACGACCGCGACGGTGACGCCGTGTCCCTGGCTCAACGGCCACGCTCGTGACGGCGCGAGCAGGCTCTGCGCCCACGGATACTCGGCGGGAGCCGGTACCGAGGTGGGGACGCAGGATCCGTAGGTGGCCGGGGGGAGTACGGGAGTCCCGTTGCCCGCCGCGTGGACCTGGGTTCCCTCCGCCGCCGCGAAGGCCGTTAGGAGAAGGACCGCTGCCACTGACGGCAGCGGACGACGTATCAGGGCATTCACGACGTCGCCGCCGCGCGGAATCCCAATGGCGGCCATGGCATCAGATCCCCGGTCTTGGTGTGGTCGCGGCTCTCGGCACGGTCGGGACTCTCGGGATTCTCGACGGCGGCATCGGCGACGGCCAGCAGCCGCGCCAGCACGTTCTCCTCCTGCGACACAGCCGCGTCTACAAGGGCGCCGGTCTGCGCGATGTCTTCGCACAACAGCACCAACGGGCTGCCGGTCGGCGCCGCCCGCACGCCGAGCACCCGAAACCGGCTGCCCGGCAGGAAACGCACCGCTCCCCGCTGCTCGGCCACACGATCCTCCAGCAGCGCCGTCCGCCGTCCGGTGACCGACCAGATGAGGAACCCGCCCGCACCTACTCGGTCGAGGAACACCGACGCCCCGACCGGCGCCGGCTCGACCAGCGTCCGCCCGACCCGGTACTCCGCGAGCCACGCCGGATCGATGCGCGAGTCCTGATACACCGGGCCGAGATACGCGGGCAGACGCCGGAGCCCGGCGGTCAGGCAGGCACCGTAGGCGTGCAGGGCCGGTGCTCGGTGGGACGGCTCGCCTGATCGCAGAGCACGGTCCAGGACCGCGCCGCCCGACTCCGGCGACGCATCGTGCAGGTAGGTTCGCACGGCCGCGAGCTCGACCCGCGCCGCCGCGACGTCCACGGCCCGCAGCGCCGGCACCCGGGCGATCGCCGACACGACCGGCCGCAGATGGATGTTGTAGCGGCTGCCCAGCAGCGTGCGGAAGGCTTCGCGATCGGTGTCGGTGCACGGCGACGCGGGGGTGAGCGGTGCCGAGGTGGAGGCTTCGAGGGTGGGGGTGAGGCTGGGTGGCGGGGCAGGCTGCGGAGTGGTCGGCGATGGCGCTGATGCAGAAGCCTGAGCAGGGGAAACAGTCGCAGTCAGAGCCATGATCGGTCGCGGCATCGGTGGTGAAAGGGGCATCGGCATCGCTACTGGCACTGCCGCCGGGATCGGCCTTGCCGGTGCTGTTCCTGCCGGTACTTGCGCTAGCGCTGGCACTGGCAGCGGTGCTGGTACTGATGTTCGCGTTGTTGGCGCAGGCGCAGGCGCAGGCGCAGGCGCAGGCGCTGGTGCTGCTGCTGGCGGTGCTGGCACTGATGCTGGCCCTGGCCCTGAAGCTGGCTCTGGCTCTGGCTCTGGTGCTGGTGGCGCTGGTACTGCTGGTGCTGCTGCTGGCGTTGATGTTGATGTTGATGTTGATGTTGGCAGTGGCAGTGGCAGTGGCAGTGGTCTCGGCACTGCTGTCGCCGAAGCAGTCTGCACCGCGGTCTGAACCGTGATCGACCGCCGCGCACCCGCGCTCTCCGTCATCCTGGTCACCGCCGCGACCAAACGTTCGTCCTCGCCCACCACCAGTACCCGGGCCCCGGTCAGCGCGGGCAGCGTGCGCAGCAGCGCGGCCCAATCCTCCGCCGACGCGGCCCGCCCCCCGAATCCCCCGGCCAGCAGCGTGACAGCATCCTCATGAGCCGGCACCGCCAGCCACTCGTCGGGCGGAGCCGCCACCGGCCCGGCCGCTCGAAGTAAGAGCCCTGCCGGCGTCTGGAGCACGGTCCCGTACGGTCCGTCCACCGCCGTCCGCACCAGGTTCTGCCAGCCCGGAGCGGGAAAGCGCGGGCCGGTCCGGGCCGCGTCGTCGTCGCGATACCGGATCCAGGAGCCCGCGTCCTCGGCGCCGTCAGGGCGCGTCGCACCGCGCACGAACAACATCCCCTGTGCAGTGACCGCGACGGCTCCGTCCGGGGCCACCACCTCGATCCCGTGGCGCCGGGCCAGCCGCTCGGCGAGAGCCGGGCCGCCGTTGGCCCCGCGCCGTCCGCTCCCCGGCAGCAGGAGCCGTGCCGACCGGCTGCCCGCCGCCGCTGCTGCCGCCACCGCCGCGTCCAGCTTCGGGCCCAGCACGGCCGGATCGTTCCCCGGGACGTGGATCAGGTGCTCGCCGGGCTCACGGATACGGTCCAGCAGACGCTGGAAGGGATCGGCCGCGCCGACTGGGCTCTCAGCCTGCGCCCGCGATCGAGGCCCGGTCACCGGACACCGTCGGCTTCCCCGGTCCGGAAGTCCGCGGCCACCAGCATCCCGATCTCCCGGTCCGACACCCCGCCGCTGCGGGCCAGTCGCCCGGCCTGGCGGACGATCATGGCGTCCAGCAGCTGTCTGGCGTAGCGCGCGTTCCCCAGGGCGCCGACGGCCCCCGGCGACAGTGTGTTGATATGCGCCTGGACCGCGCTCAGCAGCTCCGGCGCGGGCTCGAAGCCCGCTGAACGGGCTTGCTGCTCCAGAATCGCCAGCAGCTCCGCGGTGCCGAAGTCCTCGAACGCGATCCGCTGCGAGAACCGGGACGCCAACCCGGCGTTGGCGGCCAGGAAGCCGTCCATCGGTTCCGGGTAGCCGGCCGCGATCACCACGAGTTCGTCCCGGTGGTCCTCCATCAGCTTCACCAGGGTGTCCACCGCTTCCCGCCCGAAGTCGTCCGCGGCCGCGCCTCTGGGCGCGAGGGAGTACGCCTCGTCGATGAACAGGACGCCGCCGCGTGCGCGCTCGACGACCTCGCGCGTGCGGTGCGCCGTCTGCCCCAGGTACTCGCCCACCAGGTCCGAGCGCGACACCTCGATGAGCTGCCCGCGCGCGAGCATGCCCAGTGCCGCCAGGAGCTCGCCGTACAGCCGGGCGAACGTGGTCTTGCCCGTGCCGGGGCCGCCGGTGAAGACCAGGTTCCGGCTCATCGCCGGGACCGGGAGCCCGGCCAGCCGGCGGCGGCGCCCGGCCGCCAGCAGATCGACGAGCCCTGCGACGTCCCGCTTCGCGCCGGCCAGTCCGACCATCGCCTCGATCCGCGCCAGCAGCGCCGCCACCGCCGCCGGATCGCCGTCCCGCTCGCCGGGGGCCGTCCCGCGCCCGGGCGGCGCGCCCAGATCCTGCGGCAGCAACAGCACCAGATCGTCGTCGGCGGACCCGCCCGCCGCGTCCATCAGCCGCCGTGCCTGCCGCTCGGCCATCTCCTCGAAGATCCGCCGCGCCGCGCGCCCGTTGCCGAACGACTCGTCGCGCGCCAGCGCCTCGAACCTGGCGGCCAGCGCCTCCGTCGTCGCCGGGGCCAGTACGTACTGGTGCGCGCGGCACATGCCCCGCACGATCGTCACCAGCTCGGCGGTGCTGTAGCTCTCGAACTCGACCGTGCGTGTGAACCGCGAGGCCAGACCGGGGTTGGAGGCCAGGAACCGCCGCATCTCGGCGGGATAGCCGGCGGCCACGACCACGACGTCGTCGCGATGGTCCTCCATCAGCTTCACGAGGGTGTCGACCGCCTCGCGCCCGAAGTCGGCGCCGGTCACCCCCTGCGCCGTCAGCGTGTACGCCTCGTCGATGAAGAGTACGCCGCCGCGGGCCCGGTCGAAGCACTCTGTGGTCTTCTGCGCGGTTCCGCCGACGATCTGCGCGACCAGATCGGCGCGCGACACCTCGACGACGTGGCCGCTGCGCAGCACGCCGAGCGCGGCCATGATCCGGCCGTAGAGCCGGGCGACGCTGGTCTTCCCGGTCCCCGGCGGACCGGCGAAGACCAGGTGCCGGCTCATCGGCGGAGCGACCAGCCCGGCCGCCTTTCGCCGCCGGGCCAGCTGGTTCAGGCTGACCAGCGTGGCCACTTCCTGCTTGACGGCCGCGAGGCCGACCATGGATTCCAGTTCGGACAGAAGCGCTTCGACGGTCGCCTCGGGTCCGGTCGACGATGCGGTGAGGGATCCGTCGGCTCGGGTGTCGGGACGGCCGTTCGCCTCGGCGTCGGCGTCCGCGTCAGTGAAGGCGCCAGTGGTGTTGCTGCCGCCGCCGGCCGAGCCGTTGGCGATGCTCGAACGCGACTCCGATTCCGATTCCGGTCCCGAACCGGATTCCGGTCCCGACCCTGCCCAGAATCCGGCCCCTGATACGCCCGAACCTCGGTCCCCGCCGGTCGGACCGCCGTTCACTGGACCGCCGCGCACGCCGTCCTGAAAACCCGCCCGTTTCGGCGCGGAAGCCTGGACCCCGGCTCCGGCTCCGGCTCCGAACGTGTCCGGCAGTCCGTTCCCGGCGCCGTTCGATCCGTTGATCGTGAGCTGTCCGTCCGCTATCAGCCTTCGGATACCCGCGCCACCGTTGTCCGAGACCGTGCAAGCCCGCACCGTCACTTGCTCGCGGGTCGCCACCGCGATCCCGTCGGCGGCGTTCTCCCGGATCTCGCAGCTGGTCAGCGTGCCGCGCGCGGCGGCGTCCAGCCGGACGCCCGCGGCACGGCTCCCGTGGACCGTCGTGCGGCTGGCGGTGATCTCGCCGCCGGCCTCGACGAGCACGCCGTGCGAGGCGGCGCCCTGGATCTCGCAGTCGCGCAGGACGCCGTGGCCGCCCGCGCCCACGACCAGCCCGGCTCCGCCGGCGCGGCTGATCCGGGTGCCCTCCAGGAGCAGGTTTCCGGCTTCCGTGAGCCGTACCCCGTCGGCGCCGCTGTCCTCGATCCCGCATTCCTGCAGCCGTCCGCCGCCGTCGGCGAGCACCAGGAGGCCGGACCGGCCGCACTCGCGGATCGTGCTCGCGCGAATCAGGGGATTGGCTCCGGCGCCGACGACGATCCCGCTGCCGCCGAGGCCGCGCAGCTCCGCGCGTTCGACGGTGCCCGCCGCGCCGTCGCCGAAGGTGATCCCGTCGCCGGCGCAGTCGTGGACGTGCAGATCCCGCAGCAGCGGATCGGCTCCCGACTCGGCGAGGACCGCGACCGGGCCGGCCCCGGAGACCTCGCAGTCGTCG
Organism: Catenulispora yoronensis; assembly: GCF_039531695.1. Lineage (NCBI taxonomy): Bacteria > Bacillati > Actinomycetota > Actinomycetes > Catenulisporales > Catenulisporaceae > Catenulispora > Catenulispora yoronensis. Next base: position 141,219 of record NZ_BAAAQN010000016.1, read on the forward strand.
AACGTCGGCCGGCCCCCTCCCAGCACGTGCACCGCCGGACCGCCGGTCCGGTGGATCCGGCACCGCCGGGTCACCGGATCGGCGCCGTCGACCAGGATCCCGGTGCCCGCCGCGTCCCGGATCTCGCAGTCGGCGATCTCGGGTCCGGCGCCGGGGTCGATCTGGACCGCCGTCGCTGCGGTGTCGTGGATCCGGCAGTCGCGGACCAGGGTCGCGCTGCCGGTCTGGAAGGCCAGTGCCGGCCCGCCGGTCGCGGAGATGTCGCAGTGCTCGATGACGCCCTGGGCGCCCTCGTTGGCGCAGACCGCGTTCCCGGTGACGTTCCGCACGACACAGCGGCGCAGCACCGGATCGGCGCCGGAGGCGATCACCAGTGCCGAAGATCCGATGTGCTCCAAGGTGCTGTCCTGGACGACGGCGTCGGAGGACTCGGCCGCGACGATCCCGGCGCCGACAGGATTGCGCAGCGTGCAGTCCCGCACTCGCAGCGCCGCGCCGGCCTGGACGAAGACCGTGGCCCAGTGCGTGGCGAGAACGTGCGAGTCCACGAGCTCCAGCCGTCCGCCGGCCACCTCGACGGCCGCGGTCTCGGCGCACTCCTGAAGGCGCGCTCGGGCATCAGGCTCAGGCCCGTCCTCGGTCGGTCCGCAGATGATAAGCCCTGATATCGACACCGTCCCGCCCACCACCGTGACCGCGGCCCCGCCGACGCCTTCGACCGTGACCGATCCGGGGCCGCCGTCGGCGGTGAGCGCGACCGACTCCCGAAGCGTGACGTTCTCCCGGTAGCGGCCCGGCAGGATGGACACCGTGGATCCGGCCCGCGCCGCGGCGACCGCCTCGGAGAGGGTCCGGAATCCGGCCGAGCCGTCGGCGCACACGGTCAGAACGTCGGGCATTCAGTGCATCCTCACCGGCTTCGGGGTCACTCCGCGTCGGATGGTAGCCCACAGACCGAGGCCGCCGACAACATCAACTGGCGGAACACTCAGCTATCAACGTTCGAAGAATCCGGTTCGGTGGGCACGTCTCCTTCTCCGGCTGGACCCAGGCCGTCCCCATTGACACATTCGCGCCATTTCCGTCCCGGTGTAACCCTTCGCAGTATTCTGATACAGACGTCGGCGAAGGTGCTCGACACAGGACTTCAGGAGTTGCGTGTGCAGGCGCAAGCGCTCTATCTCACCCGTCGGGAGGCGGCCTCGGGAGCGGCGGTCTTGACCGTCGACCTTCCGTCCGGCCCGTCCGCCGTCCGCATTCCACCGGTCCGCAACGGCCGGCTCCTCAAAGTCGGCACGGAGCACGGCGACGTGTACTTCCGTGTCCGCGTGTTCAGGACTGTCGGCGCCCGCGTCCGGCAGGTCCTGCTCGCCCTCGTCTGTCTCCCGGCCTTCCTGCTGGGACCGCTGATGATCATCAACGGGGCGGCCACACCCCCGGATCCGACCGCGATCCCGAAATGCCAGGGGATCGCGATGGATCCGGGGGATATCTGCGAGATCACCACCTACATGGGGAACACCAAAACAGTGAACGACTACGGCTACGCGGCGATGGCGGCGAAGGCCCAGGCCGGCACCGGCTCCTTGAGAGGCTTCGGCGTTGGCATCACCATTGCCGAGGCCGTCATCGGTGCCGGAACCGCCGCGGTGTATCTGAGGCGGCGCAACAGGCCGATTTCCTTGTCGGCCGTGCCGGTCGCCACGAGTAGTGCTTGAGAGTACGAAAGCCGGACCGTCAGTCGCGGGCGAGCGCGGCGGGGGCGTCACGATAGACGCGCACCGCCGAGTCCGGGGCGAACCCGCCGGAGAAGATCCTCTGCACGGCGGCGATCTCCGCCGCGTCCGGGTGGTCGTTGGTGCACGCGGTGCCGGCGCTGTGGCCGGACATCAGGGCTCCGCAGTCGCCGTTGTAGTTGTCGGGAAGCCCGAGTATGTGGCCGAGCTCGTGCGCGGTGATCCGCGGCGGGGAGTAGCCCTCGGACACCGCCTGCTGGCCGAGATCCACGGTGCCCGAGCCGGGGCGGCTCGTGATGGTCTGCGGCCAGCCGCTGGTGGCGATCAGGTGCACGGTCGCCGGATGCGCGCTGGTGGCCATGACGAACCTGACGTCGGTGACGCTGCTGTTCCAGATCGCGGTGGCCGTGGTCACGTCGGACTTCCACGCGCCGGCGCGATTGTCCTCGAAGTACACGGTGCGGACTGAGGCGGCCGGCGTCGCGGTGGACGGGGCCGACGCGGCCATGCTGACGGGAGCCGCCGCCAGCGGGAGGAGTACGCAAGCGCCGACGATGAGCGCGCGCGCAGTGGGTCGGTTGGGCATTTGCGGTCCTTCGGGGGAGAGGGATCGGTGCGATCCGGCCGGTGGCGCCGCTGACCGTCGATCGCGTATCAGGGTTCGAAGTTTATTGACGGGTTCGTCCCGGCAACAAGGGTGCAACCCTGTCCGAAAGCTGACAAGGCTGCTTCAAGTCGGTGGTATCCGACGCTGGTCGTGTCCGACGCTGGTGGTATCCGACGCTCAGGACGCCGGCGGCCGGCCATCCCCGCGGATCGCGGAGGCCGGTCCCGGGTCCTGCAGAAAGTCTGAAGCCGCCCGACAGCCGGACTAAATCAGGGCCCTGGTTTAATAACCGATCCGATGGCAGGCTGGAGGTATCAGCGTTCAGCCACCAACGCTAGGAGACGCAAGGCCATGACCACCCGCAATACCAAGATCACCACGCTCGCGGCGACCGCTCTGCTGGCCGCCGCCTTCGTCGGATCGGGCTCCGCCCCGGCCTCCGCCGCCGCTTCCCCGAGGGTGTCGTTCGGTCATCCGATCCCGGCCACCTGGACCGCCAGCGAATACGGCTACGGGCCGACGTCGGCGGCCGCTTGGCAGGACGGCGTGACGAAGGTGGGGCGCGATTTCGCGGAGTTCTCGTGCTATCCCCCCTTTTTCCTGATCGGCAGTGGCCAGCTGGCCGACGGATCCTGGTGGGCGCGCGTGGGCGAGCACTGCCCCGGCGGCGCACCGGTCTGATCCCAGCGCCCTTGGGAACCGCCCTTGCGAACTGCTCTCGGGAACCGCCCTTCGGCGGTCGCGGTCAGGGCGTCAGCACGATCCTGCCGAAGACCTCGCCCGAGTCCATCTTCTGATGCGCCAGTACGGCTTCGTCCAGTGACAGCACTTCGTGCACAACGGGTTCGATCTCGGTACGGCCGGCCGCGGCGAATTGTTCGTCGCGGACGGCCTGCCGGTCGGCTCGGCTGACGGTGGCCGCGCTGAAAGTGGCGAATGACATCGACTTCTGAAACGCCGCCATGATCTTCATGCCGAACTCCGCGGGTGGTTGACCCGCGACCGCGCCCACGGCCACCATGCGGCCGTTCGGGTTGAGCCGGTCGAAGAACGACGGCAGATCCCGGCCGGCCACGACGTCGATGATGACGTCGTACCCTGCGGGAGCCTCCTGGGTCGCCTCCTGCTCGGCGTCGCCGGAACGGTTCAGCACGTGGGTCGCGCCGAGTCGGCGCAGTCGCAGGCCGCGCTCGGCCGACGATGTCGTGACCGCCACCGCGGCGGCGCCACCACGGGCCGCGAGTTGCACCGTCATGATCCCGATGCTCCCGGCCGCGCCCCGCACCAAGACGGTCTCCCCGGGGACGAAATGGGCATGGCGAAGCCCGAAGTGAGCCACCACGCCGGAACTGCCGATCGTCGCCGCATCAACGGCGGACAGGCTGTCGGGCAGCGGAAGGATCTCCTCGACCGGCGCGATGGCCTGTTCGACGTAGCCTCCACCCGTGCCGGTGAAACCCCACACCCGCCGGCCGATCCACGACGCGTCGACGCCATCACCGACCGCGGTGACGATACCCGCCACCTCGCCGCCGGGGATGTGGCCCTCCTTGAAGCCGTAGGCCGCCAAGGCTCCGCTCCGGATCAAGGTGTCGACACCGCCGACGCCCACCGCCTCGGTCGCGATCAGCACCTGCCCGGCAGCAGGTGCCGGGGTCGGGAGGTCGACGACAGCCAGGCCCTCAGGTCCGCCGTATGCCTTGATGATGATTGCCTTCATATCGTCTCCGCAGTCTCCGCAGTCCCGGCGGGCTTTTCCGTTCAGGACGGTAACGGACGCCGCCGTCCGTTTGGATAAAGTGAGAGCGGTGACCGATGTTTTGCCTCACAAGCGACGTTCCGACGCGGTGGACAACCGCAGCCGGATCCAGGGCGCTGCCCGCACGCTGTTCTCCGCCGAGGGCCTGGACGTTCCGTTGCGCGAGATCGCGCGGCGTGCCGGGGTGGGACCCGCCACCTTGTACCGCCACTTCCCGACCAAGCAGCTGCTGATCGCCGAAGCCTTCGCAGACCAGCTGCGGGCATGTCGCACCATCGTCGACGAGGGATGCGCAGACCCCGACCCGTGGCGCGGCCTCTGCTCGGTGATAGAGCGGATCTGCGAGCTGCACGCGCGCGATCGAGGCTTTACCGAGGCTTTCCTGGCGACCGTCCCGGGGACCCCTGACATCACCGGACGCGAGTACACCGTGAAAGCAGTCGCCGGCCTGGCCCAGCGCGCCAAGGACGCAGGACGCCTAAGGCCCGACTTCGTTGTGGACGACCTCATTCTTGTGCTGATGGCGAACAAGGGCATCCACGCCGCATCCGACGCCGTCCAGGTCATGGCCTCCCGACGCTTCGCAGGACTGGTGATCCAGGCCTTCGAAGCCCGCCCCCATCACGCGCCGCTGCCACCGCCGGCCCGCCTGGGATCCGCGGCATCCCGCAGCAGCCAGAGCTCGGCCACCATCAGGTTCGGCACCCAGCACAAGAACGGCACGATCAGATAGGCCCGCAGGAACGCGAGGTGGTCGTCGATGCCCTGCATCGACACGAACAGCGGGGTGAGGGCGATCAGCCAGAGCCTGAGTGTCACGGCCGCGTAGGTCAGGGCGAAGGTCCGCACCACCCAGCGGTGGTGGGCGGCGACGTCGCCGCGGCGGATGGTGCGGTACGCGTTGACGGCTCCGACCAGCCACAGCGCGGCCAGCGTCCCGAAACCGGCGGTGCCGATCGGGCCGGCCAGGTTCGTCCAGGCCAGGATCAGGCCGGCGCTTCCGGCGACCACGATCGCGGACAGGACGATTCGCCCGACGGCGCGGTGCAGGCGCGGCAGCCGGAGGCGCACCCGGTCCGCGAACTGGAGCGGCGACAGGAGCAGAGCCGTGCCGCCGCAGCCGACGTGCAAATAGAAGACGGTCTTGAGCCAGACCGCGCGGTCGACGTAGTTGGCCGCGACCTCCTTGTCGTCGGCCGCGAGGTCGCGCAGGGACTGGGTCGCGTACGGCAGTACGGCGAACGCGGCGATCGCTGTCGCGCTGAGCACTATCCACCAGAAGCCGATGCGGTGCTTGCGGGGCGCGGCACCGGGACGCAGCCGATATTCGTTGACGGCCATGGTGTTTCTCCTTGCAGCGGGCGAATCTTCGTCGCCGAATCTAGGTACGCGAGCCGGTTCGGTCTCCCCTCGGGAGAGGGAGTGGGCCTCCCTTATCGGAGGGATATCGGCGTCTCTCTGTTGACCGTGGGGACGGGCATCGGTGCAGGATGAGGCATGCGCAGCAGTGGAAAAGCCGGGCTGTCCCGCCGGATGCCGAGCCCGGCCGACGCCTGTCTGGCCGCCGGGCTGGCGGCGATGTCGCTCCTGGTGGTTCTGATCGCCCGGCCGGACGCCCCCTACCGGGCCCCCGACGTGGGTTCGGCCCTGCTGGCCGCCGGCGCCGCGCTGAGCCTGCTGTGGCGCAAGATCGCGCCGGTCACCGTCGTGACGGTGTCAGCAGCCTGCATCGTGGCGAGTGCCGCGGCGGGCTACGCGGTGACGGCGGTGCAGTGGCCGGCGTGGATCGGGCTGTTCACCTGCTTCTCGCTGCGGATCGGCTGGGCGCGGATCGCGGCCGCCGCTGTGGCACTCGCGGCGGTCGCCGGATACGCGAGCCTGGATCGCGGGACAGGCGGCCTGATGGAGCTGTCCGGTGTCCTGATGTGCTTCCTGATCGCGGTGGTGGCCGGGGACGGCGCCCGCAACCGCCGGGCCTACGCCGAGGCGGCCGAGGCCCGGATGCGCGCTGAGGCGCAGATGCGTGCCGTGCTCGCCGAGCGGGCGTCGGCGCAGGAGCGCAGCCGGCTGGCGCGGGAGCTGCACGATTCGCTGGGGCACGCGGTGAACGTGATGGTCATGCAGGCCGGGGTCGGGCGGCGGGTGTTCGACGAGAATCCGGCGTTCGCGCACGAGGCGCTCGGCCATGTCGAGGGGCTCGGGCGCAGTGCGTTGGAGGAGTTGGATCGGCTGCTGCGCATCATGCAGCCGGACGGGGGGAGCGGGCGGAGCGATCTGACGGATTCCGCTGTGGCGGGTTCGGCAGAGCTGGCGGATCTGACGGACCTGGCGGACCTGGCGGACCTGACCCGGCTGGCGGACCGCGTCCGGGCTGCGGGACGGGACGTCCGTCTGGACATCGCGGACGTCGCCCTGACCCCCGGCGCGCATCGGGCGGTATACCGGATCATCCAGGAGGCGGTGACGAACGCGCTGCGCCACACCGCGACCGGGCAGATCAGCGTGGACTTGGCGCGGCAGGGTGATGTGGTCGTGGTGGAGGTCGTGAACGAGGGTCGGGGTGCCGCGGCGTCGTCAGAACCGTCAGAACCGTCAGCGCCGGGCCGGGGCCTGGCGAACATGCGCGAGCGGACGCGCCTGGAGGGCGGCGCCTTCGAAGCGGGCCCGCACGGGACCGGCTTCCGCGTCCGCGCCGTCTTTCCGGCGACCGCCGTCACGCGCGTCCAGCCCGACCGGCCGCTCGGCACCGCGGCATGATCAGGGTCCTGCTGGCCGACGACGACGTCCTCGTCCGCGGCGGCCTGCGCACCCTGCTGGCGTCCGAAGGCGACATCACGGTCGTCGCCGAGGCCGCGAACGGCGCGGACGCGGTCTACGCCGCCCGAACCGTCCGCCCCGACGTGATCGTGATGGACGTCCGCATGCCCGGCACCGACGGCACGACCGCCACCCGCGAGATCGTCTCCTGGCCCGGCCCCCGCCCCCGCATCCTCGTCCTGACCACCTTCGACACCGACGACGTCGTCGACGAGGCGATCATGGCCGGCGCCGACGGCTTCCTCCTCAAACGCTCCACCCCCGAACAACTGATCGCCGGCATCCGCACCGTCGCGGCCGGCGACGCCCTCGTCTCCCCGGCCGTGACCAGACGAATCCTGGAATCCTTCGCAGCCCGCACCCGCCCCGCTATCCCCGAAGCACACCTCGCCACCCGCCTGACGGAACGCGAAGCCGACGTGGTCCGCGCCCTCGCCCAAGGCAAGTCCAACACCGAGATCGCCCGATCCATGCACATCTCCCTGGAGACGGTCAAAAGTCATATCAAGAGCCTGTTGAACAAGTTGGAGGTCCGCGATCGGACCCAGGCGGTGGTGTGGGCCTATCGGACAGGCTTCGTCGACCGGCGGTGAACAAGGTCGTGGGCTCTGCTCGCTTATAGGTTGATCTCCTCGGGGGTCGGGACGAAATCGTGGGAGGGTGCTGAGATCGGCCGCCGGGCGAGCGCGAACGCCAGGCACGCGCCCAGGATCGCGGCCGCGCCGGCCGTGACGCCCGCGTTGCGCAGGCCGTCGATGAGGGCCGTCGCCTGTGTGGCGCCGGTGCCGACGCCGCTGCCGCTGCCGCTGCCGTCGTGCAGCTTGGCGTTGGCGATGGCGACGAGCAGGGCGAGTCCGGCGGCGCCGCCCAGTTGCTGGGCCGTGGTGGCCATGGCGGATGCGACACCTTGCTCGGTGGGGGCTACGCCGCTGGCGGCGGTCACGAACATCGCCGTGAAGGACATGCCTCCGCCGATGCCCCAGATGACGATGCCCGGAATCAGAGCCCAGAAGGAGGCGCTCGGCGACATGGCGAGAGCCAGTGCCATGATTCCCAGACCATTGACAAGCATGCTGACAAACAGGCTCGTCCGCAGTCCCCATCGGCCGATCGCCGCCGGGCCGAACTTCATACCGCCGATCACCGAGAGCACGGTCACCGGTAGGAACGCCAGGCCGGTGGCCAGCGCGCTGTAGCTGTGCCCGCTTTGCAGGTACGTGGTGAAGATGTAGTACGCGCCGCCCAAAGCGCTCTGGAACACCAGGATCACCGACATGGCGACGGCCAGGCTCCGGTTGCGCAGCAGCCGTGGAGGCACCAGCGCGTGGGGCGAGCGTCGTTCCACCAGGACGAAGATGCCGAGCAGGGCCGCACCGATGATGACCGACCCGACGCTGCGGGGCGCGCCCCAGCCGGCTTGCGGCCCGCTGGCCAGGCCGAACACCAGCAGCGCCGATCCGGCGGTCACGGTGAGCACGCCCGGGATGTCGAAGCCCGCCCGGGTCTTCTCGTCCGTGTGGTCCCTGGCCAGCAGCCGCGGTGCGGCGAGCAGGATGAACAGCGCCGGCGGCACCATCACCAGCATGACCCACCGCCATCCGCCGGCCTGGGTGAGCACGCCGCCGAGCAGCGCTCCGGCTGCCAGCCCGGCACTGCCCGCGGCGGACCACAGCGACAGGGCCCGGGTACGTGCCGGACCCTCGGCGAAGCCGGTGTTGACCTGCGACAGGGTCGCCGGGGTGAGCATCGCCGCGCCGGCGCCCTGCACGGCCCGCGCGGCGAGCAGCATCGCAGGGCCGGTCGCCAGGCCGCCGGCCAGGCAGGAGGCCGCGAACAGGGCGAGCCCGACGATGAACATGCGCCGCTGGCCGATCCGGTCGACGAGTCTGCCACCGAGCATGAGCAGGCCGCCGAAGGCCACGGCGTAGGCGCTCACGACCCATTGCAACGACTGGGCTGTGAACCCCAGGCTGTCGGCGATGTCGGGCAGCGCGACGAAGACGATGTTGTAGTCAAGGGCGACGACGAACTGCGTCGAGGCCAGCAACGCGAGCCGAAGCCCAGGTCGCGAGGGTGCGGATGGTTCAGGAGGAGGCACGGTTCCAGGCTTTCTGTGCGGCGTCCATTTACTGCACGGCATATAGTTGCACTACGGTGTGCAGTAGCGCAACGCTGTACAGTGGCACCGTGGAGACCCGGACGCAGGCCCAGACGGCGCAGAGTCAGACGCAGAGCCAGACGCGGACGCAGAGTCAGACGCAGAGCCAGACCCAGAACAGGCGAGCCCGTCTGCGAGCGCAGACCGCGCAGGAGATCAAGACGATCGCCCTGGACCTGATGGCCGCGGGCGGACCGGACGCGATCTCGCTGCGCGCCATCGCCCGCGAGATGGGGATGACCGCCAACGCCATCTACGGCTACTACGCCACCCGCGACGAGCTGGTCACGACCCTGATCGCCGACCTGTACACGGCCTTCGTGGAGTCCGCCGAGGCCGCCCGCGACCAACTGCCCCCGCAGGACGCGGCGGGCCGGCTTCTGGCGTGGGCCACCGCCTTCCGGCAGTGGGCCCTGGCCAACCCGGCAGGCTTCCGCCTCGTCTACGGCGACCCGGTGCCCGGATACCAGGCTCCGCCCGAAGGCGCCGCGGCGGAGGCCGAGCGCCGCGCCTGTACCGGCCTCACCGGCCTGGTCGCCGGCGCCTGGCCGGACGCCGAGCCGCTCCAGTCCCACGGTACGTATCAGTGGTCGGATTTCGACCCTGGCCTGGTCGCCACCGTGCACGAGCGTTTCCCCGACCTGCCGCCCGACGCCGTCGCGCTGGCCCTGCGGGTCTGGGGCCGCCTGCACGGGCTGGTCTCCCTGGAGGTCTATGGCCACTTGCACACCCAGACCGCGAACCCCGGGAAGGTCTACCGGACCGAGATCCACGACCTGATCCGCTCGCTCGGCCTGACCCCGCCCGACGGGTCCTGACACATCGCTGAATGCAGTGCCTTGTGACGCCTGCGGCATAGGGTCGTTCAGCGTTGCAGGCGAGTCGCCGAGCGATATGACATCCCGCTACCGTCATGTGGAGGCCGAAGTGGTTGACGGACTCATCGGCAAGGTCTGCGTCGTCAACGGAGCGGCCAGCCTGATCGGTCAGGCGGTCGCCGACCGGTTCACCCGCGAGGGCGCCGTGGTGGTCGGCGTCGATCTGGTCGAGCACTCCGTCGGCGTGCACAGCCTGCAAGCCGATCTGTCCGACGAGGGCCTGGTCGAGGAGACGTATCGGCGGATCGTGCGTGACCACGGCCGGCTCGATGTCATCTACAACAACATGGGGCTGATGGGCTCCGGCGACCGCTCCGTGCTCGACATGAGCCTTCAGACCTGGCGTGACGCCATGGACGCGAACCTCACCAGCGTCTTCCTGTCCTGCAAGCACGGCATCCCGCACCTGCTGAACACCGAGCCGTCCGGCGGCAGCGTCATCAACGCCGCTTCGTTCCTCGCCGCGATGGGCTCCGCCACCGCGCCGATGGCCTACACGGCCGCGAAGGCCGCTGTCGTGCAGCTGACCCGCGACCTCGGCGTCCACCTTGCCCGTACTGGCGTGCGGGTCAATGCGGTCCTGTTCGGACCTGTCGAGACCCCGGCGCAGCGCGCGATTCTCGAACGGGATCCGAGCGTGCTGGCCAAGCGGCTCGTGCACTGGCCGATGGGTCGCTTCGGGACGCTGGAGGAGGCGGCGGGAACGATCGCCTTCCTCGCCGGCGCCGACTCCGGATTCATCACCGGTGCCGCCATCCCGCTTGACGGTGGGATCACCGAAGCCTTCACCGTGCCTGAATAGGCCCGTCTCGGGCGTGTCAAGATCGTTCCGGCGGCTCCGGTCGGTACCCTCGATCCGAATCCATGCATTGACACTTCTGGCATGAGCGGAGCTGCTGTGCTCGACCGGCGTGACGTGTTGAAGATCGGTGCTGCCGGCTCGCTGGCGATGACCGCTGTGGGAGTGGCGCGGCCGGCCCGGGCTGCGGCGTCGGTGGTGTCCCCGGACGTGTCGTCGGCTGTGTCGCCAGCCGTGTCGTCGGCCGCGTTGCCGGACGTGTCCCCGGCCGACTGGCAGGCCCTGGCCAGGGCGCTGTCGCCCACGGCTTCCCTCTACCGGCCCGCGGACCCCGCCTACGACACCCTGTCGGTCCCGTTCAACCGCCGCTATCGGCCGGTCCGCCCGGCGGGGATCGTCACCTGCGTCACGACCGCGGACGTGGTCGCGGCCGTCCAGTGGGCGCGCGCCGTCGGGCTGCCGGCGGTCCCGCGCTCGGGCCTCGGGCACAACTACGCCGGGTACTCGACCACCACGGGCCTGCTGCTGAACATGAGCCGCATGAAACTCATCGCACCGGTGACCGGGCGGCCGACCCGCACTCGGCAGTACGGCCCGATCCAGGTGGCGCACAACGCGGGCACCGTGACCGTCGGAGCCGGTGTGACCAACGGCGACGTGCACCCGTTGCTGGAGGACAAAGGCATGTTCGTGCCGACCGGACGGTGCCCGTCGGTCGGCGTCGCGGGCCTGGTGCTCGGCGGCGGGATCGGGTTCAGCGACAAGATGTTCGGCTTGACGTGCGACCGGCTGCTGTCCACCACCGTGGTGCTGGCCGACGGCAGCGTGGTGCGAGCGAGTCAGGACTCGAATCAGGACCTGTTCTGGGCGGTGCGCGGCGGAGCGGGCAACAACTTCGGCGTGCACACCTCGTTCACGTTCGGATACGACCAGTTCGCCGGCGACGTCGCGTTCTACGACTTCAAGTGGAGCATCGACAGCGTGCTGCCGGTCATGGCCGCGATGCAGGCGATCGCGGCACAGACGCTGCACGACAAGCGCTTCCACTGCCGCCTCGGAATCGGCACCCACGGCCAGGACCGGCGATCCATCAGGGACAACGCGAACGTCAACGTCATCGGCCAGCACTACGGCACGGTCACCGAACTGCTGGGCATCCTCGCACCATTGCTGGCGATCGGCACCGACCAAGAACGCGTGAACAACCTGCACTCGGTACGCGAGGTCACCCCCGGCAAGGCGAGCGACCTGCTGTCCGCCACCACCCCGGTTGACTGCTTCGCCGCCAAGTCGGCGATCCTGACGCCTGACGCACCGTTGGACGAACCGCGGGTCAAGGCTGCGGCAGACCTGTTGACCGCGTGGCCGGGCAGCGCGAACAGCGACGGCGCCGGCTTCGCCATGTTCGGAATGGGAGGCCGCGTCAACGAGATCGCCCCGGACGCGACCGCGTTCGTACACCGCGACGCGGCCTTCATCCTCGCCGCCGAGACCACATGGGCCGAACACGACCCGAGCAGCGTCGTCGAGGCGAACCTGGCCTGGCTCGACGAGTTCTACGACGCGATCTTCCCGTCGGGTCCGCCACAGCGTTCCTACCAGAACTTCCCCGACCCGACCTTGGACGATTGGCGGGCGGCGTACTACGGACCGAACTACGACCGGCTTGTCACAGTGAAGCAGCACTATGACCCGGACAAGTTCTTCACCTACCCGCAGGCCATCGGCAGCAGCGGCTGAACCGATCGAGAGTTCGCGGGCGAGGGCGAGTCTTGCGTCGAGCGGCCAGCGTGTGGGCGGTCGGCCCATTGGTAGTGGTAGATCGGCGCCGGTTCGTCGAGGCGGTGCGGCGCAGCCAGCTTCGGCGAGATGACGCTCATGCCGCCGAAGATGTCCGCCCGTCTGTATTCAGCCAATGTCCTGCGATTGCCTTTACAGAAAATCGGGGGAGGAGAAAACTCAGGGTTCGGAGTCGGCATTCGGTCGATCCATGTCCCTCGGGGGGAACCGTGAAATCGTTATCTCGTCCTGCTCGATTGGGTGCCGCGTTCGCGCTGATGCTGGGTGGCGTCGGTACCACCGCTCTGACCTCGTCCGGGGCGGCCAACGCCGATGCGCCGTGCATTAACCACAGCAATTATGGTGCTATCCCCGGCCAATCAGTCTGGGGCTCGGGCGCTGTAGTGTGCCTCGGCTACCAGATAGGCATACCGGTCCAGGTTTTCCAGGACGGCACCCAGGTGGCGTCGGGACGGGGACTCGCCACATACATCTGCCAGGGCACCACAGTGCGGCATTACGGAATCAGCTACAACTACGGCCAGACGATGCTCTACAGCTTCGACGCCGCCTGCGGCTGACAGTCTCCAGCAGACTCCAGGGTGGAAAACATGAAATCGTTCTCCCGTCCCGCCCGACTGGGCGCCGCGCTCGCGCTGATGCTTGGTGGCGTCGCCACCACCGCCCTGACCTCGTCCGGGACAGCCAACGCCGGCTCTCCGGGCTGCGACCCGCCTCGCACCAACCTCACCGTCACGCCCGGCCAATCGATCTGGGCCTCGGACAGCATCTTCTGCGTGGCCTGGTACATCCCGGTACCGGTCTCCATCTACCAAGACAACACCCTCGTAGCGAGCGGCACCGGGCGCGCCGACTACTTCTGCCAAGGCACCACGGTCCGGCACTACAGAGTCGAATACACCTTCGCGAACCCGACCAGCTTCGACGCCGCCTGCGGTTGAGCTACAGAGCGTCGGCCCTGGCCCCCGGCCTCGGCCCCGACCCGCCAGACCCGTCCGGCTCGATTGCCGGGGTGGTCGGCGAGTCGGGGTTGACTGGTGAAGCCGCCCGTCCTGGAGCATGGCGGCGGCTATGTCTTCTGGGCGCCGGGGACCAAGGGCCGCTGCCCGGCAGGGGTGCGCGGGACGAAGATGATCGCGAAGGCGGATTGCAGGCCCCGACGCGACGATTTGCTGTGGTTGACGGACGCCCCCGGCTGGCCGCTCTCGCCGATCACGGGTCCTGAGCGTTAACGATCCCTCACCGGCGAGAGTGACGACTGGTATCAGTGAACCGGCGACCGGCGCGTACCTTCATGACCCTCTTCCTGACGTATTGCCGGGCCCACTTCGTGCAGTGCAGTGCAGTGCAGTGCAGTGCAGTGTGGCCAGCACCTTGGCGACGGTTGGAGCGCGGGTGTGCCGTGGTCTGGCCGTTGGCCCCTGGCCGCTGCCCGCCAGCCCCTGCCCGCAGTTCAACCGTGATCACGAAGCGCTGCCAGAAGCCAGGTGAACACCGGTACAGCCGGCTCGCTCGGGATCCGGTCATTCAGTAGGTCGATGAGCTGCCAGTACCGTTCGATGCGGGTATCAGTGATCTGCTCCAGCCAGCCACACAGGTCGGCCTTCTCTTCGGGTGTGCAGTCGAGGGGAAGGATACGGCTGAGGATGGTCTTGGCGCGCGGACCGTCCGGGGGCACGTTGTCCCGCACTGCGGCGCCGGCATGTTCGAGTACGCGGGGGCGCAGGTCGAGTCCGAACTCGACTTTCGAGTTGTGCTGGTCGGCCAGCACCATCTCACGCAGTGCGGTGCGAAAACCTTCGTCGGCCACCAGTTCGCCGAGTTCGATCCACGCCTGGATCTGCTCCGGCGTGGGGTCGGCCGGCAATTCGGCGGGCATCTCGCGCATCCACTCGGCGATGATCTGACTCTCGTCGGACACCCGTGCTCCGGCGAAGACCTCCTCGACGAACTCGTCGATGATCTTCTGGCGTTCCTGGGCGGTGTTCTTGGCCAGCTTGTGCATCTGCGGCATCTTCCCTGTGTCGACGTACCTCGCCATCGCCCCGATGATCGATCTGCGTAGCTTCAGCAGGCGGATCTCGGCATCGAGGGCCTTGGTGTGGGCGCCGAGGGCTTCGGCCAGGGTCGTCTGCCCGTTCACGATCTGCTCGACGGCGGCCAGTCCGATCCCGAGGTCACGCAGAGTGCTGATCAACTCCAGCCGGGCGAGCGCGTTCTGGTCGTAGAGGCGGTAGCCGCCGGTCGAGCGGTCCGACGGCGGGAGCACGCCGGAATCCGACCAGAACCTGACCGTCCTGGCCGGCACGCCGGTGAGTGCGGCCAGCCGGCCGACCGTGAGGAGTCCGTCGTCGTCCACGCCCATGAGCCTGCACCTTCCACCGACTGGAACCTCAAATCCTCCCATCGCGCACACCGTCGTCGGACGACCACCGGGTCCCCAGGTGGGCGAGGAGCCCCGCCGACGGGCCGTCGTCGAGCGTGGCGAGGATGAAGCGTTCGCGCGGCGGGTCGGACGCGAGCGGCCGCCAAGCCATCCCCGCGCCCGCTGTGGTGCCGTTTCCGGCTCGCAGGGTGACCAGGTTCTGGCTGTTCCGCAGGTGATGGCGGTACAGGGCTTGACTGCGCGCGTCGATGATGTGCAGGCGTGGCGACCAGCCGTGGCCGGCGAGGTGGGCCAGGACGTAGTCGGCGAAGCGCGGGTTGCGCCGGGCGGGGAACCACAGGAGCTCTTGGCCTGCGAGGTCGGCCCAGGTCAGGACCGCGTGATCGGCCAACGGGTGGTCGGACCGGAGGACGACGCCCAGCGGCTCGTCAGCCAGGGTCAGCGTGGCCAGGCCCTCGACGGCGTGGAAGACCCGCATCACCCCGAAGGCCAGGGCGCCGGTCCGCAGCAGGTCGAGTTGCTCCTGGGAGTCGGCCCCGGCGAACTCGACGTCCAGGGACCCGTCGTCGTCGAAGATCCGCTCGACCCGCGTCAGCAGGTGCTCCGGGGCGGAGCCGCAGACCCCCACCTGGACCGAGCGGCGCGCGTCGCGCGCCTGCACCAGCGACGACTCGATCTCGGCCAGGGCACGGCAGGCGCTCGCGTACAGGATCCGGCCGCCCTCGGTCAGCTCCATCCCCGTGGGCCTGCGATGGAACAGCGGCGCCCCGACCCGCCGCTCCAGGGCGCTGATCTGTTGGCTCAGGCTGGGCTGCGCGATCCGCAGCACGCGCGCGGCCTCCGTCATCGTGCCCTCCTCGGCGACGGTGACGAAGTAGCGGAGGTGACGAAGTTCGACGCCCTGGTGGTCGTGCATGTCCGCTCCTAGCTCTCGCGATAGGTCCGAGCCTATGGGGTGGCCTCGTGGGGCTATTGGCGCGGACCGGATCGCGGAGGCTTTGCTGGGAGCCGAACGATCGATCCGGTCCTGTTGAACGGAGCAACACGTCATGGACGATCCCGCTTCCCGAGCCGGCACCGAGGAGCCAGCCATGAAGATCGCAGAATTCCCCGTGTCGGCGGCGCGAGCCAGTGTGGCCGCCGCCTTGACGGAGGACATGGCCGCCGACGACATCACCACCTTGTGGAGCGTCCCGGCCGATCTGATCGCCACCGCCGAGGTAAGCACCCGCCAGCCCGGTGTCGTCGCCGGCCTGCCCGTGGTCCCCGAAGTCTTCGCCCGGACCGACCCGCAGGTCCAGGTCGAATCCCTGGTCGCGGACGGCGCACGGGTGCAGGCCGGGGACGTCCTGGTACGGCTGACGGGCCCGGCTCGCAGCCTGATCACCGCCGAGCGCACGGTGCTGAACTTCCTCCAGCGCTTGTGCGGCATCGCCACTTTCACCGACCGCTTCGTCCAAGCCGTGGCCGGGACCCCGGCACGGATCCTGGACACCCGCAAGACCGCCCCCGGGCTGCGAGCCCTGGACAAGTACGCCGTCACCGTGGGCGGCGGCAGCAACCACCGCCTCAGCCTGGCGGCGATGGTCCTGCTGAAGGAGAACCACATCGCCGCGGCGGGTGGGGTGACCGCGGCGATCGAGGCGGTCCGCAAGGGGATGGCCGAGTCCGGGACGCGTGTGCCGATCGAGGTCGAAGTGCAGACCGTCGCAGAGGCGTGGGAAGCCTTGGAGGCCCTGGAACCTCTGGAGGCCCCAGTGGCCCTGGAGACCCTGAAGACCCTGAATGCCCTGGAAACGGGCGTCGGCTGGCTCTTGCTCGACAACATGGAACCGGCCGACATCGAGGAGGTGGTACGGGTGAGAGCAGGCCGTCCCGGAGGCGCCGAGATCCTCCTGGAGGCCTCCGGCAACGTCACCCTGGACCGGGTCCGCACCATCGCCGACACCGGCGTCGACCTGATCTCGATCGGTGCCCTGACACACAGCGCGCCCGCACTCGACCTGACGATGCTGATCGCGCTGGACGAGGACCGTCCCCGCCTGCGCTAAATCAATCCATTGATAACTTTCGAACGCGATCTTCCGAACACTGGAGGTTTCCATGGCCAAGGGCTACTGGGTTAGTGTCTACCGCACCATTTCAGACCCCGAAAAGCTGGCCGCCTACGACAACCTGGCCCGACCGGCGGTCCAGGCCGGAGGCGGACGGGTCCTCTCCCGCGGCGTCCGGGTCGTCGCGCACGACGCCGGAATCGCCGAGCGCACCATCCTGATCGAGTTCGACAGCTTCGACCAGGCCGTCGCGGCCCGCGAAAGCGACGCCTACCAGGAAGCGCTGATCGCGCTCTCCGACAGCGTCGAGCGCGACTTCCGCATCATTGAGGGCCTCGACTGACCGGGCCGCCCCTGGACCGCCCCTACTCGGGCCGCGTTAGAGATGCCTGATGCTGTCACCTCTTGCGTTGGAGAGAATATCGGCGCGATTCCCGCAGCGCGGTTTGACACTACTGCGGCTGGGCCTCTGCGTTCATGTGGATGCTCAGTCAGCTGGGTCGTGGGCCGGTTTCCCTAGAGAAGCCGGCCCCGGCCTTTGCTATGCGGCCTGCCGCAGGGCCCTGATTTCCCCCTGCTTGAGCCGGTGGCCAGCGCAACGTCGACGACTTGGCCGACCTGATCCAGCAAGCCGAAGCCCCTGCCCAGCCGCCCAGCCGCCCATCCCGCTCGTCTCGCTACCTCGATTGGCCGGTGTTGCCAGGGACGATTGGATGGACTTGCAGGTCGCTGCAGCCGCCCCCTGTCACGCTGAGATTGATGGATCGTGTTTCGTTCGGTGCCGTGATCTGTAGTGAGCTGTATGCCGCGCAGGCGCTGCCGTCAGGGATGTTGAAGTTCGACGCCTCCACGAGTGCGGACGCGGACTGTCCTGGGCTGAGGTCCACGGTTGGGAGCGGCGTGCTGTTGGCCACCAGGCCTCCCATGTAGCCGTTGGGGGTCTGTCGGGCCTGGGCCATGACGTGTTGGTGGGAGTCGAGGGCTTTGACTTCGGGGTATCCGTGCAGTCGGCAGGCTGTCGAGCCGGTGTTGAGGAAGAGGAGGGGCAGATCGCTGTGTCCCAGGCCGGCGCCGCCTTGGCCGAGTGTGATCTTCAGTTGGGTCATCTTGCAGTCTGCCAAGGATTTCGGGTCCGTGGCTGAGGTGTGTTCGCTGGCGGGAGGCTTGGAGGCGTCCGGAGTCGGCGTGGTCGTTGTGTGTTCGGCGTCGGGGCTCTGGGAGTTCTCAGGGCTAGTGGGGCTACTGGGCCGGCTGGCGCTTTGGGAGGTCGTCGGAGTCATGGTTGGCGGTACCGGGCTGTGCTGCCCAGGTCCGCTGAAGCGGAGGAGTCCGGTTCCGATGGCGGTGGCCGCGATGAGAGCCAGTCCCACGCCGGCGACGGCGTGACGCCGACGGCGTTGGTCGCCCTGTGCGCGGATGAGGCGGACCGGGGTCAGGTCCGTCTGGTCGGCGAGCTCGCGTGCTCCGCGCTGGATCGCCGTGGTGAAGTCCTCATCCATCGTTCGACACCTCCGTGGCAATGGGGCGGATTTGCGGGGCCAGGTCGGAGAGGTGGGTGGCCAGTGCTTGGCGTCCTCGCGAGAGCCGTGCCTTGACGGTGCCGGCTGCGACGCCTGTCTCGTCCGCGATCTCGTCGATCGACAGGCCGACCAGGTAGTGGAGAACGATCGCTTGGCGTTGACCGACATTGATTTTGCGCAGGGCGGCGATGATCGCGACGTAGTCCGGGCTCAATGCCGGCTCGTCGGCCGGCAAGCCGTGTCGCCGGTGCGCCCGGATTCTGTTGCTGGCCTTGCGCCATCGGCTCACCTGGATGCGGAACGCCACGGTGCGAACCCATGCCTCAGGATCCGCATAGTGGGAGATCTTGTCCCAGTGCTGCCAGGCCTTGGTGAACGCGTCTTGCACGATGTCTTCGGCTTCAGCCAGACTTCCGACCATCGCGTGGATGTGGCTCGTCACCCGTTTCGCACAGCCGTGGTAGAAGTCGTCGAAGCTACTCGGATCCCGCATCCGCCCCCCTGATCTGCTTGCCCTATAAGGGTCCGACCGACCGGCCCTGGTTATCTGTCACGCCCAACCACATGCCTCGGTTGCGGCTTGCGGGCGCGAAGTTGCGAGGAGCGTGGTGTCGGACTCGGCAGGACCACCACGGGAGTCCAGGACAGGGGATCCGGACGCCGAGGTGAGATGCCCGGTTTCGAAGACGGTAGGACGGTGTTCATCCGCGAACGCACGGCAAGACCCAGGTGACATCAGATGAACAGAACGCGGGTTTCGGATAGCGCGCCGAATATGGGTTTCCAACGGCGCCGTTCGGTTACCGGCGTCCGGTGACTGGCAACAGTGTCCTGCTCGCGCTCGTGGTGGCCACAGCGCTGGGCTTCGACTTCACCAACGGTTTCCACGACACCGGCAACGCGATGGCCACGTCCATCGCGACCGGAGCACTGCCGCCCCGGATCGCCGTCGCCGTGTCCAGCGTCCTGAACCTGGCCGGCGCGTTCTTGTCCTTCAGCGTCGCCGCGACGATCGCCAACGGGCTGGTCCAGACCCACCTGGTGACGCTCACGGTGGTGTTCGCCGGCTTGGCCGGCGGCATCCTGTGGAATCTCGCCACCTGGTACCTGGGTCTTCCCTCCAGTTCCTCGCATGCCCTGATCGGCGGGGTCGTCGGGGCGAGCCTGGCCGCGGCGGGCGGCCACGCGGTGCAGTGGCACGGCCTGACCTCCAAGGTCGTGCTGCCCGCCTTGCTGTCGCCGGTGATCGCGGGGCTGGTCGCGGTCGTGGGCACCTTCTTCGTGTACCGCATCACCCGCGGCGTGTCGGCCGACCTGCGGGGCCGCGGCTTCAGACTCGGACAGATCGGGTCCGCGTCGATGGTCTCCCTGGCGCACGGCACCAACGACGCGCAGAAGACCATGGGCATCATCACCCTGGCGCTGATCGCGAACGGCTCGCTCACGGCGCACGCGAAAGCCCCGGTATGGGTCATCGTCTCCTGCGCGTTGGCGATCAGCCTGGGCACCTACGCCGGCGGCTGGCGGGTGATCAGGACTCTGGGCAAGGGTCTGGTGGAGATCGAGGCGCCGCAGGGGATGGCCGCCGAGTCGGCCTCGGCCGCGGTGATCCTGCTGTCCAGCAGGTTCGGCTACTCGCTGTCCACGACCCACGTCGCCACCGGCTCGATCCTCGGCTCGGGCGTGGGCAAGGCCGGAGCCGCGGTCCGCTGGTCCGTCGCGGCCCGGATGGCGCTGGCCTGGGTGCTGACGCTGCCCGCCGCCGGCCTGGTCGGCGCGGCCGCCTACGCCACGGCTGACGGCATCGGCGGCACGGCCGGCATCTCCACCGTCTTCGTGGTGCTCGCCGCGAGCGTGACCGGCCTCTACCTCGCCTCGCGCCGCACCACGGTGACGGCGTCGAACGTCAACAGCCAGTGGTCGGGATCGTTGGCACCCGCGCGCACCGCGCCGGCCGGTGCGGCCCTGTGAACAGCTGAAGGGAAGCGAAGACCGTGAACTCCTGGATCAATCTGGACGCGCTGTGGAAGATCGTCGTGATCGGCCTGCTGGCCGGCGCAGGGCTGCCCGCTCTCTTCGCCCTCGGGCTGCTCGCGCTGGCCCCATCGGACGAGACGGCGGGCTCGCCAACGGCAGCCGCCCCCAGGCCGAACATGCTGGGCAAGCTGATCGCAGGGCTATGTTTCGCCGCTGTGCTCACCGCTATGGGCTGGGGTGTCTACAGCATCGTCCACAGCAGCTGACCATCAGCGATGTCGTCCCAGGGATGCCCTTGCAACAGGAATGAGACCGCCTAGGCCTGGTCAAGCACCCGTGTTAACCAGATCGAATCACCGCGCTCGGCATCCTCGTCGACGCGACCGCTCCGAACGAACTCAAGCTTCTCCAGCACACGGAACGACGCCGCATTCCACTCCCGCACGGTCGCCCACAGCCGCCGCCGGCCCGTCCGGGCCGCGGCTTCGACGACCGCA
Organism: Catenulispora yoronensis; assembly: GCF_039531695.1. Lineage (NCBI taxonomy): Bacteria > Bacillati > Actinomycetota > Actinomycetes > Catenulisporales > Catenulisporaceae > Catenulispora > Catenulispora yoronensis. Next base: position 162,207 of record NZ_BAAAQN010000016.1, read on the forward strand.
CGCGCGGCCTCAGTGGCATACCCGCGACCATGAGCTCTCCGAGCGAGCTCGAACGCGATCTCGGGTTCGTCGAAAGACGCCCCGTTGACGGTCAACCCGCAGTATCCGATGAACTCTCCCGTTTCCCGCAGCTCGATCGGCAATAGGCCCAGCCCGGGCTCCGCTCCCTGGGGATTCCGGGTGATCCGCTCGCGGAGATCGTCGACCGTCGGACGCCCTTCCGCGTCGATTCGCCGCAACGCGCGCGGGTCCCGCTCAACCCACAACCCGCGGTACTGCTCAGCATCCGACGGCAGCCAGCGCCGCAATCGCAGCCGCTCAGTCGTCAACTCTGCTGGCAGATCCTCATATGTTGTCTCCACCTGGCCAACCTACTTGTTGTCCGGGACGAGCTTTGGTGGCTGAACCGCTGCCGTCGTCAAGCGTCCAGATCTACGAACCGGGTCTGGTGCGTCTGCCACGGCTCGCTAAGCCCGCCAGAACTCCGGACCGCCGAGCGCGGAGCCCGGACTGTTGATCCGCATGGTGGCTCCCTTGAGCAACTGAGACCGGCGCTGTCCGGGCCCATGGTGCCAAGACTCGGGCGGGCGCTTCCGTCACCTATTCAGGTGAGGCCGCATCAGCTGAAACTGTCGATCCAACTGCTGAGCAGTCCATGACCGCTGATCACCGCGAACAGTCCGGTAAGGGCCAGTGGCACGATCAGCCCTGCGAGCACGAGGCGGCGGTTCGGCGCCGTTGCAGTGGTCGGATTCAGTGCCGGAGCGCCCGTAGTGAATCCCTCGTTGGCCAGTACCGCGATCACTATTGCGGTTACGCAGACCAACACCACGATCAGGTTGGCGCGTACCAGCGGGCCCAGGCCGAGGCCTGCGGGGTGGATGTGGACTCGGCCGAGGGCGGAGCTGAGGAACCATAGCAGGGGAGTGGCGAGCGTCATCATCATTCCGAACAGTGCCGCTATCACAGACGCCGGCAGTAGGGCGTTGCGGGACCCTAGGCGGGTCGGGCTCACCGCGGCGAGGCTGAAGGCCAGGCCGCACAGTGTCAGGACGACCGCGGCGGCGCAGACCAGGCCGCCCCAGATTGTCGCCGAGCTGTTGGCCTGGGCGGTGGCAGTGGGCTGCGGTACCTCGCTGACCAGGCTGTGTATGACGCTGATGAGCAGGAGGGCGATTGTCGAGAAGCAGGCGAGGGGGAGCAGGAACCAGCGTATGGCCGCCAGGAGGGACCGGCCCAGGCGGAGAGCCGCTTGGGCGAGTTCGTCGGCCAGCTCGGCTGCGACTCGGCCGATGAACAGGGCGGCGAGGTAGCAGGAGCGGGCCGCGCGCAGTACGACGAGGCGGGTGTGTTCGGCCACTCGTGAGGCAGGGTCCGCGGAGGAGGTGAGCCGGGCCGCGGTGTATTCGATACGGGGCAACAAGAAGTCGGGCGTGGTGCGAGAGAAATCGGCGCTGACCGCTGTCACGCTGGAGGCCAGCAGTATGGCCCCGGCAGCCACGGCGCCGGCCGTGCCGACCACGACTCGCCAAGGCAGCAGCTCGAACCACCACGGATCGGGCCACGCCCGCTCCGGCCGGCCGAGGACCCGGGACGGCAGCGTCTGTTCCAGGTGGTTCAGGGCCCTGATGACGACCTCGACGACCGCGAGATAGGTGCTTACCGCTCCCAGCGCCGCAGAGAAGGTGGCGGGCAACCGCGTCGTCTGCCCGCCGGCGGCGATGTCGATGACGATGGCCAGGAGCGGGGTGAACGCGGCGGCGAGCAGCGCGGCCGAGGGGAGCCACGAATACCCCAGGCCGTATTGGACGTCGGCGCAGAGTACTGCCCACATTCCGAGGACGAGCGTCGCCGAGGTGAGGAAGAAGGTCGCGAAGCCGCGGTGAAAGCGCTGGCCGCGCGTGGTTCCCAGTAGCAGCGCGTACAGGAAGCCCAGACCCCACAGCACGATCGGTGTCCACTTGAAGCCGGCCTTCCTCCACAGCTCGGCGTCGCGGGCGAGCCACCAGGCAAACCAGCCGGCGGTATAGAGCAGCGTGCCGACGGCGGTGAGGCGCAGTGTCGCGCCTTTGGAGAAGGCGAGCGAGAACACGTGCAGCAGTGCGAGTACCACGAACATAAAGGCCGGCCACTGCGCACGTTCTCGGTTGACCAGGAAAAGCGCGGTCAGGAAGCAAAGCAACAGCAGCGCGATCGGCCAGCGCAGCACCCGACCGGAACGCCGGGGCACGGCGCCGAGCACGATGTAGTTGGCGCAGTCCGGGCACAACACGCCGACGGTCCAGTCCGCGTGGTCGCGCGGGCAAACCGGAGCCGCTGTCGCTGTTTGGGTCACTGGGCACCTCCGGGGCGACGGAACTCAGAATACTTATATACGATCGACCGTCGCCGATTGCCAGAGGTCGGGGAAAACCCACCTGCATTGATTTCGACGCACCCGCGTCGGCTGGCCTTGGGGTGCTTTGGCTGCCGGAGTGCGCGGTGCCTATTGCGTCCACCACCGACAAATGGTGGAGCCCCAGCCCAGGAATTCGCTGCGAATGCCCCGGTCCAGCATCGTGGACCGGGGCACCCTTTGCGCTCGGAACTCAGCCCTCCAGGCGCTCGCCGCTGGTGGTGGAGAACAGGTGGGTCTCGTGCCCGTGGGGCTTGACGTACAGCGTGTCACCCTTCAGCGGCACCGCCCGCGCGTCGACCCGGATGATCAGATCGACGTTGCGGTCTCCGACCTTGGCCGAGGTGTAGGCGAAGGCGTCGGCGCCCAGTTCCTCGACCAGGTTGACTTCCATGGAGATGGCGCCTTCGGCGTTGCCGACCAGGTCGAAGGATTCCGGCCGTACGCCCAGGGTCAGCGTCTGCGCCCCGCCGGCCACCGCCTGGTCCAGGGCCTCGCGTGCGACCGGGACGACCAGGCCGTCGAGTTGTACGCCGCCGTCGACGATCGGGACTTCGATGAGGTTCATGGCGGGGGAGCCGATGAACCCGGCGACGAATACGTTCGCGGGCTTCTCATACATTCCGCGTGGGG